>PMKN01000086.1:4890-6122 GCA_003158675.1 Chloroflexota bacterium | reverse complement strand
CCGCCGGAGCCACTCAGTCGAGTGGGCTAGCTACCAGTCCTTCACCTTGGCCTCGACCGCGGCTCCCGCGCACTGGACACGGGCTTGGTTGGCAGGGACGATGCGGCCGGCTCTTCCTACCTGTTTGTCAGGAGGAAGAGGGCGCCTGCAACCNNGAGACCACCGCCATCAGGGTCAAGAATGGATGAGCCTCCACACGAGACGGCATCTGATTCCTCCTACTTCTGTGGCCAAGTGGGCCTGAACGAAATGGACCTGGCTGCGAGCGTCACCCGCGGAAGGCATCCATGAAGCGCACCCGGGCGCCGATGCGCATGGCTGAGTTGGTGTACATACGGCCGGCCAGCCAGGTCAGGCCGCCAATGGATGCGACGGTCAGCGCGACCGCCAGACCGACCTGCCAGAACGGCACGTCGGTGTCCGCCATCCGCACGGCCATGAGGATTGGGGCGAACGGCGGAAGCATCGAGCACACCGTGGCCAGGGGGCCACTCGGATTCGGCAGCGTGGCGTACATCAGCAGGTACCCCGCGATCTGGAAGATCGAGATCGGGGCGACGGCGCNNGATCGAGGCCACGCCGAGGGCCGGAATCGCGGCGACATTGGTCAGATGGACCGCGACAAGCGCGGCCGCGCCCACGATCGTGAGCTGCAGGAGGCCAACTAGGCCGATCCCGATGACCTTGCCAGCGAGCAGGCGGCTCGGCTGGATCGTGGCGAGCAGGATCTCCATGATGCGCGTCGCCTTCTCCTCGACCACGCCCTGGGCCACCAGATTCCCGTACTGGCCGAGCGCGATCCAGAGAATTATTCCCAGGGCCAGGCTGGCGAGCAGGTTCTGGGTGTCTTTGGGATTGGGGGGCGCCAGAAGCTGGACCGGGACCAGGGCCATGGCCGAGGTGACGGCCGCAGGTGAGAGGCCGGCGTCGGAGAGGCGTGCGGCCTCCGCCGCCAGCGACAGGGCGGATTCGACGTTCGATGGGATCGCGTCCTTCGCCACTGCCGTCGGAGCGGTCGCCGACCCGATCACGAGCNNGAGCGTGCCCGCCGTTACCTGCGCTTTGCCGGCCGTGACGTCCGCAACGTCGCTGACCGTCACGGGCACACCCAGGGCCGCGGCCGTCGCCGTGAACGAACGCTCGAGCGCCTGCGATCCGCCGTTGAAGCCCACCCGCACCGGGTTCGTCTTGCCGCCGAGCAGCGACGCGGCAACGATGCCGACCACGACGAG
>PMKN01000086.1:0-4808 GCA_003158675.1 Chloroflexota bacterium | reverse complement strand
CGCCTGATCGTCGACGCCCGGATCGAGCTCGAAGAGCCGACGCGTGCCGTCGACCTGGACGAGCCGGACGCCCGGCACGGCAGCTTCCCAATCGGCCGGGGCCCCGGGAACGTCGATCCAGCGGCGCTCCTGCCCCCCGGCCCGAAGTTCGTCCACGGTGCCGATCGCGACCATCTTGCCGCGGTCGATGATGCCCACCCGGTCGCAGATTCGCTCGACAAGCTCGAGCTCATGGCTCGAGAAGATGACGGGGACTCCTGCGTCGGCCCGCTCGCGGAGTACGCCCGCCATCACATCGACGGCCACCGGATCGAGCCCGGCGAACGGCTCGTCGAGCACGAGGACGTCCGGACCGAAGACCAGTGCGGCGGCCAGCTGGACCCGCTGCTGGTTGCCGAGGCTGAGCGCCTGGAGATCGTCGTTGGCCCTGTCCTTCAGGCCAAAGCGATCAAGCCAGCGAACGGCCGAGACCCGCGCCGCCGAGCCGGTCATGCCGTGGAGCTCGCCGAGGTACGCCAGCTGGTCGGCCAGTCGCATTTTCGGGTACAGCCCGCGCTCCTCGGGCATGTACCCGATCCGGCGTCGCGCCGCGAAGTCGAGCGGGACGCCATCCCATCGCACCTCGCCCGCGTCGGCGCCGAGGACGCCGAGTACGATCCGCATCGTGGTGGTCTTGCCCGCGCCGTTGCGCCCGACAAAACCGAACAACTCGCCGGCATGGACGTCGAACGTGAGGTCCTGCACGGCGACGGTCTGCCCGTATCTCTTCGAGATTCCACTGATCTCGAGCCTGCGCTCGGTGCTCATGTTTCCTCCGGTGCGATGGTCGCACGTCCGCGCTTCGAAGGTGCACGTTTGTTTGGTCGGCGCGGCCGGACTGCCCAGGAGGAGTCCCTCTCGCCTGAGGCAGGCGACCCGCGTCTCGCAGGGCGCGGCGAAGGGGAAGATGATCTGCCCGCCAAAAGACGATGGAACGATCCGGCGGCTCGACCGAAGATTGAACGGGGACCCCAAGGGCCGCATCTGTAGGGCATGATCTGCATCGATCGCCTGGAGGACCGAGTGGGGAAGCAAGCGACCGCGGGGTCGGAGGCCGAACGCCGAGCAGCCTTCGAACGGTTCACAGAAGGCCGACTGGGACGCGCCTACCGACTGGCCGGCTTGATTCTGCGCGACCCATCCGAGGCCGAGGACGCGGTGCACGACGCGGCAGTTCAGGCCTGGCTCCACTGGCGGGAGCTCCGCGACCGCGATCGGTTCGACGCCTGGTTCGACCGGATCCTGGTCAACGGCTGCCGGGCGCGGCTACGCAACCGCTCGAATCGTCCGCTCTTCGTAGCGGACTCGCCCGAGTTGGCGGGCGCGGACGCCTTCAGCGAAGTCAACGAGCGGGAGGTGCTCCATCGCGCCCTATCGACCCTCGGGGCGGACCATCGCATCGTCGTGGTGCTGCGTTACATCGAGGACCTGACGCCGGCCGAGATCGCCGCCCGAACAGGGGAGCGCGAGGGCACGGTTCGGTCCCGTCTCCACTATGCGTTGCGTGGTCTGCGGGCGGCTCTCGAAGCCGCCGAACGCACGCCGGGAGGAGTCCGATGACGAACGATCGAATCGACGATCGAATCGAGACCGGCCTGCGCGCCGCCCTCCTGGCGGACGATCCGGGTGAGGTGCCGAGCGCACTGCGTATGCGAGTTGCCTCGATCCCCGAGCGGATCCCCGGTCCGCGCCGTCCGGCCCGGATCGGATGGCCATCCCGACGGCTGGCCTGGATCGAGGGAGTCGCAGCGGTCGCGCTGATCGTCGTCCTAACCGGTGTCACGCTTGTCTCTCGGGGCTCGAACGTCGGTCCGGCCGCCAGCTCGAGCGCTTCGGCGCCGCCGACTGAGAACCCGGTAGCCAGCCCGACCAAGACCCCGATCGTCACCCCGACCCGGAGCCCCAACGGGGACGCCTGGGGCGGCCTGAGCTGGTCGGCTCCCAGCGAGATCACCGACGCCACCAATTTCTCGACGGTCATCGCCTGGAACGGCGGCTACATCGCCGCCGGCCTGGCGAATCCCCCGAATTCGCCAGGCCTGTGGCGCTCGTCGGACGGTACCACCTGGACCCGGCTCCAGCTCGACCCAAGTGTGTTCGCGCAATCGGTCCCATCGGGCCTATCGGGCGACGTCCAGTCGGGGATGGATGGTCTGGTGCAAACCCCCTCTGGGCTGCTGGCCTGGGGTCGCGCCGGCACCCCGACCTGCGGAAACGAGGGCGAGTCGCAGAAGTGCTACATCGTGCCTTCCATGATCTGGACGTCGCCCGATGGGACCGATTGGAAGCAAGCTGACATGTCCGCGTTCGCGGGGGCTGGCATCCAGGGCGTTGCCGTTGGTGCCCACGGGTTGGTGGCCGTAGGGAATACGGGCTCGATAGACAATACGGGCTCGATGCCGGCGACGACCCCCGTGATCTGGGTCTCGGAAACCGGATCTACCTGGCAGCGCCTGTCGCTCCCCGCCGACTTCAAGGACTCCTATTTGTCGACCGTGCAGGCCACAGCCCAAGGCTATGTCCTGGGAGGCGAATTCGCCGGCGGCTATGTTCAGATCGCGGGCGGCGGGTGGACCGCCGTCAACCCGGTTGCAGCGGCCTGGTGGTCTGCCGACGGGCTGACCTGGACGAAGGCCTCGGTCCAGCCGGTTGACAATCGAAAGACCAACATCAGGTCGATCTGGGTCGGCGCGGCTGGCCTGATAGCCGTCGGGTACTCCTGGAGTGGCGGCCCGGGGGTGGAGGTCGACGGAGCCACCGCAGCCTGGGCGTCAACGGACGGGCGGTCCTGGCGGCACGTGGCACTTTCCTACCCCGGAGCACCGACGGCGTCGCCCGACCCGAACTTGAACCTGGGGTCGAACCTCATCCTGGGTGACGGGACGCACCTGATCACCGCCGGAGTGGCCGACGCCACCGGGACCATGGGCATCTGGGTCTCGTCGGATGGCGTGACATGGCAGCGGCTGGCCTTCTCGGGTGCGACCGGGACCATCCCGGACTGGCACGGCCCCGGGGCGTTTAACGCGGTATTCCCGGTGCCGGGCGGGTTCATCGTGACCGGCGAGGGCCCGGGCAAAGGCGTGACCGGCACCGACCTGCCGCCGCTCCAGGTCTGGCGCCTGACCGCGACGCCTTGAAGCCGCAACGCTAATTCGTCGGGCTCACGATTGCGCGGGCGAAGCAGAAGGACGCTGTATCAGGCGCGGGGCCGGACTCAGGCGCCCGGAGCCAGCCCACTGGAGCAGGCGACACTTCTAGGGCGCCGAGGGACCCTTTCGGCCTGCGCCCTGCTCAGTCAGCTGCTGGGCCCGAGACATGATCGCCATCGCTGTGGAGAAGATGGCGGCCAGCTTGTGCTTGCCCGTCAGAAGCGCCGGCCCGTTGACCTCGACGCCGAGGCGGCCGTCATACGCAAGGACGGTGATCCGAACGAGCCCGAACAGCGGCACGGGCGTCGACTCGACGGGCCCGAAGGCACGCAGGTTCGCCTCGACGGCCCGCAGCAGGCCATGGCTCAAGACGCGGAACTCGACCATTTCGCCCAGACCGACGGCGGCGCCACCCGTGGCGTCGTAGACGCTCGTCGTGCCGTCTGCGAACGCGATAACAGTGAAGAGCGGTTCGAACCCGATGTCGACGACAGCTCCGTAGACGTGAGGCAGCTCGTCCGTGGGTCGCATGGAACTCGTCTCGGGCAAGACCGCCAGCAGCGTGTCGCGCATCTCCGTGTAGACGGGCGAGAGCTCGGGCATTGCGTCCCTTTCGTCGGTGCGGTGGCTTCGAAGCCTACCACCGGCGCTTGGGCGCTCGCGCCTGGCTAGCGATCGCGAAACGACCTGCCGGCCGATCATGCAACTTGCGGTTTCCTATTCCGGCGCCACAGGCTAAACTACCGAACACTGTGAACAGGACGATCTTCGACAGCAGCCTGCTCCTTACCTGAGGCGAGCGCCCACGCGGTGCTCGCCGATCGCCTCCTGCGCCTACGCAGGAGGTTTTTGTTTCCCCGCAACCCGCCCGCGAACCACCAGGCCCGCACCGGACCGAAGAACGCGGCAGCGACAGAGCCAGAAGGAACCCGAAATGCCTCCCGTGCCAGCCAGCCCCAAGAAAATGCCGGTCGAGAAGTACGCAGCCTTCCGCCCCCTGCCGCTCCGCCTCCCGGATCGCGAGTGGCCCAACCGCCAGATCGAGCACGCCCCGACCTGGTGCTCCGTGGACTTGCGCGACGGCAACCAGGCCCTGATCGACCCTATGGACCCGGCCCGCAAGCTGCAGATGTTCAATGCGCTTGTGGCGATGGGCTTCAAGGAGATCGAGGTCGGGTTTCCGTCGGCGTCGCAGCCGGACTACGACTTCATCCGCCAGCTCATCGAGCAAGATTTGATCCCCGACGACGTTACGATCCAGGTCCTGACGCAATGCCGTCGCGAGCTGATCGAGCGGACGTACGAGAGTCTGCGCGGCGTGAAGCGGGCGATCGTCCACTTCTACAACTCGGTTTCGGTGCTGCAGCGGCGTGTCGTCTTCCGCCTCGACAAGGAAGGCTGCAAGAAGATCGCCGTCGAAGCGGCCCGCGTCTGCCTCGAGCAGGAAGCCAGAGTGCCGGGCACCCAGATCCGCTACGAGTACTCGCCCGAGAGCTTCACCGGCACCGAACTGGATTACGCGGTCGAGGTCTGCGCCGCCGTGATGGACGTGATCCAGCCCACGCCCTCGCGGCCGATCATCCTGAACCTCCCGGCGACGGTCGAGATGTACACGCC
>PMKN01000074.1 GCA_003158675.1 Chloroflexota bacterium | reverse complement strand
GAACGCGGCGGTCTTACCGGTGCCCGTTTGGGCGCCGGCCAGGAGATCGCGGCCGGAGAGAACGATTGGGATGGATTGCGCCTGGACAGGCGTCGGCTCGGTGTAACCCTCGGCGGCAACGGTGCGAAGAAGGTCGGGCGTCAGCCCGAGCCGGTCGAAGGTCGGGGCCACGGGCGCGGCAACGGGCGCGGCCAGAGTGGCGCCAGAGGCCGAGGCCGCAGGTTGGGCGGGTGGCGGCGCGGGGCGCGCAGCCGGAGAAGGACGCTCGGACATATAGCCGAGCCGATACGAAGACATGAGAGCAGAGGCTCCTGACGTGGCCCACCCGCGTATTTGTCCAGCGGGGCCGGTCAGGGCGAGGGAGTGGTTCGAGATCGGGCGGTGCTTTACCGGGACGCCGACCGTAGCGTCCATACGTTCACGAAGGCACTAAGCATACACGGCATGCGAGATCGCGGCTGACGGGCGGCTCGCCGATCCGCGGGATGCGGAATCTGTGGGGCGTCTCGGGCGACTGGGTCTCGCCCGGTGGGGGACGACGTCGCTAGCCTGCGTTGCCCCCCGCCACTACGCCGTCGATCGCCGCGAGTTCTTCGGGCTCGAATTCGAGCTTCTGCAGGGCCTTCACGTTGTCTTCGAGTTGCTCGACCGAGCTGGCGCCGATGAGCGCCGAGGTCACCCGCGGATCGCGCAAAACCCATGCCAGGGCCATCTGCGCGAGGGTCTGGCCTCGTCCGGCGGCCATCTCGTTGAGGGCACGAACCCGTGGCATGTTCTCCTGGACCGCTTCGACGGTGAGGAACCGGGAATGCGTCGCCCGCGATCCGGCCGGAACGCCGTCGAGATAGCGGTTCGTGAGCTGACCCTGGGCCAGCGGCGAGAAGGCGATGCAGCCGACCCCCTCCACTCCCAACGTGTCCAGAAGTCCGTTCTCGATCTCCCGAACGAGCATCGAGTAGCGCACCTGATGAATGAGCAGCGGCGTGCCCAGGCTGCGCAGGATCACCGCGGCCCGGCGCGTCTCCGCCGGCGGGTAGTTGGAGATGCCGGCATACAGCGCCTTGCCCTGCCGGACGGCCGCATCCAGTGCGCCCATCGTCTCCTCGAGCGGAGTGTCGGGGTCAAGGCGGTGCGAGTAGAAGATATCGACGTAATCGAGCCCGAGTCGCTTGAGGCTCTGGTCCAGGCTGGCGAGCAGGTACTTGCGCGAGCCGAGGTCGCCGTAGGGGCCGGGCCACATGTCGTAACCCGCCTTGGTCGAGATGACGAGTTCGTCGCGGTAGGGCCCGAAGTCGGATTTGAGGATGCGCCCGGCGTTTCCCTCAGCCGCGCCATAGGGCGGGCCGTAGTTGTTCGCCAGATCGAAGTGGGTGATACCCAGGTCGAACGCCCGACGGGCGATAGCCCGCTGGGTGGCAATCGGTGAGGCGCCGCCGAAGTTGTGCCAGAAGCCGAGCGACAGCACCGGCAGCCGGAGCCCGCTGCGGCCCGACCGCCGATAGGCCATCTCCTCGTATCGATTCGAGGCGGCCATGAACGGCGACCCGTCCAGGGACTGTCCTTGCGTCATCTTCCGGGGAACTTCATGGGGGCATCATGCCACCGGCCGGCCAGGGCTGCGAGGAGGGAGGAATGACGCTCCTCAGGGACGCTCCGGGCGAAGGCCCTGTCACGAGCCCGAATTCTGGAAGGCCCCTAGTCTGCCTCGAGCGGCAGCGACTGCGTGAGCACAGCGCCGGAGCTGTCGAGGGCCCTGACGGCAACCAGCAGCGGCCGCCCTGGGACGACGATCGCCGTCTCGAAACCCGAGCGGGGCTGCGAACCGAGTGCCACCAGCCCGTCCGGCGCGTCGCCGCCGAGGACGACCCACGTCGCTACGTCCGTCGCCCCGTTCCAGCTGGCGTAGACCGTCGTCGTGCCGGCATCGCTTTGCTCCATGGCGATTGCGGGATGGTCCGCGGGCCGGCCGTTCCACGCGAATCGCAAGGCGCGGTACGAAGTCGAACCGGCCGGCAAACGCGCGTCCATGACGACGCTTCCGTTGGCCGCGAACTCCGTGAAGTACGGCTGATCGCCCCACCCGACGAGTACATTTCCGTTCGACAGGGGCTGCATGCTGCCCTGGCTCGTCGCCAGGATGCCGCCGACGTGGCTGTATTGGCGGAGCAATGTCGTGGCGTGGGTCGACTCGTTCACGTCCAGCACCAGGCCGCGCGACTGGCTCTCGGTCGGCGGTTTCGACCCGTTGCTGCCGTCGTCGAAAAGCGATATGGAACCGTCCGGCTGTCGACGGGCGTCGTGCTGCCAGGCGAAGACCGTGCCCGGGCCCATCGCAAAATCGCTGCGCCTGCCTCCGAGCCGCCAGATCACCTCGCCGCTCCGCCTGTCGATCTTGTAGACAGCGCTCGTGTGGCGCGCCGAGATGAGGAGGTTGCCGTCCGTGTCCACGTCAATCGAGTTGACATGGAAGTAGTCGAACGCCTGACCGGCGGACGGGCCGACGTACGACTCGCTCGTGGCCACATGGTCTGAGGCACGCCATTCGAAGAGGAGGCGGCCCGTGGCGATGTCGACCTCCTGCACGATCGAATCGAGCAGTGGAACGGCCCCTGACTCTGCCCCCGACCCCGGCGTCGCCTGTTGCGAATAGGCGGTGAAGAGCGCGGTACCTTCGGGTGTCGTGATGAATTCGTGCAGATCGCCCTGCAGGCCGTTGCCGGCTCGAACGCGAGCGACCTCGCTGTAGGTCTGGTCGACCAACACGTACTCGCCGTGGCCGGTTCCGGTGACCAGCGTGCCTTCCCACCAGGTCAGGACAGGCGCCCCTTTGTAACTCGCAACCCGCAGGTTGAACACTCGCTTTCCGGGCACGGAATGGATCCAAACAGGGGACCCAGTGTTGTCGAATACGATCGGGCCCGGGCCCGTGGCCGGTGTGAGAAAGAGCTGGCCGGCCGCAGCATAGAGTCCAGGAACGGTCAATGAGATGAGCGGGCTCGAGAGATCGGGCCGTGATCGGTAGAGCCGCGGCAAGCCCGTCGCGCTGGAAGGCGAGGGCGAGGGCGGCGTCGACGTGGACGGGGCCGATGTCGACGGGGCCGAGGCAGCCGCCGAGGACCGGGCCCGTGTATGAGACTCGACGCCCCAGTACCCAAGCGAGGAAACGCCGAGCGCCACGCCGCCCGCAACCGCCACTTTCAGGAAGCGGCGGCGGCTCAGACGAGATCCGGCTTCGGTGGCCGCGTCCGCCGCAACTCCTGGTGCTGGCATTCGGCTGCCCGGTTCGGTCACGTCTGCCATGCCGGCCTCCTCGCCCATATGTCGGCTCCCGTGCGAGGTCCCATTCGGCAGGCCGAGGGCTGAAGACGTCCTGAATGCACCTCTATGTCCCGGAGTGCGGGCCCCCTGTGGCCGACCGGGTTCGGGCCGACCGCCAGCTCCGTTCTCAGCTTCGTCTTCCGGGCCGAGATACTCGCTGCCTCGATCCGAAACCCGGTTCACGTGACACAGGCTGCCCTGGCCGGCGCGCCCGTCGCCACCATCCCCTCAAAGATCCGTCATCGTCCAGCTCCGAAAGGACTGGGCCGCGGCGAGGACCGCAGGCTCTGGCAAGGGTCACCGACACGCCTAAGGGCAGGTAATGGAAGGCCTCGCCGGGAGATTACCTAACGGCACCTAACCTTCCCGGTCTGCACGAGCGACCAGACGTTCGATCTACGGGTGGGCGGCGGGCAGCCACGGGCTCAACTGCCAGTCGTGGGGTAGTAAAGTTCCGCCGAGGCAAGCTCGGTGTCACTGTCGCCGCCCGTCATGAGCACCCGGCCGTCCTTGAGCAGCGTTGCGTTCTGGCCATCCCGCCGCTCGGTCATCGAGCCGGTCACGCTGAAGGTGCCTGTCGCCGGGTCGTATAGCTGGGCCATGAAGAGCGTCTCGAGGCTGTCGTACCCACCGGCGACCAGAACGCGACCGTCTTGCAGTAGCGTCGCGGTATGGCCCCCCATCGGCCCCGTGATCATCGAGCCGGTCGGGCTGAATGTGCCGGTCGCCGGGTCGTATAGCTCGGCCGAGTTGTCGTCGGTACCGCCCGCGATCAGGACTCGGCCGTCGGATAGCAGGGTGGCGGTGTGCTGATCGCGAGGGGTCGTCATCGATCCGGTGGCGCTGAACTTGCCCGTCTTGGGGTCGTACAACTCGGCCGAGGCCAGCTGTGTCCCCATCTCGGGCTGGCTGCTGGTGCCGCCGCTTATGAGCACGCGGCCGTCGTGGAGCAGCGTTTCGGTTTGGCTATCTCGCGGCGTGGTCATCGACCCAGTCCGGCTGAACTTGCCCGTCTTGGGGTCGTACAACTCGGCAGACGCGACGGGCTCGATGCCGTTGCCGCCGGGAATGGCGCGATCCCCTCCGGCGATCAGCACGCGGCCGTCGGGGAGCAGGGTTGCGGTGGCATCCTCAAGAGCCGTCGCCATCGAACCGGCCGGGCCGAACTTGCCCGTCGCCGGGTTGTACAGCTCAGCCGTTGCAAGTTGCCCCGCCATGAGACCGTTCCCGCCAGCAATCAGGACCCGACCATCGAGCAGCCGCGCGGCGGCGGCGGAGTAGCGAGCCTGGGCCATCGACCCTGTTGGATTGAAAGTGCCGGTCGCCGGGTCATAGAGTTCGGCGGAAGCGAGGGGGGTCGCACCGTCCGGGCTGCCTCCCGCAACGAGGACGTGGCCATCGGCGAGCAGTGTGTCGGTTTGGGCAACACGTGGCGTAGCCATCGAGCCGGTCTGTCTGAACGTGCCGGTGAGGACTGCGGCACTGGGCCCGGTCATCGGAGTTGGGAAGTCCGTCACCTGCGTCGATGGAGTCGATGCGGGAGAGGCCAGCCTCCCGGGCGTTGGCAAGGGAGAGCCAACCGGCGCGCTACAACCGGCGAGAAGACCTGCCGCCGCGAGGACGTACAACACGCTCCGCCGCCGAGATGTCGGTCGGCTGTAGTGAGAAGAAACGGTGTTCATTGCTGTCGGCCCCCCGCCAGATTTGCTGTCGGCTTCGCCTGCTTGGCTAGGTTACGTCGTCAGACGGCGTTCGACGGCACGCTGTGATCTCCATCGACGGCCGGCGTCCCAGAGACTGCCAGCGCCGCCCGTCACGCCGGCCTCGCCGTCGCCCACGCTTGCCGTGACTGCTGAGCCCCTTCTGTCGACCGGAGTTCGCGGCGTTGTTCGGGCCGGGCCTACCTGCCCGGTCGAACAAGCAGGACGGAGCCCATGCATACGCGCCGTCTTGGGAGCGACGATCCTGGCGCTTGACCCGTCGGGCCGCGAGGTTCGCATAGCCTCCAGCGACGCCGACGGCGCCTACTTCCTACCTCTGGCCCCAGGCACATACGAGATCGTCCCCCAGCCTGTTGCTGGACTGATGGGAGTCGCGGCGGAGACTTCGGTAACCGTCCCGGACGGACCGCCTATCCAGCTCGATCTCGAGTACGACACCGGCATTCGCTGACGATGAGGCGGCCCTTCAGCGTGTGCTCGCCGGCAATGGCGTGAGTTGACCAGACGCTGTATAGATACTATCGTCTGTTGTACATGACTTAGCAGACGAGGTACTTGCAATGGTGTCGCGATCGATGCCCTCGGGGGAGCCATGGGTCGACAACCTCTCCCAGAGGCGGCGGCGCGTGATCGTTGCGCTCACGCTGGCTGCGCTCCCGATGCTCCTTGCCTGGTGGTGGTGGTGCTCGGTCAACTCGGCCTCGGGCGGCCTGTGGTTCCTGATCGTAGTCATCCTCTTGGGGCAGGCGGTCGGCGGCTCGCTCGTCCTACTGGCTCACTGGAGCCGAGCTAACCGGCCCGACAGACTCGACGAACGTCAGCGGCAGCTTCGCGACAGGGCCTGGGTGCTCAGCTACAGGGTCACTGTCATCGCCATAGCCGTGGCTGTTGAGGGCGCCCTCGCCGTCCCGGTTTTTGGCCTCGGAAGACCCATAACACTCGACGCAGGTTTCGCCTACCCGTGGGGCCTCGCGTCTATCGTCATCTTCGCCGTCTTGCCCGCTGCAGCATTGGCATGGATCGAGCCCGATCCGCCGGCCGAGATCTGATGGCCAAGCCAGCCAACCGCATCGAACCGCTACTACACAACCGGTTAGCCGTCCTGCGAGCGGAGCGCGGGCTCTCGCGCGGGCAGCTCGCGGAGGCGCTCGGCGTCAACTACCAGACCGTGGGCTACCTCGAGCGTGGCGAGTACAACCCAAGCCTGGACCTCGCCCTTCGGACGGCCGATTACTTCGGCCTCCCAGTCGAGGCGATCTTCAGCCGCGAGCCATTTCCGACGATGTCGTCGCAGCTCTACCCAGTTGCAACGAGGCCCGGCCAGGGCGGTTAGCTAGTCGATAGTGGCAGCGCCAACCGGTCATCTGAACGGAGTTCCTCCATCGGTGGCCGTCGAGTTCCGCTACGCGGGCACCGCTCCGCTACTGTGTCAAGGAGAACGCCGCGGAGCCTGGACTACTCCGCGGGCGCGTCCAGAACCTCGCGAACCATACGGGCGAGTCGTTCCGGCGTGTACGGCTTGGCCAGGAAGGCGTGGCGCAGCTCGGGCGCCTCATCGAGGACTGCCGAATCCGCGTGGCCGGACGTCAGCAGGGCTCGCGCCCGGGGCGCGAGGATAGAGAACTCCCGGAGGAGCGTGGTGCCGCTCATGCCGGGCATCATGACATCGCTGACGATCAGATCGATGGTGTTGCCCGTTCGAAGCGCGACTCGGATCGCGTCCGCGCCGTTGGCCGCCTCGAGGACCGTGTATCCACGAGCACGGAGACAACGCACCGTCAACCGTCGGACGCGCGGCTCGTCCTCGACGACGAGCACGGTCTCGGTCCCGTCGGACGCCGGCGGGGCCGATGGCGCGAGTGGTCGAGGATCGGGCGGGCCGATCTGGCTGGGCAAGTGGATTCGGAACATGGCCCCCTGACCCGGCTCTGAATGGACCTCCATGTGACCGGATAGTTGCTTCACGATCCCGTGGCAGGTGGCCAGGCCGAGCCCCGTGCCCTTGCCCAGTCCCTTCGTCGTGAAGAACGGTTCGAACAGGCGAGAGCGGACCTCCTCGGTCATCCCTTCACCCGTGTCGGTCACGGCCAGAAGGACATGTGGCCCCGGCACCGCGCCTGGGTGCGCCTTGGCGGTTTCGGGGTCGATCAGCTCGTTGGCGACCTCGATCATCAGGCGGCCCCCGCGCGGCATCGCATCCCGGGCGTTGACGGTGAGGTTTACGAGTAGCTGCTCGATCTGGCCCGGATCGGCTACGACGGTCCGCAGATCGCTCGCCAGCGAGGTCTCGATCTCGATGTCGTCGCCGAGCAAGCGCTGAAGCATCTTCAGCGAGTCGGTGGCCAGCGAGCTGATATCCAGACGGACTGGCGCGACGATCTGGCGGCTGGCGAAGGTGAGCAGTTGCCTGGTGAGACTCGCGGCCCGCTCCCCGGCGGCGGTCACTTCCTGCAGGTCGAGCCGGGCAGGATGGTCGGGCGGCAGTTCGGGCGGCAGATCGGTGCGGCACATCTCGACGTAGCCCAGGATCGCCGTGAGGAGGTTGTTGAAATCGTGAGCCACGCCTCCGGCGAGGCGGCCGATCCCCTCCATCTTCTGTGCCTGGAGGAGCTGATTCTGGAGGATCCTCGGTTCGGTGATGTCCTGGATCAGCCCGTCGTAGGCAATCAGCGTGCCGTCCGCGTCGAAACGGAGGACGGGCGTCTGGCGGACCCAGCGAACGACTCCGTCCTTGCGGCGAAGCCGATATTCGATCGGGGCGATGCGTACGCCGGTCAGGATGCGACGCGTGCTCTCCTCGACGAGTTCGCGGTCCTCCGGCAGGACCAGGCTGTCCCAAAGGTCGGGATCGGCATTGAGCTCTTCGGGCGCGTAGCCAGTGATCGCGACCGAGCCGGGTCCGTGGTTCACGCTGACCGGTGTTCCGTGCGCGATCCGCACGCTCACGATGTAGTTGGTGATCGCGTCGATGATGTGTCGGTAGCGTGCCTCGCTCTCGCGGCGCCCCTGTTCGGCCGCCTGGCGAGCCGTGATGTCTTCCGAGATGCCGAGCACGTAGCGCACTTTGCCATCGTCGCCAAAGAGGGGGACCTTGATCGTGTGCATCACGATGGGGCCCAGCTCGGGATTGGTGATGGTTTCCTCGGGGATTTCCACCACCTGACCGGTCGTCGCAACCAGCTGATCGGACGCATGGAAGTTCGCCTCCTCCTCCGGAGGTACCAAATCCGAGCTGTCCTGGTTGATGAGGCGCTCCTGCGGGTAGCCGAGCATCCGCTCGCCGGCCTTGTTGAGGCGAACGAAACGGAAGGTCACGGCGTCCTTCACGAAGACCATGACCGGGATGTTCTCGATGACGCTGCCCAGGAACCTCTCGCTCTCCCGAAGCGCTTCCCGGGCCCGCTTCTGGTCGGTGATGTCCTGGTAGGCGCCGAGGAGGCCGATGACCTGGCCGTCCTTGTCCCGAATGGGCACCTTGCTCGTCCTCGCCCAGCCGTCGGCGCCGTCCGATCGGGTCATCGGCTCTTCGTACTCGATCCTCGCCATGCCGCTCCGCATGATCTCCCGGTCGTCGGCGCGGTACCTCTCGGCGTCTTCGGGCGCGTGGATGCGGAAATCGTCGATGCCGACGATCTCCGACGGATCGGCCAGGCCGATGTTCCGGGCGAAGGCCGCGTTGCAGCCGACGAAGATCGAGTTCAGATCCTTCCAGAAGACACGCTGCGGGAAGGTATCCAGGACTGACCGCAGCATGACCTGCGACCGGAACAGCTCGTCCTCCACGCGTCGTCGGGCCGTGACATCGCGAAGCGATATCGCGCAGCCGTCACCGAGCTTGCTGATGCCGATCTCGACGTTGGGAATGGGGCCCCTGGCGTTGGCCCACTCAAGACCGCGTTGTTCGGGTAGCGACTCGCCGGTCCGTGACTGACCTGTCTCGACGGCCTGGACGCAGACGTTGAAGAGCCCCTCGGCCCAGGCTGGGAACAGCTCGAGCATTCGTCCGCCGACAAGCTCATCGTGCGCGCGATCGACCAACCGGCCGAAGGCCTGGTTTGCGTACTCAACGAGGAAGTCGACGATATGCCCGGTGTCGTCCCGGATGGCGCTGTTAAAGGCGACGCCGTCGGCCATGTCGTCGACGAAGGCCGAGTCCAGCCAATGGAACCGGGCTTGAGGCGCATCTATCCCATCGATTGCGGCGCGCTCGCTGTTCGGGCTAGCACCGCCCGCCTCGTCCGGTCGCGGCCGTCGATCGTGCGAATTCATGCTGACTCCGACCGTTCGTCCCCGCGCGCCCATGGTAGCGACTGGACCGGCAGTCCGGCGACCTGCTCGACCATCGCGTATGGTTTCGGCGAGAAATCGATCTGTCTGGAGTGCCCACGGCATAGCGGAGCGCTCTTGCGTGGTGATGCCGTAGGATGCGCCGCGCCGCTTGTCGAGCGCAAACCACCGCTATGCCCGGGATTGTCCCCTCTCTCGAAGATCGCCCGACACAACTACCAAGCAATAGCGTCGGGTCAAAGGCAGTCAAGCGCGCACCACGATCCGGCCCATTCGGTCGGAGGCTCTAATCCTGATCGAGTTCCGACTCCAACGTCCCGGACGCCACGCAGAGTCCCGACCACCGGGTGACGTGTAGTACTGTCGCGGATGCCTGATCGGCCACCCTTGCTACCGCTTGGAACATCGGACCGACAGTCAGGGGGGTCAACGTGATCGGGATCGCGTTGCTCTTTGGAGCACTTGGCACTGCGGTTGTCGTGATCCTGGCACTGGCGTGGGCCCTACGGCGGCTGCTTGGCCAGTTCGGGCCGAGCAGGTCGCCCGCCTCTCGCGCTGA
>PMKN01000031.1 GCA_003158675.1 Chloroflexota bacterium | reverse complement strand
CCACCTCGCCGGCGAGGCGGACTATCTCCTGAAGGTTCGAGCCACCGACACGCGACATCTAGAGCGGGTTCTGCACAGAATCCAGATCATGCCGCACGTGTTCACGACCCAAACCCAGATCGTCTTCTCGAGCGCCTTCGAGCGCCGCCCACTTCGCCCGGGCCGTGATCCGGATCACGCGTCGACCGGCAATTCCGGCAACTCGGGCTCGTGACCGCGGATCCCCTTCCGGCCGACAACGCGATCGGGTGATGGCCGGCGACGAGTCACCGCGCAGCCGAGGCGGCAATCCCGTG
Organism: Chloroflexota bacterium; assembly: GCA_003158675.1. Taxonomy (GTDB): domain Bacteria; phylum Chloroflexota; class Limnocylindria; order Limnocylindrales; family CSP1-4; genus Fen-1039. The sequence continues at coordinate 18,221 of PMKN01000031.1, read as the reverse complement.
CCCGAGCCGCGTGTGGCTTCTATGTTCGATTCGATAGCCCCGGTGTACGACCGGATGAACACGATCATGACCGCGGGCCTCGACGGGCGGTGGCGCCGGGCCGCCGTTCGCGCCGCGCGGCTCACGTCCGGAGGCTCGGCGGTCGACGTGGCGTGCGGCACCGGCAAGCTGACCTGCGCGCTGGCGATGGCCGTCGGCCCGATTGGGCGGGTGGTCGGCGTGGACCTCGCTCCGGCCATGATCGATGAGGCGCGTCGCGCTTACGGCGATCTGGTACAGATCGAGTTCGTCGAGGGCAACGCCCTGGCTCTGCCGTTCGAGGCGGGATCGTTCGACGCGGCGACGATCGCCTTTGGGCTGCGGAATCTATCCAGCTACGAGCAGGGCTTCCGCGAGATGACGAGGGTCGTCCGGCCCGGCGGGAGAGTCGTCTGCCTGGAACTCACGACGCCTCGACCGAAGGTCTTTGGGCGGGTCTATTCGAGCGTATTCGGCCGGATGGCGCCATTCGTGGGGACGGCCTTCAAGCGGCGTGACGCGTATGCCTATCTGCCGCACTCGCTCGAGGGCTTCCCTTCAGCCGAAGAGCTGGCGGAGACCATGCGCAGCGTCGGTCTTGTGAACGTGACCCTGCGGCGCCTCGCTCTTGGAGCGGTTGCGTTGCATGCGGGTCAGGTGGCCTAGGAGACTCCCGCGGCCCGAAGACCTACGGGTGCTTGGGTCAGCTGCCGGTGGCCTTCCTAGCTTACGTCCCGGTCCGCCGTCTCCTGGACCTGTGGCGTCCGCTCGGCATCCACTCGGGCGGCCTCGGCCGCAGCGACGCTGTCCCATATCCGGCCATCGAAGTAGGCCTGATGAAGCTCGATCAGCCGGGCGATGGTCTCCTCTTCGATGGGATGACCCTCACCTGCCAACCTCTGCGCGAGGAACGAGGCCTCCACCTCGTCCACTGGCCCGCCTCGGAGTTCGGGACCCTCGAATGGATGCTCGGCCAGCACGAACCAGACGACGATTCCGCCGACGATCAAGCCGAGGATTCCAAAGAAGAGGTAGAACGGCTCGTTGTTCATCGGCAGACGCTTCCCCGGCTATTCGTGCGGCGGTCGGCTGGCCGCCAATCCGGCACGCGGTGGCGCTTCCGGTTGCGGGGCAGCCGGGCGCTCCTGCGTCCCGGCCAGTATACGAACGTCCCCCGTTGCGCGCGGCATGGGCCGAGGCGCCCGACCAGCCGGAGCGTCCCCGCGTTGGCTCCTGTGCCTCAATTCCCGCGCCTCCAGGTGCGCTCGCTGCGGTTCTTGTCGCCGCTTTGGCCTGCCCTGGGTCTTGGCTGGCAGCCGGGCTGGGCCGGCGGTCCGCAGCGCGTCACCCGTGGATCCGGGCTAGACTGACCGACCATGATCGATTTCACGCCCAACCCGATCGCCCTGTCCATCGGCTCCTTCGAGGTTCGGTGGTATGGCATCGCCTATGTCGTCGCCATCGTCGCCGGTGTGTGGCTCGCCACGCGGGAGGCGCGCCGACGCGGCGAACGGACCGACATCATCGTCGACGCATTGATCGTGATGGCCGTGGCCGCGCTCATTGGCGGCCGCGCCTATCACGTCATCGACCAGTGGGCGTACTACCAGGACCATCTCGCCCAGATCGTGCTGCCGCCCTATAGCGGCCTCGGCATCTATGGCGGGCTCTTCACCGGCCTGCTGGCCACGATCTGGCTGACGCGCCACTACAAGGTCAACTTCTGGCGCTGGGGCGACATCATCGCGCCCTGCATCCTGCTGGCGCAGGTCGTCGGTCGGTGGGGCAACTTCATGAATCAGGAGTTGTACGGGCCACCGACGAACCTCCCCTGGGGCATCGCCATCGAGTGCCAGAACCGGGTCGCCCAGTACGCTTGCCCGGCAACGCCGGCCAACGCCCACTTCATCCCGCTCTTCTTCTACGAGTCGATGCTCAGCTTGGTTGGCGTGTTCGTCATGCTGTGGCTGTGGAACCGCTTCACGGCGCGCGGCCGGTTCCTGATCGCGGGCGACGTGGGACTCTTGTACTTCGTCTGGTATGGCCTCGAGCGGAGTCTTCTCGAGCTTCTGCGCAACGGTTGGGACTGGACCTTCTTCGGCGTGCCGATGGCGCAGATCGTGGGTCTGGGCGCCGCCGGCGCGGCTGTCGTCGCGATCCTCATCAGGCACTGGTACGTGCGCGGCCATCCCGTCGACGCATTGGCGGCGGAGGCGCCGCCGGCGCCCCAGGTGGAGTCCCAGCCGACGCCCGTTGTCTAGCTGCCGGCGGGGGTCAAGCTCAGCCGGTCGCCTAGCGGCCAGCGCTTGCCGGGCCGCCCTCTGACCCGGACGCGCGTTCGGCTCGCAGAGTGCATCGTTTCGAACCTCCTCTGCCCCAACTCTAGGAAAGGCCGATCAACCGCCGCTTATCGGCGGCTTATCGGGGAGACTGAAGAAGGCCCCGACGATCTCGTCAGGGCCTTCGGCTGCTTTGGGGTTCGAAGCGCGACGGGACCTACTGGCCGGTGCCGCTTAGCGACTTCTGGGTGAGGATGGAGCGGGCGCGTGCGGGATCATCCGCGGCGAAGGCCATGGTGTTTCGCTCGCCCGAAGTTCCCATGGCGAATGCCGCCTCGATGTTGATCCCGGCGTCAGCGAGAGCTCGGCAGGTTCGAGCGAAGGTTCCGGGCGTGTCGGCTAGCGTGACTGGCACCAGCTCGATCTCGCGAAACTTGTAGCCGTGGCTGAGAAGCTGCCGTCGCGTGGCGGCCTCGTCGTTGGTGGTGAGGGCCAGCTGGCCGCTGCCGCCGAAGGCGAAGCCCGCCCCGCCTGTCAGGTTGATGCCACGCTCTGCAATCGCCTCCGCGACTTCGGCGGCGGATCCGACACGGTTCTCCAGTTCTATTAGGAACGCAATCATGGGACGCCTCTGCTCCACTGTCGGCCCGTCCGACAGGCTGTACGCCCGCCGCCAGCGGACCCCACGCCAGAATCGTAGCCCTACCCGCCTACGACCCCAAAGGGCAGTGGGACGAGTCGGACGTCGTCGGCCCTTTCGTGGGCGAGTCGTCGCGCGTCGGACCGCGCGCTTGGGTACAATTCGCGCTACCCCTGGATTACGTCGCAACTCTAGACAGAAACGGCGCAACCGGGGCGAACGCTGCCTCGCCGATTCGCGTAGCGCGGATCCAGCTTCGAGCCCAGGGAGACAAGGAGAGATCGTGGCCACAGCCGGCGTCAGGGTCGAAGGGCGACCGCACAATCTGCCCGCGGATCATCCAGTCGTTCGCTGGGTGGACGAGGTTGCGGCCCTGACTACTCCCGACGCTGTCTATTGGTGCGACGGGTCCGCGTCGGAGAACGAGCGCCTGTGCGAGCTGCTGGTGGAGGCTGGGACGTTCATCCGCCTCAACGAGAGGCTTCGCCCCAACAGCTTCCTTGCCCGCTCTGTGCCGTCGGACGTTGCCCGGGTCGAAGATCGAACGTTCATCTGCTCTGAGAAGGAAGAGGACGCCGGCCCCACCAACAACTGGTGCGATCCCCGGGACATGCGAGCGACCCTGACCGGTCTATTCAAAGGCTCGATGCGCGGCCGGACCATGTACGTGATCCCATTCTCGATGGGACCCGTCGGCTCGCCAATCGGCCGGCTCGGCTTGGAGGTCACGGACTCCGCTTACGTCGTCGTCAACATGCGGATCATGACCCGCATGGGAACGGCCGCCCTGGACGAGATCGTGCGGACTGGCGACTTCGTGCCCGCGATCCACTCCGTGGGAGCGCCTCTTGCCCCGGGCCAGAAGGACGTCACCTGGCCCTGCAATCTGGAGAGCAAGTACATCGTCCACTACCCGGAGACACGCGAGATCTGGTCCTACGGATCCGGCTACGGCGGCAACGCGTTGCTCGGCAAGAAGTGCTACGCCCTTCGAATCGCCTCGGTCATCGCTCGCGACGAGGGCTGGCTGGCCGAGCACATGCTCATCATCAAAGTCACCTCGCCCGACGGTCGGGTCGAGCACATGGCCGGCGCTTTTCCTTCGGCGTGCGGCAAGACCAACCTGGCCATGCTCGAACCGACCCTCCCGGGCTGGAAGGTGGAGACGATTGGCGACGACATCTGCTGGATGAAGTTCGGATCGGACGGGCGCCTGTACGCAATCAACCCCGAGGCCGGCTTCTTTGGCGTGGCACCCGGGACGTGCATGTCCACGAACGCCAACGCCATCCGCACCCTCCGAGCCAACTGCATTTACACCAACTGCGGCCTCACGGACGAGGGCGACGTGTGGTGGGAGGGCCTGAGCGATGAGCCGCCCGCCCACCTGATCGACTGGACCGGTCAGGACTGGACCCCCGACTGTGGCCGGCCCGCGGCCCATGCAAACGCGCGCTTCACCGCTCCGGCCAGCCAGGACCCGGCGATATCGCCGGATTGGGAGGATCCGGCCGGCGTCCCAATCGACGCGATCATGTTCGGCGGCCGCCGCACTACGGTCGTGCCGCTGGTCCGCGAAGGCTTCGACTGGGAACACGGGGTATTCCTGGGCTCGATCATGAGTTCGGAGATGACGGCCGCTGCCGTCGGAACGATTGGCAAGCTGCGCTTCGACCCCTTTGCGATGCTGCCGTTCTGCGGCTACAACATGGCCGACTACTGGGCCCATTGGCTCGAGATCGGGCGTAGGGCGGGAGCCAGGCTGCCGCGGATCTATCTGGTCAACTGGTTCCGCAAGGACGCGGAGGGCCGTTTCATGTGGCCGGGGTTCGGCGACAACAGCCGCGTCCTCGAGTGGATCTTCGGGCGGTGCGCGGGCGAAGACGACGCCGTTGAGACACCGATCGGGTTGCTTCCGGCGCCCGGTGCGCTGGACACTACAGGTCTTCCGATCTCCGCCTCGGAGCTGGATGCCTTGCTGGCGGTGGATCTGGCCGCCTGGACCCAGGAGGCCGCGGCCATCGAGGAGCACTACGCCAGATTCGGATCGAAGTTGCCGGTTGAGCTGGCGGGACGATTGGACCAGATGAAGAAGGCGATCGCGGCCGCCTGACGCGTAGCGCCTACCGCATCAGGTAGCCGCGGCCCGTCGGGCCACGCGACGGTGAACCTAAGATCGTCCATGAGCCGGCGTACGCCGTCATTCGCTCGCGTCGAAGGTACGGAGGTTCGGAATGCCAGTCTGCCGTCGCAAGGTAACCGTGATCGGAGCTGGCAACGTGGGCTCCACCGCGGCACAGCGGATCGCCGAGGCCGGCGTTGCCGACGTCTACCTGATCGACGTGGTCGAAGGGCTGCCTCAGGGCAAGGCGCTCGATCTATCGGAAGCGGCTCCACTCCAGCACCACGATCAGTACATCGTCGGCACCAACGACTACGCCGACACGACCGAATCGGACATCATCGTCGTGACTGCGGGTCTGGCCCGCCAGCCCGGCATGAGCCGCGACGACCTGCTGCTCAAGAACGCTGGCATCGTCCGGACGGTGGTGGAGAAGGCGATCCACTACTCGCCGAACGCGATCCTGATAATGGTCACGAATCCGCTCGACGCGATGGTCCACGTGGCCCTCGAAGCCAGCGGCTTTCCGCGAGAGCGAGTGATCGGCATGGCCGGCGTGCTGGACAGTGCCCGGTTCAGGACCTTCATCGCGCAGGATCTGGGGGTCTCGGCCTCGGATGTCTCGGCGTTCGTGCTGGGAGGCCACGGAGACACCATGGTTCCGCTGCCGCGCTACTCCACGGTCGCGGGGATCCCGCTCCCGGAGCTGATGAAGCCAGAACGGATTGAGGAGCTGGTCCAGCGGACGCGGACAGGTGGCGCCGAGATCGTTTCCCTGCTCCAGACGGGCAGCGCCTTCTACGCACCGGCCTCTTCCGTATTCCATATGGTCGACTCGATCCTCAACGACCGCAAGCGTGTCCTGGCCTGCGCCGTCCTGCTGCGCGGCGAATACGGCCTGGACGGCCTGGTCGTAGGCGTGCCCCTGGTGCTCGGGGCCGCGGGCGTCGAGCGGATCATCGAAGTTGCGCTGACGGCTCAGGAGACGAACGCGTTGACGACGTCCGCGAGCTCGGTCAGGTCGCTGGTCGAAATCGTCAGCCAGTCACAGGGGTAGGGAAGCTCGCGAACTGCGGGGCGCGGCGGAATCGGCGCGGCGGCACTGTCGAAGTTAGTGCGCCGGTCCCGGTCCCCCCGGAGCGCCGGGGCCGGCGCATTTCGCCCGTCCGACCCCCTCGGAACGGCTTGCGCCGCACATCGGGCGATCCCCCCGACCTTCGTTGGCTCGAGGCTTGCGCCCGACACCTCCGACGCACGAATGAAGCCACAGAAGAGGTGAACGCAGAGAACGCTCAGATGACAGCAGACCTGTCGTCTGGCCGACACACGGCATTGCTCGACGCTTGAGGCGAGCTCACCGAGGCCGTTGCCGCGGCAAGCCGACTCCAACCGCCGACGCCCGGTACACTGCGGGCCGTGCTGGATGTCGTTCGCCTCGACTTCGACCCGACGATCGCCCTGGTCGGGCTGACCGTCCGTCTCGACACGCTCGCATTGGCGGGCGTCATCCTGCTGATGCTCAGTCTGGCTGCGCTGGGCGCGGGGCGGATGGTCGGGCGCCTTGAGGGGGGCACCGAGGGCCTGGCGCCAGACGCTGGAAGACTCCGTCGCGACGATCTGATTCTGATCGCGTTCGGAGCCGTTCCCGGCGCGATTGTTGGCGGCCGGCTCGGCTACGGCCTGGTGCACGTCGACTTCTACCGGCCCGATCCTAGCCTGCTGACCGATCCCGCCCAGGGTGGGCTGGCGCTCACCCTGGCGGTGGTGCTCGGGACTCTTTGCGCGGTGGCAGTGGCTCTGCTGCTGGCTGCCCCCATCTCTCGCTGGCTGCACGTAGCGAGCGGCCCCCTGCTCGTCGGGCTCGGGTTGGGGAAGCTCTCGATGATCCTGGGAGGGACGGGCCAGGGCCAATTCTCAGACGCCTCCTGGGCTACCCAATACGTTCGGCCCGGGTCGTGGGGAAGTGCCGGGGCGGCCTATTCCGCGTTGCCTTCCCAGGCCCTGGAGGGCGGTCTGGTCTTGCTCGCGGCCCTGCTCATGTTGCTCGTCCCGCTGGTGCTTCGCCTCCGCGTGCGACGGTGGCGGCGGATCGTACGGCCGGGTCTGGCGCCGCGGCGTGAGTGGCTGATATTGAGCGGCTTCCGGCGCTTCCTTACGGCGCTCTGTCTTTGGTCGGCGGCCCGCTTCGCTGCTGCGTTCACCTGGCGTGACGCCCAGGTTGCCGGACCGCTCCGCGTCGAGCAAGTCGTCCTGCTGGTCGTATTCGTCGGGTGCGCGGTCATTCTCGGGTTATCCGGCCTGTGGCATTTGCGAGTCACAAGGGCCGCTGCCAGAGCCGCTGCAAAGAGACGCGCCGATGCGGATCTGCCCGAGCCTCGGACCGCGTTCAGGACAGTCCAGCGCTAGGTCGCGTCCGGTTCCGGAGAGGCAGTGAGCGAGGTCTAGCGCGCCGGTCCAGGTTGGGCGGACCGGAGTATCCTCGGAGCGTTCCCGATTGGAGACTCTTGTGTCACCGAATTCCGGCGTGGATAGGAACAAGGTCGCGGCATCGCGGCCGGGCAGCCCGCCTTCGAGTCCAGGCGCCGGAATATCGAGGCCTCGGGCATCTCACGCTATCGCGAAGCGTCCCGCGACCGGACGCCATGCCTCCGCGAAGACCCCGCCGGTCCTCGTTCGCCAGGTGCGGGGCGGGGTCGTCGAGAGCAGCCATCGCGGCTCGATCGTCGAAGTAGACGTGGATGGCAGGGTCCGCCGCATGCTGGGCGATCCGGCCGTCCTCGTCAATCTCCGGTCGGCGGTCAAGCCGTTCGGGCTCGTGGCCCTTGTCGAGGCGGGCGGCATCGAAGCCTTCGATCTGGCGGCCTATGAGCTGGCGATCATGGCCGGATCCCATTCCGGCGAGGATCTCCACGTTCGAACGCTGCAGGCGCTCTACCGTCGCTGTGGCATCTCGCAGCAGGCGCTCGCGTGCGGCTCGGACGGGGCCCCGCTCGACGCGCTGACCGCCGCTCGGTTGGCCGGCGACGGCGAGAAGCCCGGCCCACTCCGACACATGTGCTCCGGTCAGCACACCTCGCTGCTTCTTCTGTGCAAGCTCAACGGCTGGCCTGTGGCGGACTACTGGCGTCCCAGCCACCCGCTTCAACACCTCTACGCTGCGACGGTGGCCCGGGCGTTCAGTACCAGCCCGGGCCTGCTCGTTGCATCCACCGATGCGTGTGGCGTTCCGACGTACGCGTTCCCACTGCGGGAGGTGGCACGGGCGTTCGCGATGCTGGCCGATCCGAGCGCGGTCCGGCCCACCGACTCGAGACATAGCCTGGCCGTGGCTCTGGCGCGCGTTCGAGAGGCCATGATCGCCTACCCGGAGATGGTGGCCGGCACGCGAGACCGACTCGACACTTCGGTGATGAAGGTCGTGCCGGGCCGGATCCTGGCCAAGGGCGGCGCCGAGGGCCTGGTAGGTTTCGCGATCCTGCCCGGTGCGGAAAGTGGGCGGGCACGGCCGTCCGGCGTTGCGATCAAGATCGAGGACGGCGCCGGGTTCGACCGCGCGGTCTCTGCGGCCTCGGTCGAGACGCTGCGCCAGATTGGCGTTCTGGACGCCGCGGCGCTGCGAGCCATGGCCCGCTACCACCGACCTGCGGTCCGCGATCCGCGCGGCCAGCCTGTCGCGGAAGCCATTGCGGAATTCGAGCTGGCACCGCTGGACGAGTTGCTCGGCTGAGGCCCGCCCGGCGTCTCCCGCCGCCTCGTACACTTGCGTCGTGACCAGCATTCGCGTCCGAATCGCGCCGAGCCCCACTGGGCCGCTGCACCTGGGGACGGCTCGAACTGCACTGTTCAACTTCCTGTTCGCGCGCCACCTTGGCGGAACGTTCATCTTCCGCCTGGAAGACACCGACCAGGCGCGTTCCAGCGTTGAGTTCGAGAAGGACATTCTCAACGGACTCCACTGGCTCGGCATACAGTGGGACGAGGGGCCAGGCATCGGCGACGAACCGCCAGGCGGACGAGGGTCGTACGGCCCGTATCGTCAGATGCAGCGCCTCGAGCGCTACACCGAGGCCGCCACGCGGCTGCTGGCGGAGGACAAGGCCTACTACTGCTACTGCACGCCCGAAGAGCTCGACGCCGAGCGCAAGCGCCAGGAGGCCGCCCGCGAGACGCCGCGCTACAGCGGCCGCTGCTCTGCGCTGTCGCAGGCGGATCGGGCCGCCTTCGAGGTCGAGGGACGCACGCCGGTAGTGCGCTTCCGTATCCCGTCCAATCGGACGATCGCCTTCGACGACATCGTTCGCGGGCACGTTGAGATCGACACGAACGCTCTCGGCGGCGACCTGGTGATCGTGCGTTCCGATGGCACGCCGCTCTACCACTTCACGGTGGCGGTGGATGACGCGGCCATGGCCATCAGCCACGTCATTCGCGGCGAAGACCACCTCTCCAACACCCCCAAGCACATCCTTCTCTTCGAGGCGATGGGTGCGGCTATACCCAAGTTCGCCCACCTGCCGCTGATCCTGAACCCGGACCGTACCAAGATGAGCAAGCGCAAGAGCCAGACTGCCGTCGCGGCTTATCGGGCCCAGGGCTTCATCCCCGAGGCTTTCGTGAACTACCTGGCCCTGCTGGGCTGGTCGACCGGCACGGAGGAGGAAGTCCTCTCGCTGGCGGACTTGATCGAACGATTCGAGCTTTCGGCCGTCAACAAGGCAGGCGCAATCTTCGACCGCGGACGGCTCGAATGGCTGAATGGCCAGTGGATCCGCAGGCTCTCGGCCGACGATCTCATCGACCGGCTGCGCCCATTCCTGGAGGCCGAGCTGGCGGCCGGGCGCATCGATTGGATCCCGGCCGACGAGGATATGCGAGCGCTGTTGCCCGTAGTCCAGGAGCGGTTGCCCACCCTGGCCGCGGTGGGGGAGCTGGTTCGCTTCCTGTTCGTGAATGAGCTTGCGCTGGACCCCACACTCATCGTGCCCAAGAGATGGGACATCGCCACTACCATCGCCGGCCTCGAAGCCGCCCGCAGTGTGATCGCCGGTGTGGGAGAGGTCAGCTGGGAGGCCGACGAGATCGAGCCGCCACTCCGGCAGCTGGTCGAGGAGCGCGGCTGGAAGGCGGGCGAACTGTTCATGGTCGTCCGCGTCGCCGTCACCGGCCGGACTGCCACCCCGCCGCTTTTCGATACGATGGTGGCTCTCGGCTACGAGCGGACGCTGGCCCGACTGGACCGAGCGATCGAGCAGCTCCAGGCCGTGGCGGCGACCTAGAAGGAGGAATCCGGGATGGCTCGAACGATCCTGGTCGTCGACGACGAAAGGACGCTGCGCGAAACCCTGGCCGAGAGCCTGGAGACGGAAGGTTTCGCGGTCGTACAGGCGGCCGACGGGCGAGCCGCGGTCGAAGCGTTCCGGCACCACCATCCGGACCTGATCCTGCTCGACCTGATGCTCCCGGAGTTGAGTGGCACCGAAGTGTGCCGGATCATACGCGCCGAATCGGGCGTGCCGATCCTGATGCTGACCGCCAAGAATGCCGAGGTCGACAAGGTCGTTGGGCTGGAGCTGGGGGCGGACGACTACNNCACCAAGCCGTTCAGCTTCCGCGAACTGCTGGCCCGAATTCGGGCCCTGCTGCGGCGCTCCGAGGTGCAGGTCCAGACGCCGGACGCCGAGACTGTAGAACTTGGGGCCGTCAAGGTGGACCTTGCGGGCCGTCGTCTGCTCCGGGGCGCAAATGTTCTGCCGGTCAAGCCCAAGGCCTTCGAACTGCTGGCGTTCCTGCTCCGGAACGCGGGCCACGTCTTCACCCGCGACCAGCTGCTGGAACGAGTCTGGGGCTACGACTATGCGGGCGAGAGCCGCACGGTAGACGTCCACGTACACTGGTTGCGTTCGCAGATCGAGACCGATCCTGCCAATCCGGTCTACCTCGAGACCGTCCGCGGCGTGGGCTACGTGCTGCGACGGCCCGGGGTGGCCTGAGTCGCCGGGCGCGGAACCGGCTTAGACGCCGAACAGGCGCAGGGTCGCGCCTGCCGGCCCGGATAGCATCTGCAGCACGAAGAAGGATCCCGCGGCAATCACGGCTGTGCAGGGGATCGTCAGGATCCAGGCCGTGACGATGCTGCGCGCCACTGCCCAGTGAACGGCGTTGGGCCGATCGCTCGTTCCGACGCCCATGATGGCGCTCGAGATCACGTGCGTGGTCGAGACGGGCATTCCGAAGTGAGAGGCCCCGAGGATGATCGAGGCGGCCGTTGTTTCCGCCGCGAAGCCGTGGACGGGATCGAGCCGTACCACCTTCTGGCCCATCGTCTTCATGATGCGCCAGCCACCCGCGGCCGTGCCCAGCGACATGGCGGTGGCGGCCATCAGGATCACCCAGATCGGAACGGTCTTGTCGGGGATGGCATGCTGGCTGAAGAGCGCGAGGGTCATGATGCCCATCGTCTTCTGGGCGTCGTTCGAGCCGTGGCTCAGGGCCATGTATGTGGCCGACAGGATCTGAAGGCGTCGAAAGCGATTGTTGATCCGGTGGGGGCTGGTGCCGGTGTCAGGCGGCCCATCGCCCGGTTCGGCCTGCCCGCGCGCTCTACCCAGGACGCCACCCAGCCGGCGGGTGAAGGCGCGGCCAACCAGGTTGAGCAGGAGCACCATGAGCCCAAACCCGATCATCAGCCCCAGGATCGGCGACGACACAAGCGGCACGAGCACCTTGCCGGCGAAGTTGGACCACTGGACGGCGTCCGCTCCCGAGGAGGCCCAGGCCGCCCCGATCAAGCCGCCGATCAAGGCATGGCTGCTCGAACTGGGGATCGCCAGCAGCCAGGTAATCAGATTCCAGGCGATGGCGCCCGCCAGAGCCGCCATGAGAACGACCGAGCCGTTGCTCAGCACCAGATTGTCCTGAACGATGCCGCTACCGATGGTCCCTGCCACGGCCGTACCGAAGACCAGGGCGCCGACGAAGTTGGCGGTGGCGGAGAGCATGATCGCGTGCTCGGGCTTGAGCGCCCGAGTCGACACCGAAGTGGCGATTGCGTTGGCTGTGTCGTGGAAGCCGTTGATGTAATCGAACGTGACCGCCAGCGCGAAGATCGCTATCAACCCCAGAAGAGTGATCTCGGTCAAACCTGAACGCCCTCGCCCTGACCGTGGATTCCGGCGGAGGCTCCGCCACTTAGAGGCTATCAGGTCGACGGCCGGCGCGCGCCGTCCAGGGCAGGTTCTTGATTTGACCAGCGGCCGCGCCGCACGGGAGCCGAACGTCTACGGGTTCAGGTCCTCGACTTCGCCCGTGGCCAGGAAGACGACATCCTCGGCGATGTTGGTGACCCGATCGCCGATGCGTTCGAGGTAGTGTGCCGCGAACAGGATCCGCGTCCCGGGGTCCACCTTGTCCGGGTCGGTCCGCATCTCTTCGAGCACGTCGTCGAAGCACTGGTGATACAGCCTGTCGATCTCGTCGTCGCGGGCCGCCACTTCGCGGGCGCGGTCTTCGTCGATGTCGACCAGCGCCATGACCACGTCGCGAACCTGGCGCGCCGCCAGATTCGCCATCGGAGTCAGTTCGTCGTAGGTGACCATGCTGACGTTGCCCGCCAGTTTGCGAGCCTGCTTGGCCACGCTGCCGGCATGGTCGCCCATCCGTTCCAGCTCGTAGGTGACGCGGTCCAAGGCCAGCAGGAACCTGAGGTCGCGGGCAACCGGTGCCTGGGTTGCGATCGTCATGGCTACGAGCGCCGAGACGGCTCGCTGGACTTCGTTGATCCGCCCGTCCGAGGCGATGACCTCGGCGGCCAGAACCGCATCTCGACGCACGATTGACTCAAGAGCGGCGAGGATCTGCTCCTCCACGTAGTTCCCCATCCGCAGCACGCCGTCTTTGACGCCGAGCATCTCGGTATCGAGGCTCTCGCGCATTCGGGCGGCATGGCGGTCGGCGGACGCGGTCGAATGGTCCTCGGATGCGGCCGAGCGGTCCGCCGAGGCGGTGGCGTGGTCCGCCGAAGCGGTGGCGTGGTCCGCCGAAGCGGTGGCGTGGTCCTCGAAGGCAGCGGCGTTTCCGACGTGGATCTGGCCTCCCGCGGGTGTTGCGGCCCGGTCGTCCAGGGACTTCATGATCGAGTCCTCGCTCTTGGGTGCGCTCATCCGAACCTTCCGGAGATGTAGTCCTCTGTCAACTGCTCCGTAGGCCGGGTGAAGATGCGACCCGTCGGTCCGATCTCCACCAGGTATCCGGCTCGATCCTCCGCCATTGTGAAGAATGCGGTGATGTCGCTCACACGGGCGGCCTGCTGCATGTTGTGAGTAACGATGACGATCGTGTAAGCCTCGCGCAACTCGCGCATCAGCTCCTCGATGCGGAGCGTCGAGATCGGGTCCAGCGCTGAGGCGGGCTCGTCCATGAGGATCACTTCGGGCTCGGTCGCCAGCACGCGGGCGATGCAGAGGCGCTGCTGCTGGCCGCCGGAAAGAGCCAGGCCAGACTTGCGGCGCAGGTCGCCCTGGACCTCGTCCCACAGCGCTGCTCGCTTGAGACTCGTCTCCACGAGCTCGTCGAGCTGGCGGCGGTTGTTCATGCCACGCCGGCGGGGTCCGTAGGCGACGTTCTCGTAGATGGACATCGGGAACGGATTGGGCTTCTGGAAGACCATCCCAACACGACGCCGCAGCTCCACCACGCTGACGTCCTGCTGCATCACGTTCTCGCCGTCCAGGCAGACTTCGCCCTCGACTGCGGCGCCGGGGATCAGATCGTTCATGCGGTTGAAGCAGCGCAGGAACGTGCTCTTGCCGCTCCCCGAAGGGCCGATGAGGGCGAGGATCGAGCGTGGCTGAACGGTCAGAGACACGTCGCGGACCGCGACCTGGCCGCCGTAGGAGATGCTGACGTGCTCGGCCGCGATCTTCGCGTCGGCGGCATCTACGGCCGCGTCGACCTCGGCGGTAGCTGCGACCTCGACTCGCCGGAGGAGGGGAGCGGATTGGATTGCAGTGGAGTTCATCTCTTCTCCGGTGCTCATGCGGCCGTCAGCCTTCTCGTCAGGAGGCGGCCCAGAAGGCGGGCCCCCAGGTTGAAAACGAAGACCATCGAAATGAGGATTGCGGCCGATCCGTCCACGATCTGGTCCTTGAACGCGCTCAGGCCTTCGGACTGGAGCGAGTAGATGTAGACCGAGAGAGTGGTGGCGGGTCTGAACGGGCTCCACGGCGATGACTGGTCGGTCAGGCTGAAATGGAGGAAGTCGTAGTGGACCGGCGTCGACATGCCGGCGGTGAACAGGAGCACGGCCGCCTCGCCGAAGACTCGGCCGGCGGTCAGGATGACCCCGGTCACCAGTCCCGGGATGGCGAGCGGCAGGACTACGTGGAGGATCGTTTGCCACTTGGTCGCGCCAAGCGCCAGGCTGGCGCTGCGTTCATCCTGCGGGACCGCCCGAAGAGCCTGTTCGGCCAGGCGTGTCATGAGCGGCAGGTTGAAGAGCGTCAGGGCGAAGGCACCGCCGAGGGCAGTGAAGCCGAAGTGGAAGTAGTCCACGAACAGGATCAGGCCGAACAGCCCGACGACGATCGACGGGACCGAGCTGACGGCCTCTTGGGCGAAGCGGATCGTCCCGGTGATCCTGTTGTCGCCGGCGTACTCGGACATGTAGATACCGCCTAGGATTCCAACTGGGACCGCGATCAGCATCGCCAGAACGAGCATGTAGACCGAGTTCCACAGCAACGGCAGGACGCCGCCCAGGGCGGTCGAGCTCGGGTCGCCGAAGATGAAGCTTGGCGAGACGACCTTCGCCGCGGCCAGCGCGAAGTGGACGACGATGCCGCCCAGGATGAGGAGGACGAAGCATCCGGTGGCCCACAGGACGACCGTGGCGGCCCGGTCGGCCAGGACCGTTCTCCGTGAGGTGCGCCGGAGGAGTCGCGTGGACGGGGTCATATCGCCATCCTCCGCCGGTTGATCAGTCGGACCATCACAACCGACCCGACCGAGATAATCAGCAGGACCAGGCTCATCGTCCACAGAGCGTCCTGCCACGGCTCACCGAAGACCGTGTTGCCCATGTCGAGCGTGATCTGTGACGTCAGCGTCGTAACCGGCTGGGTTATCGCGGCCGGCATCGAAGGCGAGTTGCCGATGACCATCTGAACCGCGAGAGCCTCACCGGCGGCACGAGTCATGCCCAGGACAACGGCCGTCAGCACGCCCGTCAGGGCGGACGGGATCAGCAGGTGGCGGATCGTCTGCCAGCGGGTCGTGCCCAGAGCGAGCGAGCCGGTGCGCAGTTCCTGCGGNNGTGTTGCCCATGTCGAGGGTGATGCCGGCCGTCAGTGTCTCGATGGGTTGGGTGATCGCGCGCGGCATGATCGGCGAACTGCCTATCACCACCTGAACGGCCAGGGCTTCGCCGGCGGCGCGGGTCATGCCCAGGACGACAGCGGTCAGGACGCCCGGCAGCGCCGCCGGGAGCAGGATGTGCCGGATGGTCTGCCAGCGCGTAGTACCGAGAGCCAGCGAGCCGGTGCGCAGGTCGCGAGGTATGGCCCGGAAGGCGTCGTAGGAGACGCTCGTGATCGTTGGCAGGACCATCATCGAAAGCACCAGCGAACCGGCCAGCCACGAGAAGCCGGTCAGGAAGCCGGGCATGCGAAAGACCTCGCCGACCACGGGCAGGGACACCGCCAGATCGTGGTGGAAGGTCGAGGCCAGGAAAGGGACGAGCATCGTCAGGCCGAGCCAGCCCCACACCACGCTGGGAATGCCGACGAAGATCTCGAGAGCGGGCTGGACGATTGCCCGAGCCCAATTGGGTGCAACCTCGGACAGGAACAGCGCCAGGCCCACCGACAGAGGTGCGGAGATGAGCAGAGCAACCGCGGTTACCGCGATCGTGCCGAAGATGAACGGCAGAAGCCCGAAGTTGGTGCCGGCGACCGTCTGGTCCGGTTGCCAGGTGGTGGAGAAGACCTGGGTCACCGGCACGCCGTCCTTGACGAACAGCTGAATGCCTTGCCAGGCGATGAATGCCAAAAGAACCGCGACGATGCCGATCATCGACGCGGCCGCAAGGAAGACGACGCGCCTGGGTATGTCCAGTCTCTCGCGCAGTCCCGGCGCGGCTCTCAAGCCGGCCAGCCTGGTGGCGGATGATGTCTGTGCCATCAGCGCTGCCTCGATCTCACTCCGTGGGAGACGAAGGACTCCGGGCCCCGATGCGGAGACAAACGGGGCCCGGAGTGGATTGGGGTTTGGTTACTTGACGACCGGGGCGTAGAAGAGGCTCGGGATCAGCGTCTGCTGGATCGCGGGGCTCATCATGTAGTCGAGGAAAGCCGCGGTGAGGCCGGTGGGCTGCCCGTTGGAATACATGTGGCCGTCGGCGGCGAGCTTGTACGTTCCGGCCGACATATTCGCGACCGTAGCGTCGACGCCGTCGAGTTGCAGGCCGGTGAGCTTGTCCTTGTTCGCCTGGTAGTAGGCGAAACCGATGACGCTCGTCGCGCCAGCCGTCTGGGTGACGGCCTGGGTCACGGCGTCATTTGAGTCCTGGGTGATCGCCTGTCCGGCAGCCTCGGCCTGGTTGCCGAGAACGATGCTCCGGAAGGTCGCCCGCGTGCCTGAGGAAGCCGGGCGGATGATGAGCACGATCGGCATGTCGGGACCGCCCACGTCCTTCCAGTTGGTCGTCTTGCCGGTCCAGATGGCGGTGGCCTGGGCGGTCGTGAGTCCGGTGACGCCGGTCACGGCCGGGTTGTTGACCATGATCCAGCCCTGCTTGGTGACGACGTGATCGACGAGACTGTCGGCCGGCTGAGGGGTGGCGAGCTTGGACTGGGCCGTCACGTCGGAGTCGCCGATCTGGACGGAGCCGGCTGCGACCTGGCTGAGGCCGGTGCCCGACCCGCCGCCCTGGACATTGATCGTGGCGCCGGAGCACGCCGCGTCGTACTGCTTGGCAGCAGCGTCGATGAGCGGCTGGAGGGCGGTGGACCCCGCGGCCGTGATGCTGCCGGCGACGCAATTCACTGAAGCCGCGGCCGGTGGCGGGGTGACGGCCGTAGTGGGCGCGGCGGTGGGGCTCGGCGTCGCGCTGGACGAGCACGCAGCAAGCATGAAGGTCGCCGCGACGGCGAGAACGCTAGAGCGACGCATTCCGTGGAGCAATTCGGTCTCTCCTTACTTGTGGTGGGCTACCATCCGGGTCCACTTCCTCCGAGGATCAGGACCCGATGGTCGAAGCACGGGCTTAACGCCACATTTGCGGTTTGTTAACGTTGGGAACGGCCGTCGCCTGGCGCGGCCGGCGGCTCGAACAGATAGCCCGAGCCGCGAACGGTCAGCAGGTGAACCGGACTTGCGGGGTCGCGTTCGATCTTGGCCCGCAGCCAGAAGACGTAGACGTCGACCGTTCGCTCGTTGCCGGGGATCCCGGGCCACACGTTCTTGAGCAGGTCCCCGCGAGCGAAGGCCTGGCCCGGATGGAGGGCCAGGAACTCGAGCAGGGCGAGTTCCCTCGGACGAAGCGACAGAAGACGGCCGTCCCGGCGGATCGCTCTGGCCCGAAGATCGAGCTCGACTCCAGGTCCGACCACGATCCGATTGCCAGGTGCGCGGCTCGAGTCCGGGACTCGACGGCCCGCTATGGAAAGCCGTCCTACGAGCTCGGCAGGGTCCGACGACATGTCGATGGCGTCGTCCAAGCCCAGTTCGAGTGCGTGGAGCCGCACGGCGACTGCCTTGTGCGCGCTCAGCAGGACCGCGGGCGATCGCCGATGGGGGACGAGCCATGCGGCCACTCGTTGCAGGTCGCCCACTCCGGCCGGCGGGGCGATGAGCACGACCAGACTCGGCTCTACTTCAGCCAGCGCTCGCGCAAACTCGGTGGAATCGCTTTCGAGCCGGATCTCGACCTCGGGAAAGAGGCGCGTCAGGTCGATCGGCCCGTTTGGTTCTCCCAGTGCCAGCCAACCGGAGAACGGTCGGGCAACGGGCGGCGCTGGAATGCCGGCTCTCCGAAGGTTGTCCTCGGCGCCGGCCGTGAGGTCGCGTTGGGCCTGAGTCATGGGCCGAATCTCGCGCCGTGCTGTTAACGCCGTGTTCTATCGGCGTGAACGTTGGACTCGGCATCCGCCGCCCGCTGTGGATGAAG
>PMKN01000078.1 GCA_003158675.1 Chloroflexota bacterium | reverse complement strand
CATGATCCGGCTGGCAGGCCGCGTGGGCGCCAGACACCGATACCAATTCGATCTCAGGGCCAGATGCCAGTCGAGTATCAGGCAGCTTGACCGGAAGCTCCTCGAGCAATCTCGTCGAACCTAACCGCAAGACGAGGAACCCACCTGGCCAGGATCGAGCGGGGCCAGCCCACCACGCGCCTGTCATATCGCAGTAACCAGAGCTGGACCGCCGCGATGGGGCCGCCATCCGGACGCTCCTCGAAATGGAGGGCAGCAGCTGTGGCGTAAAGCCGCCAATGGTCGATCTGGCGGATCTCCTCGTCCGTTATCAAATGGCGGACGATCCAGCCGTCCTGGGTCTCGTAGGCGACGTCCACGCCCATTATGACCCGATGGCCGAACATCTCGACTCGCACGGGCTTCATCAGAAACCTCGTCGGGTCAACTTGCGACTGATCGAGCGTCAGGAATCGCTCCAGCATCTTCCGGCCGTTCGCGATCTCACTGGCGGCACTCTCGCGGCGCTTCGAGGCCGCGATCCGGTGGTCGTAGTCGGCCAACAGGACGGACGGGTCTCTCTGACGCTCGAAGTAGCGTCGCAGCGAGGCTTCCATCCACGGACGCTGCGGGCTGCGGGGAGTATCAGGCGGCAGCGGCGCGATCCGCGCCTTTAGCAGCTCGCGAGCGAGAACACCGGGACTCCGGATCCCGGTGCGGAGTTGCCGAGCGGACAGGTCCACTGATCTCGCCCTCCATCAGCCTTTCGGCGGGTAAGGGTCGTGGCCGTAGCTGTTGCGCTCCCGGATCTGACCGCCCTCGTTCTGAATGAACAGTTCGCTGTGCTCTCGACGCGCGGTATCCGTCGCAGCTTCGATTGCCTCCTGCTGGCGATCGAAGATCCGCGTGACCCGTTCGTTTCCCTCGCCACGTTGCGCCCAACCGTCTCCGTGGCGGACAACCCATTGGTTCTTGCCCATCGGGACGCACCCTTCTGTCTCGCAGGCGCTGCGTCGGGCGGATTGAGCCCGAGAGCGGGCTGCTGATGTATTGTCACATTTTAGAACGTAAGTTCTGTCATGTCCACAGAAGTCGGCCCTAACTAGTTCGGCGGACGCCGATTGAAAGGCATACGCTGACCGAAAGGGATTCGCTTCCTGCGGCCCTAGAGGGAGGTTCGGCTCATGTCCCAGTTGCCGCCTCTGGACGAGGCTATCAGCTTCGCCGTCGCGCAGCTGTTCGCAGACGATCCAGTCAACCGTCGCGATCCCGACGCCAAGCCAAGGGACCCAAGTCATCAGGTCCTGAACGAATGCATTCAGCGAGTTGATCTCGCCCATGCCGACGTCAAAGCAGGGAAGGAGAAGCGCGTCCGCGCCGTCCTGAGCTGGGCCATCGACAATGACTTGGACAAAGGTCGTCGATTGGTAGCCAGCCTTGTCTCGACGTCACGAGGTTGCGGGGGCTTCAGAACAGAATCGCCCAACTACGTCGGGGCCGAGGCCGAGAAGAACGCCCGAAGTGTCTTCATGTCGGAGGGCTGGATCCTAAGCTCCGACGGAGACCTCGGGCCATCCTCAGTGTCCGAGGATCTGGCTGGAAGTGAGGTCACCGAAGTTCTCGCAGCATACGTTCGTCGGGCATCGAGGGGCATGGAAGACGATGCCCTGGTCATTGGCACATCCAAGGATCTAGTCGAGGCCACGGCAGCCCACGTGCTCGTCCAGCTGTGGGGCTCCTATCCCCCCAAATCCTCGTTTGAGACCCTTCTGGGGCAAGCGTTCGTGGCAGTTGGCCTTGCAGTGCCGGGCGACAAGGAGACGGCAGATGAGCCGGCCCGCAAGAAGCTGGAGCGCGGTCTCTTCTCGGCGGCTCTCGGGGTCAACAGGTTGCGAAACAAAGCAGGGACAGGCCACGGACGTCCTTTCGCCCCCGAGGTCGGACAGCTCGAGGCGCGTCTCGCGGTGAAGACCATGGGCTGCGTCGCGGAGCTTCTGTTGGACGCACTTCGCTCGCCGCGTACCTGAGCGGCAGCCGTGTCCACTCGCAGTCATCGAGATCAGGATTCCGACCCATCGTTCGGAGCCTTGAGGTCGGCCATGGCCGCCGAACAAGCCTGGGGCCAACGGTTCGGCAGAATCTTGATGGATGACGCGATCACGGCGACAGGATGGGGCGTGCCTCGAGAGGAATCTGGCCAGCAGGCCTGGCTCGCCCTTGAGGAACTCCACAAGCGTCTACAGACCGACGCTTGTGCGATCGCCCAAGACATGCCGAGCGCCCAATGGCTTTGGTACTTGCGGCGACTGGGTTGGTTGTTTGAGGGAAGGACTCAATACCCAGCCTCCGGCGAAACCATGGAGGAAATCGCGGAGTCGGTCTCGTCGTTGTCCAAGGTTCCGCCGCCGGCTTCTGTCTGGGGTGTGCCGTTCCTGTATCCGATCGATCAAGGAGTAGCTCGATCGCTCTGGAAACTGAACGTTGTCTCGACCTTGCTCTGGGGCGCAGCCGTCAGGCTCCTCTGGGTGGGCAAGGGAGCCGCAGTCAGGGCTATCCCAAACGAGTTGCCCGAGCCGGTCGCCGAGCCAGAGGTCGTTGCGGCAAATGCCGCATGGGATGAGCGTGTGGCAGCGTGGGGCACCGGCTTTCTGGCTCGCGCTGGCCTCTACACCCATTCGCTCGGGCGACGACCGGAGCCGTCTGAACTCTTCGACGTCGTTCTGCTTTGGGTCCGAACTGACGACGGCTTTTCCCACATGTCCTTTTTCCCAGCCGAATTGAGGACCCTGAGAAGCTCAGAGCTGCCGATCGAGATCCGTTGGCCGATCGCCCTCCTGGACCTGATCCTTCTACTAGTCGGATACGCCTGGAGCGCAGTCACAAGCGTCGGGTCGGACCTCGTACCGCTCCGGCGTACGGGCTGCCGCATCCTGCCTGAATCTCAAGCGCTCAAAGACGTAGGGCGTGCGATCGAATTGCTGTCGGCCAAGCGATTCGGTGGAGTCCTTCCCGCTAACGTGTCACTCGGGACTGCCGAGGACGTACTGGCGCGTCTAGCATCGCCGGACGTCTCGATCTGGCCGGCTTCCCTGGGACCGGCAATTCGCCCTGTTGACGACAACCTGATCACTGAGGACCTGTACGCGGCCACGGCGCGACTCGAGGTGGCGCTTGCTCGCCCGCGCCTGGACGAAGCCCAAGACAAGGCATGGGCCACGGCGTTCGAGCTGTGCATTCAGGATGCCATCGACGACAGTGAGTGGAAGCCTCGGCCGGAGTTACGAGGCCTCCAAGGTCACAAGATCAAGGATGGCCATGGGACTGTGATCACTGACATCGACGCTATCGGCGAGAAGGCGGGCCGCCTCCTGATCGTGTCGTGCAAGTGCCGCCCCTTTTCTGAAGCTGTCAATCGAGGCGAACATCAAGCAATCCGTGAACCCGCCCGCCTGGTCGATGAGTGGGTGTCCGAATGGGGAGATCGGCTCTCGCGAATTCGGATACTTCCGATGATCGGCACTACGGACCTCCGCAAGTACCGAGAGTTGATCGGGCCAGTGGTTACCCCAGCGCCGATCTGGTCCCCCACCTTGAGCACTCGCTCGGAAATCACACCGGGTTTGCACGCCGCCGTTGGTGCGAGCGAATTCGGGCGCTGGATCCGCAGTTGAACTCGAGTCGGCATTCGTAAGAGCATCGCCGGTCGAGAGGCAGAACCGTGTCGGCAAGTACACGCATTGGGACCTAATGCAGCTTGTCTTGACAACAGCGTGTCTAATGGTGCACGGTATTGCCATGCCGACACAGCTCTTTCCAAAGCTCCTCGAGCGCGCAGTCGATCAACATGGGCTGCTGACGCCCGACGACGCACGCGCGGTCGGGACGACCGAGAACGCGCTGCGTCGACTGGCGCATGAGGGTGTCATCGCGCGCGTCGGGTTCGCGGTCTACCAAGTACCTCAGCTGGCGGGCGATCCGCTGGCGCAGTACCAGGAAGCTCTTCTCTGGCTCCGCGCCCCGGCCGCCCTGACACATGACACGGCGCTGGACCTCCACCACCTGTGCGACATCAATCCAGGGAAAGTCCACGTGACGGTGGACATCCGCAACCGACCTCGACGGACGACCCCCACCTGGATCCAGATCCACTTCGGTGCCCTCCCAGATGCCGACCTTACCTGGATCGAAGGACTCCGGATCGCGACCCCGACCCGCGCCATCCTCGATGCCATCGCCACCAACATCGGTCAGCAGTTCATCGACCAGGCGATCGAGGCGGGCAAACAGCGCGGGCTACTGACGCAACACGACCTGCGTCGGATCGAGATCGCACAGCTTCGCCAGCGACTGCAGATCCTTGAGCATCTGGACCAGGGCGCCTGATGCCAGGATTCCCCAAGTCTCGCCCGCCGGCCAACGCGAAGGCGTTGGAAACCTGGATTTCGCAGAAGGCCCGTGAGGATGGCGTCGCCGTCAACCGGCTTAGGCGTGGCATCTCCTTCATGGTCATCTCCGCCGTCCTCGGGCGGCTGGTCGATGACCAAGGCCTTCCGCTGTTCCTCCTCAAGGGCGGCGTCGCCATGGAGCTGCGCGTTGGGCTACAGGCGCGCGCCTCCAGGGACTACGACACGGCATTCCGTCAGGCGATCGATCGCGTCACTCATGTGCTGGCCGAAGCAGAGTCGTACTCCTCCGGCGACTTCCGGGTCACGCCGGGTAAGGCGGTCCCCATCGGGCCCACGGGCGCTGTCCGAATCCCATTACGGCTTGAGTACGGAACCCATGCCTGGGGGTCGGTGGACCTCGAAGTCGCCACGGCCGAAGGCCGGTCCGGGTCTCCCGACACCATCGAATATGTCAAAGGGTCGCCTGTGCTGTCGGTCTTCGGGCTACCGGACGTCGAGCCGGTCGCGCTACTGCCGCTCCCCTATCAGATCGCGCAGAAGATCCACGCGTGCACTGAGGCAAGGGCCGGGAAGGACAATGATCGCTTCCGGGATCTGGTCGACCTGATCCTGCTCGACGAGCTCCTGGTAGACAAGGACCTTCCGAGCGTCCGCGAGGCATGCGTCGAGGTCTTCTCGATTCGAGGCACCCACCCCTGGCCACCAAAGGTTGTGATCTATCCGCTCTGGCCCGACCAGTACCGCGCCCTCGCCAAGAGCATGGGCTTTCCGGTGACTGAGGTGGCCGACGCGGCGGCCGCGGTGAAGGCGATGATCGAAAGGATTTCGACAGCGCCTCGCTGATGCGCGACAAGCGGTTCGCTAGGCCGAAGCCGGGACTCTTAGAACTCGTCCAGGCCGGCCCCACGATCTTCGGCGTTCCGCTCGTTGGTAGGCAGGACGGCTCACGGCCTAGACGGAGGCCATCTCCTGGCAGGTAAATTGCCGACGATCCTCGAAGAGAGTCGGACTCGGCAGCGTGCTGACGCTCTGGCCACCCCAAGGAGCCGCTACCGTTTGATGGTCATGGAGACCATCAAACCTTCGTCCGAAACTGCCATCGCCGCCTTCAGCCAATCCACGCCCGTGGACGGCGCGATGACCCTCGCTGACCTGATCGCAGTCGGCACTCAGTCGATCGGCATCACCAAGTTCATGCCCGACGTAGTAATGCCGGTCGTGGTCGATACCAACGTGTTGATCGAGGACTTGCTGCGACGATCCGATGGCAAGCAGTCGTCGTTGCTCGTGGCGGCCGGAGCTGGATCGGCTCGCATCTACGCGACTGAATCGATCCTCGCGGAACTCGACGAGCACCTACCGCGGATTGCCCGAGAACGCAGCAGAGATCTCACGCGGCTGCGCGAAGTGCTGGCTCGCGACTACCTGCCATACCTGCGTGTTGTCGACGTCAGCGATCTTCGCTCGGAAGACGAGCGCGTCATTGCTCTGGCGCTCGAGGATGCGGACGACGTGGGGCCGGCCAAGCTTGCCCTGTTGCTCGCCCCTTCGTTTCTGCTCACTACGGACAAAGACCACCACCGCCATGGCCTCGGAGTGTTCTACGAACCGACCGAGAACAAGACCGGATGGACGTTCGGTGCAGTGGCCTTGAAGGATCGCAGCATCGTCATCGGCCTGATGGCAGGGGGCGAGGGCGGAGTCTTTGGCAGCCTCTTGGCCGGCGAAGTCGCCGTCGATGCAGTCAAAGCGTTGGCCAAGAACGAGAAGCTTCTGACAATTGGCCTGTTCTTGATCGTGGGGGTCGCGTTCATCCTTGCGGTGTCACCGCGCGCTCGCGAACGGGCTGGGCAACTGATCGAGTCGGTCGCCTTGGTCGCCGGCGACGCCGCGTCATCAGTCGCCCGCGGCGTCAGCAAGGCTCTCGACATGAGCGAAGAGGCTCGCGCGCTGCTTGAGGCAAATGCGACGCGCCGACCAACCCAGGACACCGACCTGGAGCTCGTAGCTCGAGTCCTGGCGGTCTCTCACCCGGGCGTAACCCTCGCCCAGCTTCGAGAAGCTCTACCGAAAGTTGCCAATGTCGACTCGGTTCTCGGCTCGTCGCGACTGTTCGTCGAAGTTCGACCGGGGAGGTGGGCCCTTGGGCGATCCGCCACGACCCTACCGAATGCGCTGCCGTCCGGCGAATCGACTGGCGCGTAGGTCAGGAGTAAGCGATCGATCGGGCCGGCCCGCCGGGCGCCGATCATGAGAATCGAGACCGCAACATGCTTGACAGTCCAACAAATGGACAGCATTATGTTGGCATCTTACGTGTCGCAACAACAAGGGGTAATCAGTGGACGATCTTCGTAGGGCCCTCACTGCCAATAAGGACGAAGTCGAACGCGCCGTGAGCGGCGCCGAACAAGAACTTGAGCGATGCCGCGCGCGCTGCCAGGAGCTGGAAGAATTGATCTCGCGTGGAAGAGCAGTTCTCGGTGTCGAATCGATCCAACCCAAAGAGGCGTCGGCCAACATGACCATGCACGACGCCATGGTCCTCGTGCTGCAAGGCCAGCCGGATGGCCTGCCGGCGCCCGACCTCCGCAGCGAGATCATTGAACGGGGCCTCTACAGCACCCGGAACGGGACTCCCCCGGCCGTCGGCCAGATCCACGCTCGCGTTGGTAGCTATCCGCATCTGTTCGTGCGCGATGCTGGTCGTATCCGCCTCCGTCGCCCAACCGACTCGTAGCCATAGCCAGGCCCTTTACGGAGAGATTGGAATGCCATCCACGGATCCGGATCCCGTCGAGGGTCTCCTTGCAGACGACGTCTGCTGGTGCGGCTCGACGCTCGCCTACAGCGAGTGCCACGGCGATCTCATGCCAGCGAGCAACCCAGGTGATCCGCTCCCGCCGGACCCTGCCGATGGCGTCTATCTGAGCCCTACCGTTGTCGCGGATCTGACGGTCCTTCACGGGATGGCTCGTCAAGCGGTTGGTATGCCCGTCTACGCTCCTACCCCACAGGCGGTTCAGCGGCCTATCGAGGTCGGCGCTGGGATGGCACGCCTCGTAGCCGAGCCAGCGCGAACTCCGACTGTTCCGCTTGCCATGCTGGCATCGACGCGATACGAGCTTCTGGATGGATTGGGACTCAGTGACCTGGAGCGGCTCTCTTCAAGAGTCCGAGCTCTGTCAAAGAGCGAGAGCGAAGAGCTGCTCTACGGATTGGTCGATCTCGGGAAGTCCGTGCTCGACCGTCTACTCGAGCAAGCAGCTGCCGAGAACCCCACTACCGTTCTCTGGATTGACGGCGCTAGTGCACCGGAGATCGTCGGGCGGACTCTCTTCTGGGCCGACCACTACCTTGTCGCGGACCGGCTTGGGGCGGCGGCCTTGAGTAATCCCGTGGATCTTGGCGAACTTGAACTCGCTATCCGTGAAGCGATCGAGTTGCGGCCGCTCGTAACTCTGGGCATGGTCGTGCCAATCCTTGCGGATCTGGCTTCCGCAGCTGCCGCGATCGCGGCCGAAACAACGACCGCGAGCGATTTGAATGACCAGGCACTCGTGGAATGGGTCAAGCGTCAGATCGTGGTCGAAGGTCCGACTGCTCGACAGGCTATCTTCCTGCGCGTTCGAGACGAGGATTCACGCATCGCCGAGCGGTTCTATATCTACGGCGATTTCAAGCCTGGGCGTTCCGATGCCGACGGAATGATCGTGACGACGGAGTTACTCGGTCCGTATGACCCTGAGTTCGACTACTCGGAGTGGATCGACCAATCGAAACGGCAAACCGCTGCCGCGCTCATTCAAGAGACCAACCTCAACCTAGAGATTGCGGGCGCAGTAGGCGGCCATTTCGTCACCCGAGCACCGTTCCAGGCCCGGTTGATGGAGAGGCGCGGGGGCATAACCGCGGACCCGGCATCGGCTCTGGTATGGGCGGACGTCCCCGTGCTTCGCGCTGCTCCCTCGGCTGCACTGGCCGCAGCGGCCCAGGAGGACGAGGCCGTCGACGCACTGCGATCAACCGTAAGGCGAAGCTTTCGCTCCGTTGCTCGGAACGGCAGCCACGAGGACCGGCGCGCCGAGGCACGCGACCTCGCTGAGGAGCTGAATGGCGCGCAGGAACACCTCAAAGAAACGATCACGCGAGAGCGTCGGTGGCAACTACTCGTGCCGACCGCCCTGGGGATCGGGGGCCTTGCTCTTGGTGCGACCGTAGGTCCATTGGGAGTTGCTGCGGGGCTGCTAAGCGGATGGGCCGGGCTCGCGCCGTATCGAGCAACCGAGCTACAGCATCGCGGAGAGGCGGCTTATGCCCTGCTTGTCGCTGAACGTCGCCATCGCTGACAAAGCGGCAAGCGCACCGAGGTGGCCGTCCACCAGCGACGGCGGTCAGGGTCCTCGGGCCTGGCGAAAGTAGCCTCAGGGTAGCTCCGGGGCCGAGAACGCACGTTCTATAATCCGTGTCGTGTTCGACCTGGGACCAATACTCGTAGCTTCAACCGCAACACCAGAACAGGCGTTGCGGCACGTATATGTCCGTGCTGCAATCGCTGACCGGATCGAGGTTCATGACCTCTTCCGCGGCCTCCAGTTGCGGTGGGGCGACGCCGAGGCGCGTATGGCCGCCGCTGACGCGCACCGTCACTTTCTCGAATACGCCGCAAATAGCGGAAGCAAGCCCTTGGATCTGGTTTTCTTGGCCGGAGGAACCGTAGGAACGAAGATCCTCGGGAGGAACGTACTCGACGGACCGATGCCGCCAGCCACCACGACTTTGCGCATCGGTCCGTTCGTCGATCGTCTCCTCGCTGGCGAAGCGACCTTATTCGAGTTCGCATCGCTCATGCGCGAGGCCGAGGAGCGCGACGACCTGACAGACATCGACGCCACATCGCCGAGACCGCTCGGCAGCGCAACACGGCACGTTGAGATCCGCATGGATCCTGTGGCGATGGCCATGCGGGAACCGCTCGAGGCGTCGCTGCGCGCACTCGCGTCTTGCTGGGGATCGTCCGAGATCCGCCAGAAGGAAGCGGCAGCACTGGTCGTCGCCATCAAGCTGGGGCGATGGCCGTGGTTAGCGGCTGATCTGGTTCGACGATACCTGGCAACACTCGAGTCGATCATTCGAGGTACACCGTGGCGGCTCGAGTATCGAACCGGCGATCCGAGACGCGGTGGAGTTGAGCCCGATGGGCTCGCGATCCCGGCCTTCGAACCTAGCGGCGATGCGGTGTCGGACCGCACTCGACTCGCGAAGTGGCAGACGCGGTTGGACGAGGTGCTGCAGGCCTTAGACCAGGCCAATCGGGCAGGAATACCAGCGGCCACGCGGACTCGGCGACCGCACGCGAACGAGCTTGATGGCTACCGGCGGGACGTTGGTTGGCTGTTCGACAACATCGCATTGGGGGTATCCCTTCGGGATATTGCCGAGCGCGATTTCCCGTTACTCGATCGGTGGCGCGATGTCCAAAGGGGCGTCAACCGGGCAAGCCGCTATTTGAGTCTTGCGGACATTTGATGGCCTACCCAGCAGGACGGCGCCGCGTCCGGATAGTGCGTCTGCCACCGTTCAGTATCGACCGCAGCTAACGGCCCCGACACATGCGGTCTTGGTTCGTGGCGCCAAGTCGGGCATCGTTCTGCTCATGAGTTCGACGAAATCCACGCGTGGCGGCAGACGAAAACGACGACAGCTTCGTGATCTGGCGACCGGCAATCGTGGTTTCGATCATCACGGAGCGGGCGATACCGGACCCTCGTCGGGCCATGGCTACGACTGTACCGGGACGGCGCAATTGATCGTGATTTGCGCCCCTTCCCGGTGCCGAGCCTGCATTCCTCGGGTCGTCCTAGAGGTGTGTCCACGACACTGCCTGCTGGTCAACGCTGGGGTTGCTTTCCGGGGACAGTCTGCTCGGGCAGAGGGCGAGCCGAGGGCCGAGAGACGCAGCCCGAGGAGGCTGGGGCTCGGGACGAAGGTCGTCGCTCGCGAAGGGTATGACGTCGCGAAACTTGCTTTGGCTTGTCTCCTTGGCACCGTCTTCGCGGCATTTCTCGTACACCTTGGTTAGCGACTGGCGCGTCGCGCACTTCTCCCATGTGCCCTAGGACGGGTGACCGGACGGGAGAGCGCGGGTGTGACCTGTCGGGCAGTCGCCAGATGGTCCCAGATGCGCCGGATAGCCGACGGCGACACGGAGGAGGCCGTAGCCTAGTGGTGCCCCAGACTGCCCTGTCGGGATCGGGGGCACCCAGAGGAGGCAAGGGATGCAAGGACCCATTGAGATCGCGATGGCCAATCCTGGCGGCGCACGGTTCTACAAGTGCGCGCTGCAGGTCAACCCGTTTGCATACCTGGCCACGAATGGTCGGGCGTCGGAGTACACGGACGAGCAGTCGTACAACAGCGCTCTTGTGGACGCCTTAGTGGCCCAGGAAGTACAGGTCATCGCGGTGACTGACCACTATCGGGTCAAGACGGGTCTCAGCCTCTGGAGCGCGGCTCGGGAAGCGGGGATTGTCGTCCTGCCGGGCTTCGAAGCGGTAAGTAAAGAGGGCGTCCATTTCCTGTGCCTCTTTGACGCGACGAAGAACCCCGACGATCTTGAGCGTGCCATCGGCGCTTGCGGAGTCCACGGCGACGCCGGACCTTCGCCCGTCGGTGATCTGGATGCCGGCGCCCTATTGGACAAAGGCAAAGGCTGGGGCGCGGTGTTCGTAGCGGCCCATGTTGCTTCGCCCGGCGGTCTCCTGAAGATGCTTCATGGCACGGCGAGGGCAAACGCTTGGAAGTCGGCGCACTTGCTGGCTTGTTCGCTTCCTGGACCGGCCACACAGGCTCCGCAGGATCTGAAGAACATACTGGCGAATACCGACAAAGCTTACGAACGCAGACGACCAATGGCTGTGATAAACGCGCAGGACGTGAGCGACCCGGCCGATCTTGAGAAGCCAGGCGCATGTACCTGGATCAAGATGTCGGAGTGTACGACCGAGGGTCTCCGGCAGGCTTTTCTGGATCCCGATTCGCGCATCCGTCTCGCCTCTGACCCCGTCCCGGACCAGCACACGGAGTTCCTTGCCATTGCATGGCAAGGAGGTTTCCTGGACGGCGTCGGGCTACGGCTGAACGAGAACCTAAACGCCCTCATCGGTGGCCGCGGTTCAGGCAAGTCCACGGTGATCGAGAGCATCCGATACGTGCTCGGACTTCAACCGTTGGGCCCGGATGCGACCAAGGCCCACAACGGGATTGTCAAAGGCGTGCTCAAGGATGGGTCGAAGATTTCGCTGCTGATCCGTTCATACACACCATCCGCCCAGGAATACCTCGTCGAGCGTACCGTCCCGAACGCGCCGGTGGTGCGCAACGCCCAGGGAGCCATCGTGGCGATTCTGCCTCTGGACCTCGTGCCTAGGGCCGAGGTGTACGGTCAGCACGAGATCGGCGAACTCGCGCGGAACCCCGAGAAGCTCACCCGACTCCTCGCCAGATTCTTGCCCCAGGATCCGGAGGCGAGCCAGCGCAAGTCCGAAGTGACGGCAGCTCTCGCATCGTCGCGCGCGGCCATCGTTGAACAGACTCGAAAACTCGAGGAGGCAAGGGCGCGACTCGCACGACTGCCGGCACTCCAGGAGCAACTGCGACGGTACAAAGAAGCTGGCATAGAAGAGAAGCTCAAGGACCACAGCGTGCTGGTAACCGAGGAGCGAGTCTTCACGACGACCGAGGAGCGCCTCAAGCCTTTCCGGGCAGCACCGACCAGCATCCGCACAAGCCTCCCGATCGACCGGGCTTTCCTTTCGGAAATGAAGCTGGCAGACCTGCCGGGCCAGGCCATTCTGACTGACCTGAACCCGATCCTCGTCCGGGTTGACAAGGAACTGCAGGCCGCCGCGGCTGCCGTTGAGAGCGCACTCGCGAGCGCCGACTCCGACATCGCCGCGGTCAGGAAGAAGTGGGATCTGCGAAAGGCCACTGTTGAGGAGGCGTACGCGGCTGTACTCCGGGCCCTGCAGACGACGAAGGTGGACACTGCGGAGTTCTTGAGGCTCAGGAAAGACATCGAGGGCCTAGTCCCGGTTCAGGAACAGCTGCCTAAGCTTCAGTCCGAGCTGGCGACCTTCGTCGCACAACGCCGCGCCATGCTGGTCAAGTGGGAGGATCTCAAGACCGCGGAGTTCCGAGCGTTGGATCAGGCTGCGGCGCGAGTCAGCAAACAGTTGGCCGGCCGAGTGCGCGTTAGCGTGCGATACGCCGGCGACCGCCAACCACTGTTCGATTTCCTTCGCGACAGGGTCGCCGGACGCCTTTCCGAGGCAGTGGAGTCGCTGCAGAAGGACGCCAACTTCTCGTTGAGCAATCTTGCTGAGGCATGGAGGCAAGGTCCCGACGAACTGGTCCGACGCTATGGCATGCCACAGGGCCAAGCCGAGCACTTGACCAAAGCACCCGTTGACGTCCTCATGGAACTTGAAGAGCTGGAGCTGTCGTCGACAAGCGACGTTGAGCTGAACCTCAGCAATGATCCGGGCCATCCAGCCTGGAATCGCCTGGACGACCTGTCTACGGGACAGAAGGCAACAGCAGTCCTTCTCTTGCTTCTCCTCGAATCCGATGCGCCGTTAGCCGTCGATCAGCCTGAGGACGACCTCGACAATCGATTCATCACGGAAGGGGTCGTCCCGAAGATGAAGGAGGAGAAGCGCAGGCGGCAGTTCATATTCGCGACGCACAACGCGAACATACCGGTACTCGGTGATGCCGAGCTTATCGTGGGGCTCGAGGCCTTCGGCGAGGCTGGGCGAGGGCGGGGGCGAGTCTCGCCGGAGCACATGGGTTCGATCGACTGCGCGCCTGTTCGCGGCCTCACGGAGGAGTTGCTAGAGGGCGGCGAGTTGGCGTTTGAGACCCGGCGACTCAAGTACGGCTTCTAGTAGCGCCCTCGCCAGTTCGGCTCGACCACCCCCTCGCGGCGTCGGCCTCAGCGTCCCACACTCACGAAGTTGGGGGAGTTTGAAGCTGAGGAGTCCAGCGCATGAGCATGACGGTCGATGCCCTGATCTCCCTCCGG
>PMKN01000097.1 GCA_003158675.1 Chloroflexota bacterium | reverse complement strand
CCGTTGGCTCGGTCACTCCCGGCCCGCGGCGACCTCGGTGATGGCCGAGGACGGAACCAATCGTCGCCGGCCGACCTTGACGCTCCGGATGCGACCCGCCCCGACTTCCGAATAGAGGGCCGTTCGACCGATACCGAGAGCCTGGGCGGCCTGGTCGATGCTGAGCAGCCGATCGGGTTCCCGCTCGCTTGGCCGACGCTCGCTGGCAATCTCATCTCGTAGCGCCGCAACAAGCTCCATGACGGCCGTCGCGAGCCGGTCGCTCATCGGACCACGCGCGTTCAAGGGTACGACGGGCAAGAGCGTCGGCCTGACGATCTGGCCGCCGCCTCGTAACGACTGCCGCTCAGATCGGCGCACCCGTTCGGATCCAGGCAGGCGCATAGACGGCTCGTTCATGGCACCTTCCGATGCCGAGACCAGTGGAGAGCGGCGCTGACCGGCATTCCAAGCTTCGGCCTCGACCCGGCAGAACCGATCCGTTCTGGAGGACCCGGCGAGGTTGCGTTGGTGCGGAAGCTCGGGGCCACGGCCCGCTCAGCCGGACTCAGCCCTGATCCGGCGTAGTGGAAGCTCCGTCGGATGACGACCTTGTCGCCCATGGCCTTGGCGCGGATCTGGGCGAGCCACGGGTCCGCCTGGGCTCGATACTCGGCCCTGACGCCTCGCAGGGCGGCGAAGGTGACCGAGTAGCGACGGGCCTTGGTCAGGAAGTGACCGCGAAAGCCCAGGCTGTGCGCCCAGCGGGGACTCAGTGTCCAGGCCGATCGCATTAGCGCTCTGGCATGCTCGGTCAGCTCGGCGCGCTCGATCACGCCCTTGACGCGGATCCGGCGATCGAGACCACCACCCAGCTGTGCGTCCTTGGTGGCGTACTTGGCGAGGTAGCCCGCGACACCGGCTCCGTGCCCCTCGCCGGCGTCCCGGTCGGCTGTGATCGGTCTCGTGTCCACCTGCGTGCCCCAGCGGATCACCAGCTCGCGACCGTCGGGTCCNNCGGCGCGGTGTCGGGACCGTCGGGTCCGTCGAGCCGGATGACCGCATGGACATGCACGGCACCGCGGGCCTGGAATTCCGCGACCTTCGCGTAGGCGACGCGGACCTGGCTTCGCAGCGCTGCAACGCTAAGTCCGCCCAAGGCGGCGAGCTCGCGCGGCAGGTACGTGATCGTCCGCCGCCACAGAGCTCCGAGAGTCGCGTTCCAGATTGTCGCGGCCTCGTAGTCGTAGCAGGCGGAGCAGAGCGCCTGGCCAATGCGGGCATCGCCCTCGGCGTGACGCTCGGGGCAACCAAGAGAGTTGCCGTGTTCGCACTTCCCCGACGGTCCAACCGGCCGGCACGGGCGCACGCCACCAGGATCGACCACACGGCGATGGACCGCCCCGAACGAGGGTGCGGTGAACGTCGCGAAGACGAGCGGATGCGAGCCGACCGACGGCGCAACGCCTTTCGCCTCATCGCCAGTAAATCCAGCGGCCACGAGGAAGTAGGCGTCACGGCGATAGCGCTCCGAGCAGGGAGGACACCGCGACTCGCGTCGGTTGCCACAGGCGACGAGTACGAAGCCAGGAGCGTCCGACCTCGTCGATCTTCGGGCGAGCACCGCACCAGTCCGAGACGACAACGCCACAGACTCACCTTGCAGGCGGATCGGCGAGGTGCAGCCGCCGGTTCGGCGGATCAACTCGACGACGGCCGGTGCACCGGCACCGTATCGGCGTGCCAGAACCGTCAGCGGAGCGGGTTCGGCGAGTGATGGGGACGCAGGAGGAATCACGGACCCGCTCCTACCCGCCCTGCTCGGGGCGATGGAGCGGCTGCGGGACCTGGGTCTTAGGGGACGCCGCACGAACTGCCGTAGCCCGGAACGACCAGGCGAGCCTGGGCCGAGAGCCGGACGTGTCCACGTAGGGGGTTGCCGTCAGGTCCTCGAAAGCGACCGACGGAAACTGCGCACCCGCAGGCGCCTGCGGAAGAACGGGCGGGGTACGGGCCGCGATCTTGACCCGCACGACCTTCGTGCGCGCCTCCGGATCAGGGTCGAAGACCGAGATCGCCCAGAGGGGCAACCCCGAGTCTCGATCGTGCGCCTGGACCCGCTGCTCGCGAGTCGAGGCCTCGAAGTCGACGACCTGCTCTACGACTCCCACGGCGTATACCCCTGCCGGGAACACCAGCTCGTTGGTGGTTGGAATATGCCTGCTAAGTGCCATGTCATGGCCTCCTATCTAGATTTCGAACAGCCAGAATCAGCCGACGCTTTTGCTCACAGCTAGCGCCGTGAAGAGCTCACATAGGGGCTCCGAAGAGTGGGGGCGAGCGCTCTGTTTGGTCCGGAATGCCTTACCGGGACCTGGGCCAGTCGCCAACCAAGACGCTAGGCCGACCAACTGGGAGAGTCAAGGCTTCTGCGTACCGTCCTGCGTACCATCGGCGACAAATTCCGGCGAAAACGCCGTTTTGCCTGTCTGAAAACGGCAGTCCTGAGTTCGGACCACGGCCGAGTTCGCGGTCGGTCGGATGCAAGCGTCGTCGACGGAATTTCGCTAGATCGCTGCGACCGGCGAGTTATTGCCCGCTGCGCGGGGTCATCCGCCTCTTATCGCCGCGATCCGCTCTTGGGAGCCTACCGAGAGGCAGGGCTGGTGATCATGTCCGTGCAGTCGAGTGCGTAGGCAGGCCGGACCCTGCTTGTTACAACTTTCTCTACGAGATCAAGGCGGCTCCCCAAGCGCCCATATCCAACCTCCCGTGCCCGTTCGGCCGGTTCTGGCAGCCGTCGACCCGGCGCTCCCCAGACAGGGCGCGCCTATCAACAATAGCCGGGCGACGTTCGCGTATGAGGACCTTTCCAGCACCCCTGTGCCCGACGGCGCAACTGCGCGTTAGCAAAGATCGATGGTGGGCTATTCGATCGGGATATGCTTCGTCGCGGGCACAGCCCGCCTGACTCCTGTCTGGCGCCACTCGTTGCCCGTGCGAGAGGGAGCCAGCCCGTTGCTGTTACGTAGTGCAGCGCCGTCTACGGGGACTCGGTTCGAGATCCAATCACCGCTCTCGTTGAGCACCTTCGTCGATGAGCTCAACAAGCTTCCGGTGATCTACGAGCATCGCCGCGAGAATCCGTCCAGGACGAGGTATCGGTCCCTCGAGGTATCTGTCGACGGATCAGAAGTCGATATCCAGATGCTCTCGGTCTGGCCGGCGGGTTGGGTGCACAGTAGGCGCGGCACCGAAGGGCGCATTCTGGTGAGGCTAATCGGGCGCGCCGCGGAGGTTGGCGGCGGGGTCGTGTTCTCCGGTCGCCTCATTGCGCGCCGCGACTCTGAGGTCAGATGGCAAGACCGGGTGGCGCCGTGGGCGATTGTCATCGGCTCGCTCGCGATGGTGGTTCTATTCCCTCTCTCGGAAGTGGTGGGCGCAGCCGCGGGGGGCGTCGCGGTTGGCGGTGCGACGTTCTACCTCTTGGCCTTGGGCACGATTCGGGAGATGCGACCGACTCGGATTGTCGAGGCAGCGGGGCTGCTAGGCACTGTCGGAGAGGTCACTCAAGGCCTGGTCTCGCTGGAGCCCCGACGAGCAAAGCTGCTGCTGCGCGTGTTCGAGCCGGTGTTGATGGACGTACCCGGGCCATTGGTATCGCAAGCCATCGACCAACGTACGGCTGGTCACGCTGCGTCTGTCACAAGACCACACGGGCGGGCCCGGAGCTTCCGCGGTCCGACGGTGTTCGTTGACGAGACCGAAGCGACGTTTCCTCTGCCCGCCAACGTCATCCGAGGGCCGGTGTCGGTGGCGGATCTTGACGCAAGCCTGGCGATCCCGAGTCC
The DNA here is from genome assembly GCA_003158675.1 of Chloroflexota bacterium. GTDB lineage: Bacteria > Chloroflexota > Limnocylindria > Limnocylindrales > CSP1-4 > Fen-1039. Next base: position 13,308 of record PMKN01000097.1, on the reverse strand, counting down.
GCTTACCGCACTACTTGCGGTTGTCAGGGGCCTCGTTCCGTTCTTGATCATCGTGTCCCTTACGATCGCAAGGCTGGGTCCCCAGCCGGACTGGTGGGCAGCGGGACTGGCGGGGTTGCAACCGCGCCTCTTTCTCGGGATGGCCGTGTTGGGAGTGGCCGGACCAGTGAGGTCTTTGGTCGGAAACCCGAGCAGGGCAAGGAAGCTGATCCCACTCATGGTGTGGGTCGCGGAGTTGGCGATTGCGGCGGCGTTCTATGACGAGACTTTCTACAAGGCAATCTCCGGCGCACCCATCGTCTTCGACCTGCTGATCGCCCTGTACGTCTGCTGGACCGCGATCGTCGGATCTCTCGCCGCTGTGTGGGCGCTCCGGCTATTCGTCCGCCGCTAGCTTGGACGACTGTGACCGAGAGGTCGTCGAGGCCGCTCGAGGGCGCGCGATGGATCGCGCGGCCAGTGACGGGCCTTCGTTCTCGCAACCGCCGGCATTTCATGACCTAGGCTGAACGGTAGCAACGTACGGTAGCAACAGAGCCGGACTCAGCCGGTCAGGTGATATGAACGGCCGTGCTGTTCGTGCTCAATTCAGACGCAAACGAACTTCTACGGACGTCTCTGGGCGAACTGCAAAACCCCTATTCAGCGGTTNNGTCGCCTCCACTTTCCCTCGTGAAATAGCCCATCTCACCTTCGGTGCGCGCCGACCGTGAACTTGTAGCGGTTGAGCGGCATCATGGAGTTAACGGCGCAGAAGGCGCCGACCAGCGACGGGAGGGGAGAGCCGTGACGGAGGCCGTCGACGAGCGGTCGCTCGTCGTTCTCGCCTGCGCCGGCGACGTCGCCGCTTTCGAGTCTCTGGTGAGAAGGCGAATGAACGCGATCTACCGTCTCGATCTCGCCATCCTGGGCGACGAAGCCGACGCCGCCGATGCCGCGCAGGAGACCTTCATCTCCGCCTGGCGAGCCCTGGCGGGTCTGCGCGATGTCGACTCATTCGAAGCCTGGCTCCACAGGGTGAGCATCAACGCTTGTCGGATGTTGCAGCGAGCGCGAGGCCGGCGACTTGTCCGAGAGATGCCGATGGCGGAGCTGACTGCGGCGGCCGAGGTTCCCGCGCGGGAGCCCGCCGATGTCGACATTCTGAGGGCCGCACTCAAGAAGTTGTCACTCGACCACCGAACCGTGCTCGCGCTCCACCATCTCGAAGGCCGGCCGGTCAAGGAGATAGCCGAAGCGCTCGGCATCCCGGAAGGAACGGCCAAGTCGCGGCTCTTCAAAGCCCGTGCGGCGCTGGACAGGGCAATCGGCGAGGAGGCGCAACGATGAGCGGTTGGACCGAGGACCGACTGGCTGCCGCCTACCGCGCCATGGCCGACAAGACGGCCGCTCACGAAACCATGACGTCCACGCTGGCTGCCCTTCGCGCCATCCCAGCGCAACGTCCGAGGACCCGTGACGCTCTCGTTGCCGCATTCGGGCGCCATGGGTCGCGGCTGGTCGGCGCAGGTGCCGCTATCGCGATCGTGGCCGTGATCGCCGCGGGCCTCGTTCTCCGTTCCACGACCGGCCCCACGAGCGGTCCAACGACCGAACCGGGCAACCAGGCGGAACCCGCGACCGTGGACGGCCTGCCCGTCCAGACTGTCAGCCAGGCGCTCGCCGCGGAGAAGAGCGGGGCCATCGTCGGCGACTCCCTGGTCGCGATCAAGGGCTGGTACGACCCGACGTTCCCGTTCGGATGCCCGGCCGAGACGCCGGGCCCCGCCCTCGTTGACACGTGCGCCTCTCGAAAGCTGTTCGTCTCCGAGAACCCAGAGCGGCTCGTCGAGTTCCAGGGCAACGGGGTCAGCGGGCAGCAGACGCCCAGCGGCACATACATCGCCGCCCTCGAGCCGGACGGCTCGTACGTCGGATCGCTCCTGCCGGTAAGCGACCAGTCATCGCCCGGCTCATATGACCCGTCGCCCGTGGTCATCGTCGGGCACTTCCACGATCTTCGGGCAGCCAACTGTGGCGCCGACCAGAAGGCCGCCTGCGATTCGGCTTTCGTCATCGACCAGCTCGCGTGGCTTGACGGCAAGACGCTCGGCCCGAATGTCTGGATCGGCTACGACAGCAGCGGCCAGATCCTCAAGCCGCGGCTCGACGAGCAAGGCGTGATGGCCGCTCTCCAGGCATCGCTCGATCCCGGGGACGTGGTCGTGTCCATGAGCGCCGTTGGCCTTGTGGATCTGTACTCGTCCCAGCCGGGCCGTGGCGTCTCCGGCGGCGTAGGGGAGGGCCACCCTAACATCCAGTGGTTCGTCCGGATCGCAGGACCGCAACTCCGCTGGCCGGAGATGGCCTTCCAGGGCGGGTTGAGCGGGTGGGTCGTCGCGGAGGATGACACCGGGCAACTGGGAGCCGTCGGAGGCTGGGGATTCGTCTCGGCCGAGGACCCAACCTACGTCCCCGCAGTCCGGACATTGCCCTCCGGGGCACTGGCGCTGCCCACGACGAACCAGCTGGCCGGCGGCGCCTGTGCTGGCGTAGGGGTCGACGCAGTGCTGCACGGCAGCGCCGCCGATCCGCGCATTGCCTGGCTGACCGAGAACCTCGACCCGGCCGCGCCGGCCCGTCTGGACGTCGTCTGGCCGGCCGGCTACCGCGCCCGTTTCGCACCGGGCCTCGAGATTCTCGACGAGAACGCGAAGGTCGTTCTGCAAGAGGGCGACAGGGTAACCGGTCTGTGCTCGGGCGTAGAAGGCGTGCCCTACCTGCAGCCGCCGTTCAGCTAGCCGCGGGCGCCCCCGCCACGCTACCCTTCGACCGTGCGCCGGAGTGGCGGAACTGGCAGACGCAGCGGACTTAAAATCCGCGGCCCGCAAGGGCGTCCGAGTTCAAATCTCGGCTTCGGCACCACAGCGAGGGCTGGTGGCTCGCTGCGATTCGGTGGCCAAAGGGCGGCAAGTGGTGTCAGCTGGCGCAGGGGCGGTCGTCTGCAGGGGCATCCAAAATGAAAGGCGGGCCGCTTGCGCGACCCGCCTCGATTCCAGCCCTGGGCGTCTGCTAGACGCGCTGACCTATTGAGCTGAGCAAGCTGCTCAACTGACCGCCCATGAAGAAGACCGCAACGATAGCAATCATGAAGATGAGCGAGAGGATAAGTCCGTATTCCGCGAGACCCTGCCCTTCCTCGCGGTGAAGGAACAGGAACAAGAAAGGCCTCCTTTGGTGGACCGTCTCCCGAGCCCGACGCTGGCTGGATAAAGCCAGGCTGCGGTAGGCGGCACCGTGTCGTTAGTGGGCGCTATGCCCGAAGCTGAAGCCTAATAACGGAAGTCGCCAGTGGGTAGGGTTACGATCGTATGCCCCACCGGACAGGCCGACCGCCGGCCATATTCGATGGCCGCGACGATGGTACGGCGAGATCCTTGCAAATCGACATGCATGCTCCTGGTCGCGTTCCCCTCGGGGCAACGTCGGCGTGGCGATGTTCGGCCTGCTAGAATTCGACGGTCCTTTCGGCTCCGACCGGATGGCGTTGCCATGCGCGCATCGGAGCATTCCCATGGGAAGGAGTCTTTGGCGCATGCGCCGTTACGAACTCATGCTCGTCCTGCGCCCGGATCTTGCGGACGACAAGGTCCAGGCCTCCCTCGAGCGAACCGCCCGTGCCATCGCCGGCGGCGGCGGCCAGATCGTGAAGCAGGCCCCCTGGGGCCGCCGACGCCTGGCCTACCCCATCGACCACCACCGTGAGGGGTCGTACTACGTCATTCTCTTCGAGGCGCCCGCAACCGCGATCGCGGAGTTGGAGCGCGGGCTCCTCATCAGTGAGGAGGTTCTGCGGCACCTGGTGACCCGGGTTGAGCGTCCGGTGCGAGCTTCGCGCGGTCGGGAGATCGACGGCGATGCCGACGTGAACCTCCCGAGCGACGAGGAGGAGTCCGAGGAAGACCAGGCACTCATCGACGAGTCGGAGACCGAAGAGGCTCCCGCCGCTATCGACTGAGCCCGCGAAACGCGGAGCTGGAGGCAGGCTCGATGTCGCTGAACAAGGCGATGATCATCGGCAATCTCGGCCGCGACCCGGAGATGCGGTATACGCCCAACGGCCAGGCGGTGACCCAGTTCACGGTCGCCGTCAACCGCAACTACAAAGACGCCAACGGGGAGTGGAAGGAAGAAACCGAGTGGTTCAGGGTGGTCTGCTGGGGCCCACTGGCCGAACGGACCGCCGAATACCTTCGAAAAGGCCGCAAGGTCTACGTCGAAGGTCGACTCCAGACTCGCACCTGGGAGGGCCAGGACGGCCAGAAGCACTACACCACCGAGCTGATCGCCAGCACGGTTACCGGGCTCGATCCGCGACCGCGCGAGGAAGGCGCTCCGGAGCCTTCTGGCGCACGTGCCGCCCGAGGCGCGGCCCCCGCCGGACCCGGACCGACTGAGGAGCTTGGCTCGAGCGACCTGGACGAGCTGCCCTTCTGAACCTTTTCGGCCGCAGGCCGGCCATCCGAAGACCAACCGCCGCGCCCCAAGTGCGGCCCCGCTGACAGAGGAAACACACCGAAATGCCGATGAACCCTCGCGAAAGAACCAGCAAGAAGCGCGACGACTACTACCGAGATCGCCGCCGCCGCAAGGTGTGCACGTTCTGTGCCGACAAGACCGTCATGATCGACTACAAGGAGGTCAACCGGCTGCGCCGCTATCTCTCGGAGCGGGCGAAGATCGAGCCCCGACGCAAGACCGGGACCTGCGCCAACCACCAGCGCCAGCTCGCCGTGGCCCTCAAGCGGGCCCGCATCGTGGCCCTGCTACCGTACGCGCCCCAGCACGTTCGGCCCTAACTCTCAGCGTCGGATGCCGCGGTGACCGACCTGCCGCTGCTGCTGATCGGCGGCGGAGCCGCCGGCGCGTTCGGCGCGTTGCTAGGTTTGGGCGGCGGAATTCTGATCGTTCCTCTGCTTACGCTGGGCTTCGGTCTGGAGCTCAGGGAGGCGGTCGGCGTCAGCCTGGTTTGCGTCATCGTGACGAGCAGCGCGACCGCCTCCGTCTATCTGCAGCGAGACCAGGCCAATCTGCGGCTGGGCATGACTCTGGAGATGTTCACGGCCGTGGCGGCCCTGGGAGGAGGCCTGGTCGCGTTCCTCCTGCCGGATCGAGTCCTGGCGATCATGTTCGCGGCGCTTCTCCTGTTCGTGGCCGTGACCATGACACGCGGCCGGGCGGCCCAGTCAGACGACGGCGTATCCGAGCCGGACGGCGTCTCGGCCGAACGCCGGGACGGCGTGGATCTGGCGGAGGCCCTCTCCGGTCCCGGATACCGGATCCACAGCCTCGGCCCTGGAATTGCCGGGAGCCTGTTCGCCGGGATCGTCTCAGCCCTGTTCGGCATCGGCGGCGGGATCGTCAAGGTCCCGGTCATGCACCTGATCATGGGCGTGCCGCTCCGGGTAGCGACCGCAACGAGCAATCTCATGATCGGCGTGACGGCTTCGGCGGGCGGGCTGATCTACCTGTTTCGAGGCGGGATCGACCCGTACGTGGCCGCTCCAACGGCCGTGGGCGTGTTCGTCGGGGCGAGCCTTGCCGCTCGGCTGGCGCATCGAGTGGACCTGCGAGTGCTGCGACTGCTGTTCGGGGTCATGCTCGTCTTCACGGCCTTGCAGATGGCGCTGCGAGCAAGTCAGTGAAACCGCGGGGCATAGAGCGGCCGATTGGGCTGCTGCTGGGATTCGCGACGGTCGCGAGCATCTCATTGCTGGCGGCCGGGACGGCAGCAATGGCCGCGTCGGGCATCGCTCCGCTCGATCGCCCGTTCCCCAGGTTCGACCTGGCCGGTCTGCCGCCGGACCTGGCGAATCTGCACCTTAGCGGCCTGCTGTGGCTGGGATTGCTTGCTGTGATACTCACTCCGTCGCTTCGGGTGGCCGCCTCACTCGTGGGATTCACGGCTGCGGGTGAGCGCAGGATGGCGGTCGTGGCACTTGCCGTGCTGGCGATCATTTGTCTGAGCGCTGCGGTGGGTGCTGGAGGCTGAGCTTGGACATCGTCTTGCTCGTCGTGTCGTTCGCGATCATCCTGGCGGGCGCCGAACTGTTCACGAACGGGATCGAGTGGTTCGGCCACAAGCTGGAGCTGGCCGAGGGGGCGATCGGGTCCGTCCTGGCCGCCGTGGGAACCGCGCTCCCGGAGACGATGATCCCGTTCATCGCAATAGTCTTCGGCGGTGGAATAGGTGCCAGCGAGGTCGGCGTGGGCGCCATCCTTGGCGCCCCTTTCATGCTTTCCACACTGGCCATGTTCGTGACCGGCGCGGCCGTGCTTCTTGCGCGCAAGCGCCGGGCCAACCGAGAGGACCTCGTCGTCGATCCGCTCGTTCTCGGCCACGACATGGGCTATTTCGCGGTGGCCTACGCCATCGCAGTCGGCGTCGCCTTCCTGCCCGGAGACTTCATCCTGGCTCGCCAGCTGACCGCGATCGTGCTGATCGGTATCTACGTCTGGTACGTAATCGGCCATTTGCGCGCCGAGGCCGCCCAGGAGGCGGAACTGGCACCGCTGCGATTCCACCGTCTCGACCGACGCGCGCCGTCGCATCCGGCCCCGCCCCGGCTGAGAATTGTGAGCGTCCAAGTGTTGGTCGCCCTGGCTTGTATCGTCGGCGGCGCATGGGGCTTCGTGGATGGGGTTCAGGGGCTTTCGAGATCTTTCGGCCTCAACGGCACGCTGCTGGCCCTCGTCGTCGCCCCGATCGCCACGGAGCTGCCGGAGAAACTCAACAGCATCATCTGGGTCCGCCAGGGCAAGGACACGCTGGCCATGGGCAACATCACCGGCGCGATGGTCTTCCAGAGCGCCTTCCCCACCTCGGTGGGACTCGTCTTCGCCCCGCAGATCTGGTCCGTTTCGGGCTCAGGAATCGCCTTTGCCTCGGCCGGGATCACCTTCCTATCATCGGCGGCGATCATCCTGCCGATGCTCGCTCGGCGCCGGCTCGACGGTCGAGCGCTGCTCGTGGGCGGCCTGTTCTATGTCGTCTATCTGGCCGTCGTGCTGGCCAGTCTGGCCGGCGGCCACGTGTGACCGACCCTCCCAGAAAGCCTACGGAACTCTGCCAGGCGCTCGCAGAGGGGTTCGCCGGGTATACTCACGTTCACGCTGGTGTTTGCCGGCGGTGAACACCCAGGAGCGTCGAAGATGGTCACGGAGCACGCAACGGCTCCCGCCGCAGGTGCGGCGGCCACGCCGGACCAGAACAGCCGAGTCTGCTTCTTCCAGGGTCAGTATGTAAGGCTCGGCGACGCGCGCATCCCGATCATGACGCACGCATTCCTTTATGGGACTGGAGTCTTCGAGGGGATCCGGGCGTACTGGAACCCGGACGAGAAGCAGCTCTACGCTCTTCGGATCAAGGAGCACATCGTCCGCCTGCGCAACTCATGCAAGATCATGCTCATGGCGGAGGTGCCCTCGGTCGAGGACTTCAGCGAGATCGTCACGCAGGTCCTGCGCCGCAACGACTTCCGCGAAGATGCGTACTGCCGCCCGTCCGTGTACAAGAGCACCGAGGCGATCGGTGTCAAGCTCCACGGCCTGACCCACGACTTCTACGTCCTCGCCGTTCCGATGGGCGACTACATCGACACGGAGAAGGGCATCCCGACCGGCACCGTCTCATGGCGGCGGACGAGCGACGTCTCCATGCCGTCACGGAGCAAGATAACCGGCAGCTACGTCAACCCGGCCTTCTCCAAGACCGAAGCGATGCTCAACGGCTTCGACGAGGCAATCGTGCTGACCAACGACGGGCACGTGGCCGAGGGTTCCGCCGAGAACCTCTTCATCGTTCGCGACGGGGTGCTGATCACGCCGTCGGTGAGTGAGGACATCCTCGAAGGGATCACCCGGGCGGGCATCATCGAGATCGCCGCCCACCTGGGGATCACGGTCAAGGAGCGGCAGATTGACCGCAGCGAGCTCTACATCGCCGACGAGGTCTTCCTTTGCGGCACCGGCGCGCAGGTCTCACCAGTTGCCTCTGTCGACCACCGCGCGGTCGGTGACGGTCGCGTGGGCCCGATTTCGCGGCTGGTTAGCAAGACCTACTTTGACGCGGTGCGGGGACGCCTTCCCGAGTTCCGGCACTGGGTCACGCCGATCTACAAGGGGTGAGTGAACTGGCGGCGCTGGATTCTTCGGCGATCCGGCCCGCAGAGGCCGTCGCCAGCCCGCCACTGCGGCTGCGGATCGCGACTCGCGGTCTGGAGATCGTCCCGGGCCTCGTCACGTGGCTGCTCATCCTGGCTCCGATCCCACTTTCGCTGCGATTCCCGCAGGTCGTGGGCTGGTTCGTGCTGTGCTTTGACTGCTACTGGCTGTATCGCGCCACAGAGCTGTCCGTGGGCGTCAACATCACGTTCCGCCGCATTCGCAAGGTGGCGGCCGTTGACTGGCGCCAGCGCGCCTTCTCACTCGAGAACCCGCAGAAGCGCTACGACGACCTGGCTCGAACGATCGAACTGGTACGCGTCAGGATCGACCAGCTCCAGGCGGCTGGTGAAGGCACTGCTGCGCGAGGCGGCCGGCGCGAGCTGCAACGCCTGCGAGAAGAGCGCCATTCTCTTGAAGGCGTACTCGATCTCGTGGCTTCGGGCCACCCTCTGCCGAATGCCCGGGACCTCGTGCACGTGGCCCTGATACCGACGTACACGGAGCCCTACGAGAACCTCTACCAAACGATCAAGGCTCTGGCCGAGTCCGACTACCCGCACAACCTGCTTATGGTCGCGATCATCACCCGCGCGACGGACGGGCAGGGCCGCGAGAACGTCGCCCGGCTGCGTGAGACCTTCGGCGACCAGTTCCTGCACTTCTTCCACATTCTCGATCCCCTCGAGCCCGGCGTCGTTGTCGGCAAGTCCAGTGCGATGGCATACGGCGGGCGGTGGCTCTATCGCGAGCTGACGACACTGGGCTTCGACCCCGCGAACGTGGTGGTCACGGACCTCGATGCGGACTACCGGGTCCACCGCCAGTACTTCGGCTACCTGACCTACCGCTTCGTGACCAATCCCGACCGCTATCGGCGGCTGTATCAGCCGGTGCCCATGTTCCACAACAACCTATGGCGATGCCCCTTGCCGGTCCGTTTGATAGCCGTCAGCACGACCCACGTTCAGATGTGGCGACACCTGACGCCTGAGCGGCTGATCAGTTTCAGCTCGTACGCTGTGTCCCTGCAGACCGTGCACGAGGTCGACTACTGGGCCACTGATGCGATTCCGGAGGACAGCCGGTTCTACTGGAAGAGCTTCTTCCGCTACAGCGGCGAGTTCCGCGCCGAGCCGTTGTTCATCCCTGTCTATGGCGATGCGGTCCGGGCGCGTTCCTATCCGCGCACCCTGGCCCAGCAGTACTTGCAGATTCGGCGTTGGGCCTGGGGCGTAACGGACATCCCCTTCTACATCGACAACGCCTTCCACCATGGCGAGATCCCACTTCGGAAGAGGATCGGGCGACTCATCTCGCTGTGGGCGGATCACATCAACTGGGCCATCGCGCCATTCGTGATTATCTTCGGCTCGAACCTGCCGCTGTTGCTGAACGAGTCTTTCAGGCCCACGCCGCTGGGTCAGAACCTGCCGGTCTACGCCGCGTGGCTGCTCACTGGTGCAATGGGCGCGCTGATCGTTCTGGTGTTCATCGAGAACGAGCTGGCGCCGCCACGGCCGCGGGAATGGGGCCTGTGGATGCGTGCCGTTTCCTGGTTGCAGTGGCTGTGTCTGCCGATCGTTGGCATCCTATTCACGAACCTGCCGGCACTCGACGCGCAGACGCGACTGCTCACGGGGCACCACCTGGAGTATCGGGTAACCGAGAAATCCTGAGGTCAGCCCGAAGGCGTCGTGAGCGTCGGCAGGTTCGTGCCGGTCTCGATCGCAAACCCCACGGCTTCGTTGGGCTCCGTGACGATCTGGATCGCAGCCGCTGGGTCCGTCGAGGGGGTGCCCGTGAGACCCAGCGTCTTTTCCAACTCCAAGAGCGTGGACGGGTACGTTTCATTGGCGCCGTCGATGCACAGCAGCTTTGTGACGCCGCCGAGCTGCGGCGGCTGGTCGGCGCTGGCCTGGGCGTCGAGGCCCAAAGCCTGCAGGTACGTGGCCACCGCGCTGTCCTGGCCGGATACTCCCGTGCCGTTCTCGACCACGATCGGGGCCGCCTCGTCGACGGCCGCCTGGAGCTGATCCGGGCTCTTGGCGGCGCCGCTGATGGCGCCTTTCACTGCGCTACGGATCGCGGCCATGTCGGGGACGAAGACGTAGCCGTTGCTATCGCTGGAGGCGGTCCCGTATCCGGGAGGCGCAAAGGCATAGGTCTTGATGTCGGCGGGCTTGATCGACCTGGCCAGCTGGATCATGGGGCCGAGCACGTCGGGGCCTTCCGGAAGGTCGGTGTGGATCGTCGAGGACAGCGCGTCCACGAGGTCGCCCAGGTGGGCTGAGATCGCATCGAGGTTGGCCTGCTGCTCCAGCGCGATGAGGATCTGCTGCTGCCGGTTTGATCGGTTGTAGTCGTTGTAGAGGACGCTGCCCTTGCGGCTGCGCGCGTAATCGAGAGCCTGGTCGCCGGTCATATGCTGGATGCCGGCCGGGATGTAGATGCGCTCGTGCTGGCCGTCGCCGTGATTGCCTGGATAGCCGTCGTCGATGACGGGCGCCGGGACGTCGATGGTCACGCCGCCCAGCGTGTCCACCACCTTCTGGAAGCCGGCGAAATCCACCATCACGTAGTACGGGATGGCGTTCTGATCGCCGAAGAATGCGTAGCCGAGAGCCTGTCGCAAGGCTTCAGCGCCGCCTCCGGGGAACAGGTTTCGGTAGCTGTCCGAGTACTTCCACAGGGCATTGAGCTTGTAGTTGAAATACGGTCCCCAGAGTTGCGCAAGGCGCGACTTGGGGGGCATGGGCACACTAATGGTGTCCCGCGGCATGCTGAACATGACGACCCGATCGGTGACCGGGTCGATGCTCACGACGATCATGGAATCGGTGCGGAACCCGGTCGTCTGGTCCACGCCCACGAGCAGGATGTTCAACCGGGCCGTTCCGGTCCAGGGCTGTATCGTCGGCGCTGGTGCAAGGGTCTCCTGGGGCGGGAAGGAAATCGAAGGTTCCGGCTCAGGCGATGCGTCGGGGGCGGCGGTGTCGATCGCGACGGGCGCATGGACATCTCTGGCCAGGTTGTAGAACCGGACGTCCCAGTAGCCCACGATGGCATGGCCGGCGACCATCACGATAAGGATCGCCTCGAGTCCAACCAGCGAATGCGGGCTGATCTGGCCGGGCTTGCGGCCTATGCGCCAGATCCCAGACCTGACGCCCGGTCGACAGGGCTCGATGAGGAGGCGATAGGCGTCGATTGAGGCTGCCGCGCGGTACACGAGCAGAACGACGTTCAGGATCGCCAGCGGGCCCAGAACGGACGTCTGCCCGACCCACAACCCGAAGTCAACCAGCCCATAGCTGAGGAACAAGGCGACGATGATCCCCGCCGCGATCAGAGGAGGGACCACCAGCGCAATCGCCCGGAGATAGGCACCGGCGTACGCCTGGCCCAGACCCGGGACCAGGAAGGACAGAAATGCCGCGCCGAAAGCGGACCGACATTGCGGCGTGGGAGCGATAGTTGTCACCGGTTCGCTAGGATAGCCTCGGACCACGGCCCTCGTCACCGCAAACGACCTCGGAGGTTGGTACCGTCGCGGCCGCGGGCCGATCGCCGACAACCGGGCCGTCGCCCATCCGCACCGTCACGAGCACTCAGAGCAAAGAGGACGATGTTTCGACCAGTCAGCTCCAAGCCCGATCTCGTAGCCCACGAGCACGAGGTTCTGAACCTGTGGCGCGACCGCCGGACCTTCGCGCGGCTGCGCGCCAAGAATGCCGGCCGCGAGCGCTGGAGCTTCCTCGACGGACCGATCACCGCCAACAATCCGATGGGCGTCCACCACGCCTGGGGGCGGACATATAAGGACGTCTTCCAGCGGTTCTGGGCGATGCAGGGCCGTGACCAGCGCTACCAGAACGGCTTCGACTGTCAGGGCCTCTGGGTCGAAGTCAACGTCGAGCGCGATCTTGGGTTCACGAGCAAGCGGGACATCGAAGACTACGGCGTCGCCGAGTTCGTCAGCCTGTGCAAGCAGCGCGTCCTCACGTACGCCGCTCGCCAGACCGAGCAATCGATCCGGCTGGGAATGTGGATGGACTGGAACGACCCGCACGATCTACGCCGCTTGCGCGACAGGCTGGCGGAGGATCCGAGCCAGCAGGTCACGATCGGCAGCACGACCGGCCCGCTCGTCACCGACACGGCCGAGATGCTGGTCGGGCGGCTGGGCATGCCGGAGCTGGGCGGCAGCTACTTCACCTTCTCCAACGAGAATAACTACCTGATCTGGTCGTTTCTGGCGGAGTGCCATCGCCGCGGCTGGCTCTACAAAGGCCACGACACCATGCCCTGGTGCGCTCGGTGCGGCACGGGTATCAGCCAGCACGAGATGACCGAGGGCTACGCAGACCGCGAAGATCCCGGGCTGACGATCAAGCTGCCGCTGCTCGATCGCCCCGGCGAGGCGCTGCTGGTCTGGACCACCACCCCCTGGACTCTAACATCGAACGTGGCCGCCGCAGTCGGCGAGGAGTTGCGGTACGTCAAGGTCCGGCAGGGAGACGAGACCTTCTGGCTCGGCCGGGGGACGATGAGGCATGCCCTCGAAGGGCCGTTCCACGTATTGGAGGAGCGGCCCGGACGCGAACTGGCAGGCTGGCGCTACGCCGGCCCGTTCGACGAGCTGCCAGCCGTCCAGGCCGCTTTCGCCGGGTCGGAGGGCAAGCCCGCATACGAACATCGCGTCGTCACGTGGGACGAGGTGGGTGAGGAAGAGGGCACCGGCATCGTCCATATCGCGCCGGGTTGCGGGGCCGAGGACTTCGCCCTGGGCAAGTCGCTGGGGCTGCCGATGATCGCTCCTCTCGACGAGAACGGCGTCGTGATTGCCGGCTTCGGTCCCTATTCCGGGCGAGACGTCAGGGACATTGCCGACCCGATCTTCGAGTCCCTCAGGCACAAACACCGCTTCTACCGGCTCGAGACCATCACCCACCGCTACCCGCATTGCTGGCGNNCTGGCGCTGCGGCACGCCGCTCGTATTCCGACTCGTGGACGAGTGGTACATCAGCATGGGGCCGGTCTACGACACTCCCCGCGATCAGCTGACGCGCGAACAGGTCGATGCCAGCCTGCGCTACCAGATC
>PMKN01000007.1 GCA_003158675.1 Chloroflexota bacterium | reverse complement strand
GCGACCGCCTGGCCGGCCTGGCTCATGAGATACGCGCCGGGCTGAAGCGGCACCGCCATCTCGCACCGCTCTACGGATCTCGCATTCCCGCCGGCCCGAATACGCTCCGGGTCATGGAGCATCTGCTGGCGCTCCTGAGGGAGGGTGGTTACGAAGGCGACAGGCTGATGCTGGCTTTCGCCTCTCTGACCAACTACGTGATCGGCAGCGTGATCATGGACAATCGCGCGCTGACCGGGCCCGAGACGGAGGGCAAGAGCCGCGAGGAGCTGCAGGAGATGTACGTCGCCATCCTCGCGTCGTTGCCGGCCGATGTGTATCCGAATCTTGTGCGACTGATGCCGGAGGCCGGGCCCGCCGCGATCGCCGAGGATGCCGACTTCGAGTACGGGCTCCAGGGAATGCTCGACGGCATGGAGGCCGATCTCAGGCGTTCTGGCAGGGCCTAGCCGGCTCGCCCGACACCGCAGGCTCGGGCCGTTCGCCCCGATCAGGCGCTGGCCGCATGCCAGCCTGACGCCGAGGACCCCAATAGGCCGGACTCGGGACATTCGGGTCGGGCGGTTCAGGATCATCCTCGATCGGGGAGGGCCACGAGGTCTCGCCAGACGCCGGGAGGGAGATCGAATCGAGCGTCAGATGAGGCGCTCGGAAGGCCTGCTCGGATGGTCGGGGCCCGCTCAGGACTGGAACCTCCGACCGAACCTGCCGGATCGTGGTGCGAGGTCGACGGAATCTGACTCGGCCGTCGCGCTCCGTTGGGGACGGGTATCGCCGACGCCACATCTCCTGGATCTAGACCGCGGCGCCGGTCACCTCGCCGTAGAGACGGCGCTCGCAATCGGGGCAGATGCCGTGGCTGAAGAGCGCTGACGAATGGGCCGAGATGTACGTTTCGACCGGGCTCCATTCGGCGCCGTCGCGAATGTGTTTGCAGGCGGCGCAAATCGGGAGAATGCCCTCCAGGCGCTCGATCGTCATGTTGGCCGCGTCGAGCCGCGCGACCGTGCGGCGGAGTTCGGCCCGCTGTTGTCGCAGCCGGAATTCCTGGGCCCAGGCCCGTTCGCGCCTCTGCCTAGTGAACATGTTGCCCACGAGGCTGGTGCCGATTGCCAGTACACCGACGATCAGGACTGCGAGTCTCTGGGGTTCGTCTACGCGCAACAGAGCTGAGGCGGCGACCAGAGTGCAGGCGGCCATCGCCAGGTATGCGCCATGCCAACGGTAGCCCCAGGGGATGAAGACCGAGCAGCCGACCACGACGGCCGCGAACTCGCCCGCCACCATTGATGCCACCACCGGCGTCATTGCCGCTGCCGGAATGCCCATGGCCATGATCACGACCCCGATCGCGAAGGCCATCTGGTGAGGCCTCCTCTGACCTCCGTGCCGCCACAGTAGCTGCAGGGCGAGCATCGCCGCCACCGCACAGAACGACGCCGCCGCGAAGACCGGCGATTGCGAGGCAAGGACGGTGCCGTTCACCAGGAAGACCCCGCTCACGAGCCAGAACGTGATTCTGACCGCTTCTCGGATATCGCGGCGCTCGAGCACCTGGAAGCGCGCGGCTGACAGCCCAACCCGTCCCCCCAATACGGCTGCGTCGTTGACGGAGGCGACCACTGTCAGTGACCCGGCTCCTGCGTGCTAACCCCGCTGCATTCTAGACACGGGCCATGGATCCGTGCGCTAGTACGGTTTGCGCCAGCAAATATGACGGTCGGCCGCAGCCACTGCCTGCGGTATAGACCTCGCGTACGGATCGTGGACACGGTGCGCGGACGGCTTGCTCGGGGCGCAGAATAGGGCGGTTACTGGGGGTCGCGGCGCCTTGACCTGTGTTGCGGGCAGGGGGAATACGATGCCGATCGGGAACATAACCCGGCGCCGTGTCTGGGCTGCGGCGGCGGTAGTGGCCCTGCTGCTGGCCGGCTGCACCGCCGGTGCAACCGAGCCGCCCATCACGCCGCAGCCCACGGCTCCCCTCCCGACGCCGCAGCCCACGACGCCGCCACCCGCAACGGCGAGCGCACCCATCCCCACCCCGGCCGGCTCAGCGTCCCCAACCGCGTCGCAGGCCGATTCCGACGACGAGCTTGAGATCGGGGCCGGTGCCTCATTTGCGCCAAACGCGACGGGGATCCTCCCGCCCGCGATCGACACGGGGGCGGCCGAGCGGCTACCGGGTGAGCCCGATTCTGAATTGACTCCAGGTGCGCTAAACCCCGCCGTGACGCAGGCGACGATCCATTCGACTATCTGCGTTTCAGGATGGACCGCCACGATCCGACCCAGTAGCTCTTACACCACGGCCCTGAAGATCAAGCAGATTGTCCAGTACGGCTACAGCGACACCCGGACATCCTCCTATGAGGAGGACCACCTCATTTCGCTCGAGCTGGGCGGTGCCCCGGCGGATCCACGCAACCTGTGGCCGGAGCCGTACACGGTTGCTCTCGGCGACGGGCAATCGACGGGTGCGCATACCAAGGACGCTCTTGAGACCAAGCTGAAATCGGAGGTCTGCGCTGGTGCGATCACTCTCGCGCTGGCTCAGAACGAGATCGGGGATCACTGGGTCCACGCGTACTACGGCATCGCCCTCGCGGGGTCTCCCACCGGCCCGATCTCCACCGCCCAGCCAACCGCGGATCTGACCTTCGAGCCAACGGCGGTTCCAGCGGCCGGTGCGACGGCACCGCCGGTCCCGTCCGTCGGAACCTCGCCGCCGCGGACGCTCAGCGTCAAATTCGTATCACTGCCGGATCCCGCCCCACTGGGTGGCGTCGCACATCTCGAGGCCGCGACTTCAGCCGGTGCCACCTGCGGGGTCGCGGTGACCTGGCCATCGGGGAATAAGTCGACCGCCGGCGGCCTCAAGACGGCCCCGATCGCGGGCGACGATGGGATCGTGTCCTGGGATTGGAATGTCGCCTCGACGACGCGGCCCGGGACCGCCAAGACCACGGTGACCTGTACTCTCAATGGCGTCTCGGCTAAGGCGTCTGCGGGGTTCCCGGTCGGCTAGCTCTAGCGAGGTCAGGCGGCACGTGGAGCGGCGAACCCGTGCGCACTCCGAGCCCTCTTGGTCGCACCGTTGGCGCCGAAGCCGGAACTTTCAGCCGTCTCGAATGCAGGCGTGCGTACAATGGGCGCACAAGGAGTTCCAATGGCCGATTCCAGTCCAACAATCCGCGCCGCCGAATCCGCGGAGAGCGTGGCCACGTTCGAGTGGCGCAACCTCCATCTCCACGTCGTCACGTGGGAGCCCCTCTCCGCCGACCAGGTGAATCTTATCGAGCGCATGTTGCCGAAGATCAAGAGCGTCGGTCAGTTCGCCGACGTGGTGGGCATGCTCCTCGGACGTCACGTCAAGGTCGTAGCCGAGCGACCGTCGACCGATGTCAGGCTCGAGGTGGGGCGCTGACGGCCGAATCGTCCTCGAGGGCCCGAACCGACCATCGTCTACTGACCGGCTGACACCGGGCTCCGAGATCGACGGAGCGGCTTCGTACGCGCGAGTCGCTCAGGATGTAGCCGAGCAGGCGGCCAGCGGCCATGGCTAGCCCGGCTTCCGCCCGGCGATCGAGATTGCGTGGGCCGGGAACCACTGCCCGCGCGAGAGCGTCCATGCCGTGCCCGCATCTTCCGACTGAACCAGAGCCCGCCAGAGGAGCACGACCATGAACCCGCACTCGACATTCACCCGGCCCTCAAAATCGGTGCTGGCCGGCTTCCTGGTGGTCGCGGTCGCAGCCCTGGCTATCGGCTGGACGGCCGGCACGGTCGCTGCGTCGAGCGGCACCCGGGCCACGTCGCCCGCGGTCGTGCCCTCGGTCGCACCCAAGGCGGCCGCCGCCAACTTGTCTGGCCTGCCAGCCCCGTCCGGTGGCGTCACGATCGGATCCGGTGGCGGCGCCGTTTCCGGCGGGGGTGTCGTGTCCGGCGGCGCGTCCGCTTCGATCGCGTACCCGGTGTCCGGTTTCAACTCCCTTGGCGTTGCGCCGGAAGGCACGATCCTGGCGGAAGGAACTGCCACGGCCGACATGAAGGCCGACGGCTCCGACAAACCGGCGGCACTCCAGAAGGCCTCGGACGCGGCACTGGCCGACGCCCACACGCAAGCTCTTGCGGCCGCGGCATCGATGGGCGTATCGCTCCAGTCGATCTACTCGGTCAGCATCGCGTCCAACACGAACTACACCTATCCCACGCCCGATTGCTCCATCGCGCCGCTTGTACCTGGCCAGAATGGCGCAACCGGATCGACTGGAGGCGTGCCCGTCAGCCCTCCGGTGGTATGCCCCCAGATGGAGCAGGCCACGCCCGCATCGGCACAACTGGTCGTCACCCTGATCGTCGCCTACAAGTTCGCGTAGGCAGCGACTTTCGAGCCGTCGGACCCGAGGAATCCCTGCGCACGACGATCGTCAAGAGGGTAGCATTCGATTCGGTCTGCGGAGGCGCGACGCGCCATACGATCTGTGGCCTTGGGGTTCCGGCCGCGGGAGTCTGTCACGTCGTAGCCACGACGGACCGTCCGCATCTGGCCTGTTGCCATCCGGGCTTTGGCGTCGATCGACCGAGGAGGACTGCTCGAAATGACACGTCGCCTGTTCGCACTTGGCGCGAGCCTGTTGTTGCTTGGCCTGATGCCGGGCTCGACTCTGGCAGGCGTGAACAGCCCGCCCAGCAATGCGGCCAACCTGGATCAATGGGCCAATCCGGTTCCAGACGTCACGAAGCCGGCTCCCAACGGGCTTGTCGCTCAGACGTTCACCGTCGGCAAAACAGGCATGCTCAGCGGCGTCTCGCTGGACGTGTCCTTCTCCGCGATCGATACAGTCAACGTATACCTCGAGGGCGTGACTGGGACTCCAGCGATGCCGAACGGGACCCACCTCAGGGGCGCGTTCCACACGTCCTCGGGCGCCGCCGCCGCTAGCTGGATCCATTTCTCGTTCGACACGCCGCTCAGCGTCACCGCCGGACAGATGTACGCAATCGTCTTCGGCCCCAACGCGGGCGCCACCTTCATGGGCTCGGATGCCACCTACGCCTTAGGGGAGGCTTGCAAGGACGCAGACGGGTGGGGCGCGGAGGGTCTCTTTTCGAACTACGCGTTCATGACGTTCGTTGACACGATCTCGACTACGCTCGCGTGGAGCAAGCCGCAGATCACTGGCGGTGCGAGCACGTCATTGACCCTCACGGCTACGTTCACGGTCGCCAACGGCAACGAGGCCGCCGGCTACCTCCTCTTCTTGGAGGGCCTGCCGTCGTGGTACGACCCCGCCAGCCTTACCATCACTTGCTCGGACGTGGCAAACCAGATCCTTCAGGGCAACTGCACGGTCGCGAACTTCAAGGGTTCGGGTATCCCGGTCGTGCGCGCCGTCGGCGGTGACACGTTGACGTTCACGTTGGTCGGTCCTGCCACGCCCCTCCTCTCCGATGTCGGCGGAGTTTCAGGGATCCAATTCGATGAGGGTTGCCTCGTCTATTCGGCGCCTAACATTCAGACCGGTCAAGCGCAACCTGACCAGCAGAGCCCGGGTTGCGCCACGACCACCGCCAGCGTGCAGATAGTGGCTCCCGTCGTGACCCCCTCGCCCGCGCCCACCGCTGCCCCCACGGCGGCGCCCACGGCGGCGCCCACCGCTGCCCCCACGGCGGCGCCCACCGCTGCCCCCACGGCGGCGCCCACCGCTGCCCCCACGCCCGTCCCCACCGCTGCGCCCACGGCAGCCCCAACGGCCACTCCTTCGCCGGCTCCGACCGCGACTCCTCCTCCCACGAACATGGGTTCCGGGTCCTCCGGCGGTGGCGGCGTCAACATCTGGCCACTTTCATTCGCACTCGCTGCCTTGTTCGGTGGGTTGGTGCTAGCCATCGGACGCCGGCGCCAAGACACCTAGTTCTCCTGATGCCACGGCCGAGAAGATCGGCCGCGGGCCAACACCGAACTCACGACGGGGCCGCGGTCCCCCTCGCAGCTCCACCCTTACTGGGCTGCGGCCTGGGTTCTTGCGGCGCGACTAGGCAAGAGTGGCTTGGTCGCGGCGTGTGGCGTCGGCTAGCGTGAAGCAGACGATGCTCGGCACCAGGAAGAGTCCGCCGATCCCGAGACCGAAGAAGCAGACCATCAGCAGCGCCACATCGATGGCCACCGCCAGCCACGGAACGAGTATCGCCGCCCCGCGGGCGAGAGCAAGGACGCCCAGCCAGAAGAATGCATAGGGCACGGACGGCACGGCCGGGTTGAGCGCTATGGCGCACAGTGCCACGACAAGAAGCAGCCAACCCACTGCCTGCGTCGCTCGACTCGCCCGCCGTAGCACGTCAGTCCTCCCTGGTGGAGTCTCCCCGAGCGCGATCCGAATGCCGTCCTGACGATAGGTTACGTCCGCGCGGTGCGATGCTCAGGGTGCGGATGAAGCTCGAAGCGCGACACGGAACTCCCACGTCCCCCGGAGCTGGACCGTCGGCCCCGGAAACGGATCCATGAACCCCTCGATCCGTAGCGTGAGCGTCTGAGCGGCGTCGGGCGGCGCAGGCGCGAAGCGGATCTCGTGGCGGCTGCTGCCCGGGAAGGAGCCGCCGATGCCGATGCCGATCGCGACGTAGGCAGTGTCCGCATCGTCGGATACGGCCACGTCGGCGAAGTGCCCAAGCGTGCCGACGGGCGGCCGCACGTGTGCCGCTAACGTCGCGATGCCGCCGTCTTCACGGATCTCGATAGCAATGAGTTCGACGCGCGCTCCACTCGCCTCCACCTCGTCGCCGAGGGCGATCACCCGGCGCAGGACTCCCGCGTCGACGCCGGCAACCCGCATCGAATCTCGACCGAAGCTCTCCATCTGAGCCATGTCCGCCCCGTCAGGCTCTCCGACGCGCCGATCTTGGGCAAGGAAGGTCACGCTGGAGCCAGACCGATGGCTCATGGCCAGGACGGCGACGATTACCATCCAGCCCAGGACCAGGCCGACAATGACGCCGATCCCGACCGCCACGCCGTACCCGACGACGAGAAGCCCCGACGCCAGGAGTGCCGCGCCGAGCAACAGAACCGACGGCAGCCGCGATCGAACGGACATGACGGCAGTATGCGACGGTACTTGTGTGGACGGCGATATCGCGGATCGGCGCGCAGACGCTAGATTTACGCGGCTACCGCCGTGAAGGCGTCGATCAATCCCGAACCCACAGGTGTCTGCGTTGGTCCGTCCCCCAGAAGCCAAGACAACGATGCGCAACCTACGGCCGACCCTCATCAACGTGGTCGTGGCGGCCGTCGTGGCATTGGCCGCCATTGCCACGGGAACCGCGGATGCCACGAACGCCGCGCTCGTGGTCATGGGCTTCGACGCGGACCGCGCCCAGCTCATCAGCTCGCTCCTGGTCGGAGGCGTGGCCGCTGCCGCAGCGACGCTCGCCGCGAACAGCAGCCGTCAGGCGACATTAGCCGGGCTGGCTGTCTTCGCCGCTCTCTTCGGCCCCACGTTCCTGACCGAGACCGGCAATGCGCTGGCGGCGACCGGGATCGACGGTTCCTTCGATTTCGCTGGCTGGCTGCTGACGTTGCTGACTCTGACGGCGGCTGGCGTCATCTCCGGCTGGGCCGGGGTTTCGCTCGCTATGTCAGTTCGGCCGGGCCTTGTCGAGGCTGGCTCGGCGATCCGCGACGCCGTCGCGACCCGGCATCCCGACCGGCGCCTCGTGAGGCAGCCTCTCGCCCTCGCCATCGTCCTGCTCCTGCTGGTCGTTACGGTGCCGGTGTTCGGGGACCTCGTGAACTACACGCCGGACGCGCGAATGCTGCACGGCGGACCGCCACCGGTCGGATTGGTTCCGGATGTACCCAGCAGCTCGCTGACGCCCCCCGTTGGCCCGCCGTCGCCGAGCCTCACCAAGGGACCAATCGCCAACTCGTCCCCTGGGCCGACTCGGCCTTCCAGCTCGACGCCCCCGCCTCCGACAGCGTCTCCCGACCCGCAGCCCTGGCTCGCGTGGCTGCCATCGGGGCTCGGCACGGTCACCGTCGTGCAGCTCCCGGCTCCCTGGACAGGCGGCTCGACCACCACGGACGATATCGGCATCTACACGCCACCCGGATACGACCCGAAGGGCAGCAGGCGCTATCCGGTGTTGTACGAGGCGCCCACCTCCTTCGACTTCTGGGATTCGGCCACCAGCGTCAGGACAGCTCTGGACGCCCTCATCGACAGAGGACAGATTCCGGCGACGATCGTCGTCTTCGTGGATTCCGGGAGCGGCCCGTACCTCGTCAGCGAATGCGCCAACTCGGTCGACGGCGTCGAGCATATGGACGACTTCATCAGCCGCACGGCGGTCCAGTACGTTGATTCGCACTACCTGACGATTGCCCAGGCGAACGCACGAGCGATCACCGGCATGTCTCAGGGCGGCTACTGCGCCGCCATCCTCGCCCTCCGCCACCCCACCGTGTTCGGCACTTCGATCCCATTCTCGGGTTACTACCAGGCGGGTGCGGCCGGTGCGAACTCGAGGCTTCCGTTCGGCGGAGATGCGGCTGCTCTCGCCGCGGCCTCGCCAACTGTCGTCGCCACCCAGCTGCCCGTGGACCAGCGCCAGAATCTGTTCTTGATCGTCATTGCCGAACCGAGCCAGCCCTTCTACGGCCCGCAGGCAACCGCGTTCGAGAGCCTGCTGACGGCAAATGGCTACCCCTACGTGGCCCTCAACGCGCAGGTTCCACACGGTTGGGTACAGGTCCGCCAAGAGTTTCCTGCGGCCCTGGAGGCGTGGGCTGCGCATCTGGTCGCGGTGGGAGCGTTCTGAGGCGACTCGTCCCAGGTGCCCGCGCCAAACTCTGCCAGATCCCGTCGGCGCGCCGGTTGAGACAGCTGTTTGAGCGTGAGCCAGTGGCTGCCAGAATGTCGCTTCCCCAGGCCTCCAGGCGGCAAGGCCGAACCTGCTCAGGCATCACGAAAGAAGGCGACGAATGGCTGACACCGCAGTCACGACTGTGCACAAGCCCATCTGGATCGATCTGGCAAGCTCAGATCCGGCTGCCTCTCGGGAGTTCTACACGAAACTCCTCGGGTGGAACCTCGAGGTCAACCCCGACCCGCTGTACGGCGGCTATGCGCTGGCGAAGGTCGGCGGCAAGGATGTGGCCGGCATCGGCGGCAAGATGTCGCCCGAGGCGCCGACAGCCTGGTCGATCTACCTCGGCACCGACGATGTCGAGGGCATCGCGAAGAAGGTGCAGGCGGCTGGCGGCAAGGTGATGGCTCCGCCGATGCAAGTCGGCGATCAGGGCACCATGGCAGTTCTGCAGGATCCGTCGGGCGCGTTCTTCGGTGCCTGGCAGCCGATGGCGATGAGCGGCTTTGCGACTGGCGTAACGGGCGGGTATACCTGGGCGGAGTTGAGCGCGCGCGGCTTCGACAAGGCCGTTGCGTTCTACCGCACGGTCTTCGGCTGGACGACCAGGACGAGCCCGATGGGCGAGGGCCAGCCGCCCTACACAGAGTTCCTTGCCGCGGACGAGAGCATCGCCGGCGGGATGGAAATGAATTCAATGGTTCCGGCCGAGGTGCCCAGCTACTGGATGGCGTATTTCTCCGTGATTGACGTCGACGCCGCCTTCCGAAAGGCGATCGAACTCGGCGCGCGAGAGATGGTCCCGCCGCAGGACTTTCCGGGCGGTCGTTTCGCCATACTCGGCGACCCGCAGGGAGCGGTCTTTGGGCTCCATATGACCAAACCGCGGTAGAGCGGGCGGCCTTCGAACGGAATCGAGACGGGGCCGCGAGAGATCGCAGCCCCGTCTTTCGTTTCAGGCGAAGAACGTTGCCGGCGGATGGGCGGCGTTGTTAGTCGAGCGCTAGAGAATTCGCCGGTGCCGCCGGTCGGCCAGGATGAGGCCACCGACCAGGCCGAGCATGGCAAGCGGCAGGATCAGGCCGGGGCCGCCCGTATTGTCACGATCCGACCCCGCGGCGGTGCCGGTGGGCGGAGGAGTGATCGTCGGCGCAGGCGTCGGCACAGGCGTCGGCGTGGGTGCGGCCGTGGGCGCCGGCGTTGGCGTGGGCGTGGGTGCGGCCGTTGGCGCAGGTGTAGGCGTGGGTGCGACCGTCGGCACAGGCGTGGGCGTAGGCGCGACCGTCGGCACAGGCGTGGGCGTAGGAGTCGGCGTCGCGGCGGGCGCCGCGACCGCCACGCTGGCGGCGGCGGTGAAGCAGTACGAGATGATCGGGGGCGCCTGGGTGTACTCGATGCAGGCCTTGTCGCCCGCCACCCCCGGGGTTGCGGCGTCAGCCAAGAGTGGTGCGCCGGAACCGGTGATGTTGTATCTGAACGTTTCCACGTTCGGGCTTGGGTAGTTGGTTCCGGAGATTCCTGCCACTCCGTTCCTGAGATTGTCCACCGTGCAATAGATCGGTGCGAGCATGATTGGAGGCGAGTTGCCGTCCTGGACCGTGCACGCGATGCTCTGGGGAGTGAACCAGCCCGGGACATTAAGCAGCACCGCTCGGAAGTTCTGCGCCGCGCTGCCGGCGGAGTAGGTCATCGTGGTAGAGAGCGTCAGCGACGTTGTTGTACCCGCCGTGATGCTCGGCTTGTCCCAGCCGATCGTGGCCGTGACCTGGTCGATGTAGTCCTCGAAGCCGAAGTCCGCAGGCGCGGCGGGGACGCCGACTGTCGCGGGTGTCCAGACGTTGCTGTCGACGACGTATGCCGCGCCACCAGGGTAGTTGTTGGCTGAACCGACCGCCATCAGGTTGGAAGTTGGGCCTACGACGATGGCGTACATCGATCCGGCCGTAACGGCATAGGAGACCGAGAAACTGATCCAGCTGGGATTACCGGGCACGGTCATAGACGGAGAGGTTGCGAGTGCGACGCCCTGAGGCCCACTCGCATTCGCGTTGTATAGAGACGCGACTGCTGCGGACGGGCCATCGCTACCCAGATCCAACGAGAATCCGACCAACAGGCCACTCTTGCCGGCCGTGAAGGTCTGGGCGAGTCCCTGGCCCGCACTGAATTGATTGGAGGTATTTGGCGGGTAGTTGGATTGATCGAAGTCGCTGGGCGGGAGGCTGGCAAAGGTGGATCCCGGCGTCAAGCCCAGGAGCATCAGTCCTGCGCACAGCGTCAACGCGCGACGTTTCATGGTCGAGAGTCCTCCTCGCAATCGGTGCGGACAGCAGTAGCCTGAGGCAACGATCTGGCGGTTACAGCTTCCGCGCAGGACGGAATGTGACGGATTCCAATGCGGGGACGCTGTCTGGGCCGCAGGCCAACCGGTTTCTCGCCCCTGCGGGCCAGCCAGAATTCTGCGCGTCGCCGGGCACCGCGTCTAGTGTCGGGTTGGCGACACCCGCACCGGATCGACGGGACCGCGCGTCTGCCGGTGCGCGAGCAGGCTCGGCCAGGCTGGCCTCGACCGGCATCGGTCGACCGAGCAGGTCGCCGTCGACCTCAAGCCAGCTGCCCAGGCCGGCTAGGCTGACGCATCCGCGGATGCGTCACCCGGAGGCATGCGTCGCTGGGCAAGCCCCTCGCGCCCCGGAAAGTGGTGCCGGCTGTCGACACAGGGGCCGCTTGACCATGGCTTCCCCAGCTCCTTTGGCCCTAAGGTAGACGACAGGTGACGCGAGCCCAGAGCAGCGCGACATCGGACTACGCTTGGCAGTCTCGGCGCGGTCATCCGCGACGGTTGTGGGGGCTGTTGGTTCAGCGACCGGGCTTTGGTTGCCCGCGCAAATCGATCAGAGGTCCTCGCATCATGAGACGTACGAGAAGGCTTATCGCAACTGCGGTTGCAGTCATCGCCGCGGTGTCAATAGCGGGTGGCGTCGAGGGCAGCAGCACCGTGGTGGTCCGGCCGGGCGACGTTGGGACAACGTGGCTGGCCTCTTCCCGCAACGGCGGCTCGTTGGCATTCGTCACCGGCCCGGCGACGGCGCCGCTGGGCGTTGGAAGCCTGCAGTTCGCGACGACCGGTCTGTCGGACGCGTCGGAGTTGTTCAACAGCGGCTATGTGGGCACGGCGCTCGCCAACGTCGACGCGCTCAGCTACAGCACCTACCGAGCCTCCAGTTCCACGAACCCCATCGCCCAGACGATCGCGCTCGCCCTCGAGGTCGACGTCAATGGTTCCGACCCCGGTGGCACCGCGACCTTGATCTTTGAGCCGATTTACCAGAGCGGCTCGTATGGCGCGATGCTGCTGGACACCTGGCAGACGTGGGACGCGCTCCAGGGCGGTAACGCGGTCTGGTGGTCGACCAAGGATTTGCCCAACCCAGGTCCGTCGGGCGGCTTCATCGCCTGCAATCCGAACGGCGCCAACGCGGGGACCGCGGACTGCGCCGGCAAGCTGTTCATTCCCCTGTCGTCCATCCTGGGCGCCTTTCCGAGCGCGGTCATCGCGGGCGGTGTCGGCCCCTTTGTTGGCTCGGGCTGGGACGGCCAGTTCACGGGCTACACGGACGCCCTGAGAATCGGAGTCGGCGAAACCACCGCGACGTTCGACTTCGAGCCAAAGACGCCGCTCATCGTCACCGGGCCGACCGTCACGATGGTCCAAGGCGATCCCATTCCGGCACTGGCGCCAGCCTACTCGGGCTTCGTCCACGGCGACACCGCAGCCAGCCTCACACTCCAGCCGACCTGTACCGCGACCGCCGCCTCAGCTAGCCCGGTCGCTACTTACCCGATCAATTGCTCGGGCGGAACTTCGGCCAACTACGACTTCACCTACGTTGCGGGCACCCTGCAGGTCACCGCGCGCCCGGCCACCCCGACCCCCGAAGCTACGACGATAGTCGGAGGCGAGACGGCAACGCCAACCATCGCGGCAACGCCAACCATCGCGGCAACGCCAACCATCGCGGCAACGCCAACCATCGCGGCAACGCCGACCGCTGAAGGTACGACGATAGTCGAAGGCGAGACGGCCACGCCGTCTAGCGCGGCCACGCCACCTCCGACGAGCGCCATTGGCGACTCCTCGAGTGGTGGAGACCCCGCATTCCCCTTCGTCCTCCTGATCTGCCTGACCTTTGGCTCCCTCGGTCTCGTGGTCGTCGAAGCCCAGCGACGAAGCATTCGCCTCTAGCGCACCTGGCGCGCTCCGAGGACCTCAGCCCGGTGCGCCGTCCTTGCCCTGCCCGGACTCCACGACCGTCGTTGGGGTGTTGTGCACCGCGATGGTGGCTGGGATCGTACCGAGGCGGCCGGCCTGATAGTCGGCGAATGCCTGGACGACCTCCTCGCGGGTGTTCATCACGAACGGCCCCATCCAGGCGACGGGCTCGCCGATCGGGCGGCCGCCCAGGATCAGAATGTCCAGATTCGGGCTGCGGCTTTCCTGTACCGGCAGAGCCGCGACGGTGACCGCGTTCCCCGGCCCGAAGACCGCGAGTTGCCCGGTCCCGATGGGCCGGGCCTCAGTGCCCACTGTCCCGTGTCCGGCCATGTCGTAGACGAGAGCGTTGTAGTCGGCCCGCCAGGGCAGAGTCAGGCGTGCCCCAGGGCTCAGAGTTGCGTGGACGAGGGTCATTGGCGTGTAGGTCGAACCCGGCCCTGTGTGCCCTGCCACTTCGCCGGCGATGATCCTGACGAGCGCGCCGCCATCGGGCGAGGAAGCGAGCGCCACTTCGCTGGCTCGCAGGTCCTGGTAGCGCGGCGGTGCCCACTTCTGGGCCCGAGGCAGGTTCACCCACAGTTGGAAGCCGTGGAAGAGCCCGCCGCTGACCACGAGCCACTCGGGCGGCTTCTCGATGTGGAGGATCCCGGCGCCGGCTGTCATCCACTGCGTGTCCCCGTTGGTGATCACTCCTCCGCCGCCGTTCGAGTCATGGTGCTCGAACGTGCCGTCGATCATGTACGTGACCGTCTCGAAGCCACGGTGCGGGTGCCAGGGAGTGCCCTTCGGCTCGCCGGGCGCGTACTCGACCTCGCCCATCTGGTCGAGATGAACGAACGGGTCCAGGTCGGCGAGATCGACGCCTGCAAATGCTCGCCGGACGGGGAAGCCCTCGCCCTCGAGCCCGTGCGGTGCCGTCGTCAGGCTACGAACCGGACGAATGCGGGTCGCGATCGGGTCCGGTTCAGGGACGCGGGGCAGGACGGTGATGTCGGGGACGGTGATGGCGGGCATGGAATGGTCCTCGCGGGGCTTGCAGCCGTGCGTTTCGCGGCGTCCGCCCAGGTCCATCATGGCGTCCCCGCCGAGGACTCGGGTCACCAGCTTCCCGAGCACCGCCTGGCGGTGCTGGCGATTCCCGTTTCAGCTACACATTGGAACCGGGCACCGCCGATGGGGAGGGTTTGGGTGAGGCGTTGGGGCCGACCGGCCCGTGGCCGCCCGGACCGCGCCCACCGCGCCCACCGAATCCGCTGCCGAATCCGCGCCCCCCGAAGCCGCCGAAGCCCGGCTGGTCGTTCGG
Organism: Chloroflexota bacterium; assembly: GCA_003158675.1. Taxonomy (GTDB): domain Bacteria; phylum Chloroflexota; class Limnocylindria; order Limnocylindrales; family CSP1-4; genus Fen-1039. Next base: position 14,701 of record PMKN01000007.1, on the reverse strand, counting down.
GCCGAAGCTGGCCTTGGGAGTCGAACTGGCGCCGGGGCTGGCGCCGCTGTTGGGCGCGTGCCCGCCGGCGGCGGGCTGGCCCTTCGGGACGTCTTGCACCGCCACGGCGCTAAGAGAGCCGTCCGCGTTGAGAGAGCCGGTGGCCACGATTCGGTCACCGACGGCGATGTTGGCGAGAGTGGGCGAAGCCACGCCTTTTACGGAGTACTTCGTCGTGGAGGTGACGTTTACCGTGACCGTCTTGCTGGCCTGGGTTGTCACCACGATGGTGGATGTCGTCTTGCTGGCGACCGTTCCCTGGACGAAGGCCGGAGCGACGGTTATGGCGGTGGCCGTGAAGTTGCCGGCCGAGTCGACCGTGCCCTCAGCGCCGATCCGCACGCCCACGACCAGGGCGCTCTGGGTAACGGTCGCGCCATCTTCCTTGTAGGTCGTGGACCCTGTCAGGGTGAGCGTCTTGGAGGAGCCATCGGGCTGAGTGATTGTCACCGAGCTTGGTGCGACGGCCGTGACCGTGCCTGACGCGGTGGGCATCAGGACCTCGATCGTCGTGATCTTGTACGTGCCGTCGGATTGGCGGGACTCGCGGAAGTTGATCTGATCGCCGACCTTCAGGTCGGTCACGGCGATCGTCTGTCCGCTTCTGGTGATGGTGGCCCCGGTCGCGTCGATCGTCCGGGTCCACCCGTCGGTCGTCTGCAGCGAAAGCTGGCTGCCTTCGATCTTCGTGATCGTGATCGCCACCTGGCCGAACCCGCCGCGGATCGTGCTAGGTGAGAACCAACCGGCCCCCAGTTCGGGATGACCGGGGATTGTCGTCGGCTGTGCGGCCTGAGCGGCGGGAGCGCCATTGGAAGCGGCCCCGATTGCGAAAGCGACAGAAGCCACGCCCGCGAGCATCAGAGCTCCAATAAGCGGTACGAACCGCATGCGCCGTAGGTTGGTCATGACAGTGCACCTCTGGTTTCGTCCCGCCGTTTGGCAGGAGCCAGGGACACAGGCGCGCAAGACGGACGCGCTCGTATCCGGCGACGACCATACCCCATCGTCTGGCTCGAAGTCCTGAAAACGGCCGGGCGTTACGGTAAGGGACCATCAAGGTTTCTTCGCCTGGCGACGCGCGCTTCGCGTGTCGGACGCGTTTGCGAGGGCAGCGACGTACGCCCGCGCTCCGACTGTCTCGGGCGGTCACTAGGCGTGGCAGAGTCGGCTGTCGGGTCTGGACGATGTCCGCGTTGACGCCCGGCCCAAGCCGGGGTACTACAAACACGCATGGCTCTGCTCATTGTTATCGCCGTCGTCGCGGGGCTCGTTACCGCCGTCTCCCCCTGCGTCCTCCCCATCCTTCCGATCGTGCTCGCGACAGGGGCCGATGGCGACAGGCGCCGGCCGTATCTGGTGATTGCCGGACTCATCGCCAGCTTCTCGTTCTTCACACTGGCCAGCGTCCAGATCATCCAGGCCCTGCACCTGCCGAGCTCGGCGCTTCGAGACGCGGCCATCGTCGTCATCGCTGTGTTCGGCCTCACGTTGCTCGTGCCGGCACTGTCCCGGGTCTGGGAAAGGGTCACTGCCCGCGTTCCGGCGGTGGGTGTTCGGCTGGCGAGGCCCGGAGTCGCGGGCGGCCTGATAACTGGCGTGGGCCTCGGCCTGGTCTGGACTCCCTGCGCGGGCCCGATCCTCGGCGCCATCACCAGCCTTGCGGTGACGGCCCCGGGCTCGAGGTCGACGATCGTGCTCGTGGTCGCCTACTCGATCGGTGCCGGGCTGCCATTACTGGCGATCGCACTCGGTGGGCGCGCGGCGCTGGCTCGGCTCCACCTTCGCGCGGCCTCGGCGCGCGCCGGGCAAGTCTTCGGGGTCCTTGTTCTGGCGACCTCAGGGCTGATGGCCGTTGGCGCCGACACTGCCATCTCGGCCGACCTCACCAGCGCACTGCCAGATTGGACCGGGGCGCTCCAAACGCTCGAACGATCGAACCCGGTGCAATCGGCGCTGTCCGATCTCGGTGTGGGCTCCAGCTCCGACCAGGCGAACGGCCCCATCGCTCCCGAGCTTTCCGGCATCGACCACTGGCTCAACTCGCAGCCGCTGACTCTGGCCGGCCTGCGCGGCAAGGTGGTGCTGGTCGACTTCTGGACCTATTCGTGCATCAACTGCATCCGGACCCTGCCGTACGTGGAAAGCTGGTATCGGGACTACGGCCCCGAAGGCTTCGTCGTGATCGGAGTACATACGCCCGAATTCGCCTTCGAACATGACGCCGGCAACGTTGCCGCCGCCATCGCCCGCTTTGGGATCACGTACCCGGTCGCCCAGGACAACGAGTACTCGACCTGGCAGGCGTTCAACAACGAGTACTGGCCGGCGGACTACCTGATCGACGCCAGCGGCCACATCAGGGACACCCATTTCGGCGAGGGCGACTACCTCAAGACCGCGGACGAGATCCGAGCCCTTCTGGCCGAGGCGGGTCAGGTCGCGCTGCCCACTCCGGCTGCCTCGGAGGCGGCCCCGCCGTTCATCGCCCAGGAGACGCCCGAGACCTACCTCGGCTCCGATCGGGCCGACTCGCAGGCGGGGTCACCCGGATACCCGACCTCCGGCGCCACCCTGTTCGCATTCCCCGGCGACCTGCCGGACGACGACTTCGCGCTGTCGGGGACGTTCGACGTTCAGCCCCAATACGTCTCTGCTACCCAATCCGGGGACAGGCTCGAGTTGTCCTTCTATGCCCGGGACGTCTACCTGGTCATGGCCGCCGACTCCCCGGTACCAGCGACGGTGACCGTCACCGGAGCCCCGGCTGTCGCGACGGAGGATGTGAGCGCAGACGGCTCGATGGTCGTCGGCCAGGCTCGCCTCTACCATCTGGTTCATCTGGATTCCCCCGCTCGCGCCACGGTCACGATCGCATTTAGCGCGCCGGGTGCCCGGGCATACGCCTTCACATTCGGCGGCTGACCCGGCTCGAAATCGCTCGCTCCTGCCGGAATGGGTCCTGGGTGGCTCAAAAGGTCCATTGCCGCGCCCGGCTCCGGCCCCGACTATGACGGCGTCGTGGCGCATGGATGCGGCGTCACGTGGGCTGGGATCCGTCGATGGCAGCGCGAAGGAACGACCGACGACGCCCGGATCCCGATACCGGAGGTGGAATGGCATGAGTTCGATGCGGTGGAGTCGGGCGCTGCTGGCGCTGATCGCGATCGTGACCGTCGCATTCCCCGTCCCCGCATCTGCCGCGGATCCGGTTGTCCCACCTTCCTCCGCGGCCACCGAATCCGCCGTCCCATCCGTGGCCGCATCCGATCCGAGCGTCCAGCCCGTGGCGGGCACCGGCCAAGCCGCACCCGGCGACGTGACTCTGACCGGTACCTTTCGGGTCGCCGTCACCGACGACTTCGGTAGCGCTCACTCGGAGACCTTCTACTCGATCGACTCAGAGTCCGGATCCACGGCCCTGGCCGTTACAGGCCCGGTCGCGAATGCGCTGGACGGCGCGCTCGTCCGCATTACCGGCCCGATGCAAGCCGACGGAAGCGTTGCCATAACCGCGGCGTCCATCGTGGTGGAGAGGAGCGCCGCCGACAATCCGGCCGCCAACCCTGCCGTCTCGCCTAGTTCCTCGCCCGCCGCAGTCCAGACTCGCAAGATCGCCGTCATCGTCGCCGACTACACCGACCTGTCGGGCTACCCTGTTACCGCCGATCAGGCGAACACCACATTCAACGGTTCGACCGCCTCGGTCAACTCCTGGTTCCAGACGAGTTCTCGGGGCAGGGTCGCCACCACCGCCACGATCCTGGGGCCGTGGCACCTGGGGATCGGCCAGTGCCCGGGCGGCACCTCGACCTGGTCGTTCGCCACTTCGGTGAATGCAGCTCTTGCCGCCGCCACAGCGCATGGCTACAACCTCTCGTCGTACGACCACGTGCTCCTGTGGACGAAGCGACCCTGCAATCTGGGCGACACGCTCGGCATCGCCTACGTGCCCGGCAAGTACGTCCAGATCTTCGTCGACTGGGCCACATATCCGGCCGACGAGCCGGCCACGTCCGCGATGACGGCTTCGCACGAGCTGGGCCACAACCTGGGCCTGGCCCATTCCAACGGCCTCGCCTGCTTCGGCGACACCGGACAGGTGCCTCTGGGCGCGAGCTGCTCGAGCAGTAGCTACGACGACCAGTACTCAACGATGGGCTTCGTCGGGTCGCCGGTGCACGCTCTGCTCGACGCGGATCGCCTGAGAGCGCTGGGTTGGCTCGGCGCTGGAGAGTCCCAAACGGTGGGCGCCGCTGGCACCTACTCGCTCGTGCCCACGTACTCCTCCACGGCCGGCGTCCGATCGTTGCGTATCGCCCGACCTTCACCCGTGGTGCCTGGCGGGCTGTCGGGGTCGTGGACCCTGGAACTCAGATCCACGCTCACGGGGACCGCCTGGGACCAGTTCACCAACCCCTCCTACCCGGTCTTCTCCACGGTCACCTCCGGCGTTTCGATCCGGTACTCGGAAGACGGTTCCGGTTTCGGCGCGTTTGGGCAGAGCTACCTCGTGGACACGGTGTCCAATGCCAGCTCGACCTCGGACATCTTCTTCTGGGATGCGCCCCTCCAGGTTGGCGGCACCTTCAGCGACACCGGCGGCGGCTTCACCGTGACGGTCAATTCGGTCGACTCGTCCGGAGCGTCAGTGACGATCGGCGACACGCAGCCGCCGACGGCACCGGCGTCGATGTCCGCCGCAGGCCTCCCGAACGGAGGCGCTCAACTCTCCTGGCAGGCCGCCGGCGACAACCTGGGCGTAGCCAGCTACCGGATCTACCGCGACGGTTTGCAGGTCGGCGAGGTCTCCAACTCCACGTTCAGCTATGTGGATCCGCCGGCGGGCACCGGCGGGCAGCACGTCTACGCCGTCAGCGCCGTAGACACGGCCGGCCTGGTTGGACCTCAGGCCACAGCCAATGCCTCCCTGACTCCGACTCCGAGCGCGCCGCTGTCAGTTACTGCGACCGCCGGCAACTCCGCCGCCCTCGTCAGCTGGAGCACTCCCGCGGACGGCGCGCCCATTTCGGGCTACGCGGTCACCTCGTCCCCGGGCGGCCAGACGTGCACCACGGCCGGTGCTATGAGCTGCATCGTGGCCGGGCTCGGCAACGGCACGCCCTACACCTTCACCGTGACCGCTACCAACGCCATCGGCACCGGACCTGCATCGAGCGCCTCCAACTCCGTGACGCCGCTGCCGGTTCCGGGCCGCCCGACAAATGTCACCGGCTCTCCGGGCGACGGGAACGTGGCGGTCACTTGGGACGCGCCTGACGATCCGGGCTCCAGCGCGATCAGCGCATACACGGTTGCCTCGGTGCCCGAGGGCAAGACTTGCGCCACCGGCGGGGCCATCGGTTGTGCCGTGGGCGGCCTAACCGACGGCGTTGCCTACACCTTCACTGTGACCGCGACCAACCTGCTCGGCACCGGCCTGCCGTCCGATCCTTCGCCGGCCGCGACACCCCGCACTCGGCCCGGCGTTCCGGTGAACGTCACCGCAGTCGCCTCAAACGGCTCCGTCGTCGTCTCCTGGGGCGCCCCGCCCTCCGACGGCGGCAGTCCCGTCACCGCTTATGACGTCGTCTCCGCGCCCGACGGCATCACCTGCCAGTCCGTCGGACCGCTCTCTTGCACCGTTTCGGGGCTGACGAACCGTGTCACCTACACGTTCACCGTCACGGCCACCAACGTCGCCGGCACGAGCGACCCATCACAGCCGTCGCCAGGCGCCACGCCGATCGCCGGCGCCACCTACGTGCCCATCACGCCGAACCGTCTGGTGGACTCGCGCGCCGGCAGGCGTCTCGGACTCTCGGCCTCGTTGAGTCACAACGTCCCTGTCGCATTCCAGGTCACCGACCGCTCGTCCGATCCGACATTGAACGTGCCCGCCGGCGCCGTGGCAGTAACGGGCAATCTCACGGCCGTCGGCGAAGGCTCGAAGGGTTACTTCAGCCTGACCCCGACCAGACCCTCGGGCACGCCCGGGACTTCGTCCATAAACTTCCCGGCCGGCGACATCCGCGCCAACGCGGTGACCGTGCCCCTGGGCCCGGGCGGGACACTGTGGGTGACCTTCGTCGGCATCGCGGGCAAGCAGGCCGACGTCGTCTTCGACGTAACGGGCTACTTCCTGGGCAATCTGAGCGGCGCCACGTATCTGCCGCTCACGCCAAATCGGGTGCTGGACTCGCGTGCCGGGCGCCGCGTCGCCATGGGAGCGTCGCTCGTGTCGGGCAGCCCGGCGAGCTTCAGGGTGACCGGGCTTTCGACCGATCCGAACCTGAACGTCCCAGCCGATGCGATCGCGATCGTGGGCAACCTGACAGCGGTCGGTGAAAGCTCGAAAGGCTATTTCAGCCTGACCCCGACTCGCCCCGACGGGACGCCGACCACCTCAACGCTCAACTTCCCCAAGGCCGACACCAGGGCCAATGCCGTCGTCGCCCCGATTGGTGCCAATGGGTTGGTGTGGGTCACGTTCATTGGTACCGCTCGGACAAGTGCGGACGTGATCTTCGACGTTACCGGCTACTTCGCCCCAGACCTGCGTGGCGCCACGTACGTGGCCCTGACACCGAACCGCGTGGTCGATTCGCGTGCCGGAAGGCGGCTGGGACTCTCGGCCTCGCTCAAGTCCGGCGTCTCGGCAGGCTTCCCCGTGGTTGGGCGATCCGGCGAGGCCGCGCTCAACGTCCCGACCGACGCGGTCGGCATTACGGGCAATCTCACCGCGGTCGGCGAGGGATCCAAAGGCTATTACGCCCTGACTCCCAACCAGCCCGGAGGCCTGCCCACCACCTCTACGATCAATTTCCCCGAGGGTGACATCCGAGCCAACGCGGTCCTGATGCCGTTGGGGACCGGCGGCAATCTATGGGTCACTTTCGTGGGATCGGGCGGGACCTACGCGGACGTCGTGCTCGACGTTTCAGGCTACTTCTCGATGCACTGAGGCCGGCCGTGCCTGTCCGGCTGGCCGGGCTCACGGCTGGCGGCGATGAGCTGGGCCGCCCTCGTCCGACTCGACGTCCGTCCGACGGCGCTGGACCTCGTCGGCGCGTTTGCGCTGCGAATCGAGGACCTGCTTGAACTGCTTCGCCAGGCCGGTCCGCATGCCGGCTCTGGCTTGAGCCTCGGCGTCGCGGTCCCGTCTCTTATCCCGAGCCGATTCGGCGGGTGGGATCTGATCCTCGTCCATGAACCGGTCCCTCTGTAACTCCAGATGCCCGGACCTCCGCCGACCGACCTGCTACGATCGTCAGCAGATGGAACTCTACGGCGTCCGCATCCCCACGATCGTCACCGAGACTGTTGCTGTCCGATGCGCCGGTTGCGGCGGAATCATCGAAGGGCGACCGTGGCGCGTCAGCATCCTCGACGTCGTGGCGCCTGAGGCGCCCGTCTCCTGGACGCAAACCGCCGGCCTGAACCCCGGTCCATTCGAGTTCCATGGTGATCCGAGCCACGTACTGGCCTGGATGGCCAAGCGCGAGATGCTCTTTTGCCGTCGATCCCAGGTCAGAGAGATCATGCGACCGGTCTGGCTGCCCGTCGAGCCGCGTCGGTTGGGGCTTTGCGACGGCCTACACCGCGACGACCACGAGTTCGTGGACCCGGCCGCCACGGCGGCCGATCGAAGCTGAGGGCAAATGCGAGTACGTAAGGCGGTCTTTCCCGCTGCGGGTTGGGGAACCCGCTTTCTCCCGGCCACCAAGGCCCAGCCCAAGGAGATGCTCCCGCTCGTTGACAAGCCGGTGATCCAGTATGCCGTCGAAGAGGCAGTCGCGGCCGGAATCGAGCAGGTCATCATCGTCACCAGCAGCCAGAAGCGGGCCATCGAGGATCACTTCGACCTGAACCTGGAGCTCGAGCAGCTCCTGGAGGCTCGGGGCGACATCGAGATGCTGCGCCAGATCCGCGCCATTTCCGATTTGGCCCAGATCTCCTACGTTCGCCAGAAGGAGCAACTCGGCCTTGGCCACGCGGTTCTCGTCGCCAAGGAGCTCGTTGGCCACGAACCGTTCGCCGTTATTCTCTCCGACGACGTGGTTGTGGGCGACCGGCCGTGCATCGGGCAGCTGATTCAAGCGTACTTGCAGACCCACTCGTCGGTCGTGGCTGTAACCGAGGTGCCTCACGAGGAGACCTGCCGCTACGGCATCATCGACGGCCAACTCGCAGACGGCGGCCCGGGCGCGGGCGGGCCCGATCCGCGTCTCTACAAGGTCTCGGGCTTGGTCGAAAAGCCGGACCCGTCGGTAGCGCCTTCTAATTTGGCGATCATCGGGCGTTACATTCTTACCCCCAAGATCTTCGAAAAGCTAGAACAAACGCCTCGCGGCGCAGGCGGCGAGATCCAGCTGACGGATGCGATCGAAATGTTGATGCAGGAGCAGGACGTCTACGGCTACGCGTTCGAAGGCAAGCGTTACGACGCCGGGACGACGATGGGCTGGCTCAAGGCCTCCGTCGAACTGGCAATGGGACGTCAGGACATCGGCGCCGAGTTCAGGCAATACTTGCAGGGGCTCGACCTGAGTTAGCGGTCCCGACGGGGGATGGCCCACTCCGATGAGCTCCATCAGGGCTCCGGCGCATTCACGCCGACATGTTGAGGAATTCTTGTGGCCGAGATCGGACAGGTGATCGCAGGGCGCTACCGGCTCATGGAGCTGCGTGGCGAAGATGCCATCTCGACCGTCTTCCGCGCCACCGATGCCCAATCCAATCGCATCGTGGCGGTCAAGATCCTGAGCCCGGAGTTCGGCGCTGACCCGGACTTCGTCGCCGACTTCAAGATCTATCTCCGAGCCGCATCCGCGCTCAACCATCCCAACATCCTGGCCATCTACGACTACGGGACCGAGGCCGAGTGCCAGTACGTTGTGACGGAGTACGTCGACGGCCAGGATCTCGGCGCGCTGCTGCACCAGAACGGGCCGGTTCCGCCTCGGCGAGCGGCCAACGTCGCCGGGGTTGTGGCGACGGCCGTCGCCGCTGCCCACGAACGTGGCGTCATTCATGGCGGCTTACGATCGAGCACCGTCCTCGTCACTCGCGACGGCGGTATCAAAGTCGCCGACTTCGGTGTGGCCCGCGTCATTGCCGAATCTCCCGGTCAGGTGGCAGATCGGACCGTTGAGGAAGCCTTGTACATGAGCCCCGAGCAGGTGCGAGGCCGGCGCGCGACGGACGCCTCGGACATCTACGCCCTGGGCGTGTTGCTCTTCGAGTTGCTCACGGGCCGCGGACCGTGGGACGGCGATACCGGCGCGGATGTCCTGGCTGCCCGACAGGCGAACCCGAGCCCGCGACCGTCCGAGTTCCAGGACGGTATTCCAGCCGAAATCGAGGCGATCGAGCAGAAGGCGGTCGCTGTCGATCCGACAGGCCGATTCGAGTCGGCCACGGAGCTGGCGAACGGCCTCGAAGACACGGTCGCTGCGCTCGATGCCATGTTCGCCTCCGCCTCTGGCAATGCCGAGCCCGGGCCCGAATCGGAGGCCGAATCGGAGGCCGAATCGGAGGCCGAGCCCGAGGCCGTCCCGGTGCCCATCCCTCCCACGCCGGCACCTGCCCCGCGGCCAATTGCCCCGCCTCCGCCTGCACGACCAGCGGCGCCCGCGCCGCCGCCCCCGGTTCCGCCGGTGGCGCCGATGGGCCGCCGCCCCAACCCCACATCTCGCGTCATCTACTCGGCAGACGCGTACGCTGGTCCCGAGGTCGAGGATGATTTCGTAAGCGCCCGCGGCCAGCCGAGCCAGAGCGGCTACGGGCCGGACGGAGTCGCGCACCGCGGGACTCGCCGGATCAACCCGGTCGAGCCAGAGTTCGAGCCTGACGAAGATGAAGGCCAGGCGAGCATCTGGGCCTGGGTGACCGGCTTCCTGGCGCTCTTCCTGGTGACGCTCCTGGGTCTTCTCGTCTTCCTGCTGATCAGCAGGAACTCGCCCTCGAACGAGACGGTCTACGCCCCGAACGTGGTCTACGTCACTTTCGCCCAGGGCCAGCAGCTGGCTCAGAACTACGACCTGAAGATCGTGGCCCAATACAAGCCCAACGACAGCGGCCAGCCCGACAACACGATCATCGATCAGAATCCGGCCGCCGGCAGCGCCATGCACAAGGGCGACACGCTGTACGTCACTGTCGTCACGGGGGTGCCGCAGATCAAGGTCCCGAACGTCGTGGGGCTGAGCGAGAGCGACGCTCGCACCCAGCTCACGGCGGCGGGCTTCCAGCTCGGCAACCGCACCGATGCATATGACCCCACCATGCCTGAAGGTCAGGTTCTGAGCACCAACCCACGGGCCGACCTGAGCGTTCCAAAGGGCTCGACGGTCGACTACGTCGTCTCGAAGGGGCCTGCGCCGACTCCCACTCCCACGCCCACGCCTACACCTACGCCGAGTCCCACGCCCAGCCCGACGCCAAGCCCAACGGAGGTTCCCACGGCGGCTCGCACGCCAGCCCCAACGGCCGCCCCGACGCCAGCCCCAACGGCCGCCCCGACGCCAGCCCCAACGGCCGCCCCGACGCCAGCCCCAACGGCCGTCCCGACCACAGCTCCAACGGCCGCTGCGGCGGCCACTCCTGCGACGGCGACTCCTACGGCGGCCCCCGCCGCCTAGATTCAATCCTCCGGCCGCCGGTCGGGCTGAGCCCTGGACGGCCCAGGGTCAGATGGTGATCAGCTTGATGGTCGCAGAGACCTGATCGCCCTCGCTGCTTGTCACCATGACCGTGGCGGCGCCGATCCCGGGCTGGCTTCCGGATATCGTCACCTGCCAGTTAGCCGTGCCCGTTTCGTCGGTTGTGAGTTCGGGCGAGACGATGGGTCCCAGCCCGGCGACGGTCACGGTGAAGACCACGCTGGCCCCGGCGAGCGGTCCTCCGCCGGCCGAGGTGGTCCTCACCGACAGCTTGAGCGTGGCAGGGCCGGCCGAGCTGAATCTCGCCGGGGAGACTTGCAGGTGCGCGGCCAGTTGCCCGTACGACCGCTTGACCACGATCTCCATCGGAGTCTCGTTTCCGGCCTGATCGGTGGCCAGCAAGTCGATCGTGTTCGAACCGGCCACTAGCGGGACGGAAATCGCGAAACGGCCGTCCTGGCCTACGATCTTGGTACTCAGTCCGCCACCCGGCGACATCTTGTTGCGGACCGTCACCGTCACGCCGGGATCCGACTTGCCCGAAACCACGACCGAGTTGGCGCTCTGCGTGCTGCCGTCCGCCGGCGCTCCGAGCGAGAGCAGTGGTGCCTTCGTGTCGAGGATGTAGACGACCGAAGGCGACAGCTGGCCCTCGGTACTGGGCGTGACGAGAGTTGCCGCGAAGGTGTTCGTGCCCTCGACAAGATTCACTGCGGGGGTGTCGAAATGGGCCGTCGAGCCCACGGCGACCTCAGCCACCTTGCCCTTGGTGGCGTCCGTACCAACGACATATACGCGGACGGTGTAGCCCTTCTTGCCGACGACGTCTGCCGGCACGGTCCCCGAGAGCGAGATGACCGGCTTGTTCGTGTACCCGTCATTGGCCGGATCGTCGAGGATGGGCGTGTCGAGCGCGACCCCCGAAGGGGCAGGTGTGGCCGGCGCCATCGACGTGACGCGCGACATGGCGTTGTCGAAGGCGGCGCCGACCTGACCCACGACGCTGACTAGGAGGTTGCCCCCCACAACCAGCATCGCAACTCCCAAGACAAGGAAAACCGCGATTACGCCGATGGTCATCGGAGGGGGCACCGACTTGCGCGATCGGACGGGTTTGTAGCGCCGCAGCAAATCGGACGGTGGCGTCGGCGTCGCGATCTGGCGCGACCGGAGCCGGTCGCCCGAGGGCGGCAGGGGACGAACATGAGCCGCTCGTCGATCTCGCATCGGCATGGCTCCATTGTTGCATCAGTCGGGGCCACTTCGGGCGGGACCCGCCCACTGCGACCGGTGTTCTCCGGCGCGACGCTTGGATTCGGTTTGGGGCGAGCCGAATACACACGAGTACGATTGTCCTATCCTCCACGTGGCGGTCCTGCACGTTACGGGCGGATCGAGGTACTCTGCTGTAGAGCGCGGACGTGCAGGAACGTTCGCTACGGTACGAGGCTTAGTCGTGGAGGCTCGCAACCCCAAGTCTGGGCGGCCCCGCACGCCGGACGTCGGCCCCGCCGGACGTCCGGCCCCCGTGGTCCGTGGGGCTGCCATGCCCTTGAGGCGCGCCGCCTCTCCGACAGCCTCCTCTCCAAGCGGCCCCTATCCCGCCAACCCTTTCCCAGTTTCCGGCCGGACGGCCGCCCGCGCGCTGCCGCGGACCTTGCCCGTCATCACCCACGCGGAGTCCGCTCCCCAGAACCGCTATGCGATGCCCGGGATCAGAGCCGGCTTTGGCCTGCCCAACCTTCGCCGCAACGTCTGCCCGCATTTCTACATGACGGGTAGCCGCGGCGCCATCCCAATCCAGGCACCGCATCTGCTCAAGGCGCTGATTCGCCAGGAGCAGAACGTGTCGCGCTGCCAGCTTCGCGGCGGCGTCCACCTCGAGCAGGGCTACGTCAACGACGTGTGCCTGACGCCGAGGTTCAACCAGTGCGTCTTCTACGAAGACGAGCTGACGAGGGATTGACGGCGACCGATCCTGGCCGCGCCACGGTCCCCGCGCGGACGAACGCGGGGCGCCCTGATGCCAACGTCGACTACGCCGCCACGCTGGCGGAACTCGAGTCCAGGGGCCGATACGGGATCCACCTCGGCCTGTCGCGAACGCGCGCTTTGTTGGCGGCCCTTGGCCATCCGGAACGATCCTTCCGCGGAGTGCTGATCGCAGGCACGAACGGCAAAGGCAGCGTCCTCGCGCTCGTCGGCGCCGCTCTGCAGGCGGCGGGATACAGGACCGGCGAGACGCCGAAACCGCACCTTGTGACGTACCGCGAGCGGCTCCAGATCGATGGCGTGCCGGTCGACCCGGCGACCTTCGCTGGCGTGGCGCAGGAGGTGCTCGCCCTGGCGGATCGAGTCGCCAGGCGCCACGGGGAACCGACCGAGTTCGAACTGCTGACGGCGATCACTTTTCGCTGGTTCGCCGAGTCCGACATCGATCTGGCGGTGGTCGAAGTTGGGCTGGGCGGGCGGCTCGACGCCACGCACGCCTGGGATGGCGGCGTGGCGGTGGTCACGAACATCGCGCTCGACCATATGGACAGGCTGGGCGACACAGTCGAGGCGATCGCGCGGGAGAAGGCGGCGATCATCGTGCGCGGCGACCTTGCGGTGACGGGTGCCTGGGGCGGTGCGCTCGAGGTGATCGAGCGCCGAAGCCGGCGCGTGGCGGTGCCCCTGACCGTGACGCCGCCGGCGCCGCTGCGCAGCCTGGACCGCGACGGGATCGAGGTCGAGCTCGGGCGGCTGGGATTGACCCGAGTGGCCCTTCGAGGGCGCCACCAGGCGGCCAACGCGGCCGTAGCCGATGCCACTCTGGACGCGCTGGAGGCGGCGGGTATCGCCCGCATTGGGAACGATGCCCGGCGGGCCGGGTACGCGGCGGTTCGCTGGCCGGGGCGCCTGGAGCTGCTCTCGATCGAGGGTCGGGAGGTACTCCTCGACGGCGCCCACAACCCGGCCGGGGCGGCAACCCTCGCCGAAGCGCTCGACGACCTGGCCCCGTTCCTGGCGCCCGGCCGCCCGACTCTCGTCCTGGCGATCATGGCCGACAAGGACTTCGACGGAGTGGTGGGCGCGTTGGCTGGAGCGGCCATGCTTCGGGCCGCTCGGGTGATATGCACCGCACCGTCGGGCGGCCGAGCGCTGCCGCCCGAGCGGCTGGCGGCGCGCTGGGCGGCCGTGGCCGCGCCATTGGGAGCGACCACGCAACCTGAGGTCGTCTTCGACCCGCGCGCCGCACTGGACGCGGCCCTGGCAAGCGGCTCCGGTAGCGGCCCCGTGATCGTGGCGGGCTCCCTGTATCTGGTCGGCGCTGCACGCGCCATACTCGTTGCGGACCCGCTGCTCGTGCCCGATCCGCCGCGCCCCGTATTGGAGACTCGGCCCCGATGACTGCGCCAGCGCCGCTGCCCTCCACCCGAATCGGGTCGCGCCTATTCGAGTGGGGAAGCCGGACATACGTCATGGGCGTCGTCAACGTCACGCCCGACTCCTTCTCCGGCGACGGGCTCTTGGCCGCCGTCGCCGGCCGCAGAGAGGCCGCCGCGCAGGCAGCCGTCATCCTGGCGCGTCGCATGGTCGAGGAGGGTGCCGACATCCTCGACGTGGGCGGTGAGTCCACGCGCCCGGGTCACGGGCCCGTCCCCGCGGCCGAAGAGGCCGCTCGCGTTGTGCCGGCAATCGCCGCGATCCACGCCGAGCTGCCGGAGATCCCCGTCAGCGTCGACACCTTCAAGGCGGAGGTGGCGGGACTGGCGCTGGACGCGGGCGCCGCGCTCCTGAACGACGTCTGGGGCGTGGGCGACGACGACGTCATGGCCCGCCTCGCCGCGGAGCGTCAAGTTCCCCTGATCGTTATGCACAACCGCGACGTGGCCCACTACACCGACTTCGTGTCCGAGATGCTGGCGGACTTGCGAGGCGCCCTCGATCGGGCGGTGGCGGCCGGGGTGCCGCGCCACAACTTGATCGTGGACCCGGGCTTCGGCTTCGGCAAG
>PMKN01000066.1 GCA_003158675.1 Chloroflexota bacterium | reverse complement strand
GGCCCTGAGCAGCCATGACTCTTCTCTTGCCCCGAACCGCTTCTCCCGGCCCGCTCGCCTCGCGGCGGATGGGTGCGAATGCTGGCAGGTTCGGACCGGCGCCCTTGGAGAACCTGAAAGCGAGGTGTACATCATCGGAAGACCCGCAGACCCGGTCCGGCTTCGAGCCGGCCAGCCGGTGTAGCAACCTTCTTGACCAGAGACACAGCGTCCTGGTCGGGGGAGACAGGGTCCGTCGCGCTAGCGGCCGGATCCCCATTCATGGAGGAGTAATGCGAAGAATCGCATTCGCGGCAGCGCTCATGTTCGCCCTAGCTCTGGCGAGCGTGGCGCCGGCCTTCGCCGAGAGCGGCGGAGCGAGCACCGGCGGCACCATCAACGTCTGGTGCTCCGTCGACGACGGCACGAAGATCGACCTTCACGGCAGCCTCATCGTCCCCGACGGAAGCCACGGCAAGGTCGACCTGATGTTGGTCGGCAGCAACGATGGCAAGACCTGGAGTTCGACTTCCGGTGAGAAGGACATCCAGGTCGTGGTCGGCCAGACAACCTACAGCTTCATGTTCGGCGGCAACATCGACTTCAAGGACTTCGCTGAATTCCGCGTCATCGGCGACGGAGCCTCTCGCGTCATCAACCGTGACGAGTGCGGCTTCCGTGTTCCGGAGGCGCCGGCGTCAGCGCTCTTGTTGCTTGGAGCACTGCCAGCCGCAGGCTTGATCGCGATCAAGGCAACCGGAATCCGGCTGCCCATCCCGCAGCGCAACCGCATCGCCTAATGGCTGGGCGGGGCACTACCAAGGCAGCCCCACACGACCATTCGGGCCAGTCAGGAGCGGCCTTCCGATGGGGAGACACGAGGTCACTGTCCCGAGGCTGGACCGCTAGCTAAGGAGGTCTCATGCGAAGAATTGGCTTCGCCGCGTTGATCATGTTCGCTCTGGCGCTCGCCAGCGTGGCGCCGGCCATGGCTTTCGGTGGGCCCGGGGGTCCGCATTACGGGCCATCCATCAACGTCTGGGGCACTGTCAACAGTAGCTTCCAGGCCGAGATTGACGGCGCGTTCGTCGTGCCCGATGGGACCAACGGACCCGTCGTGCTGCAGTTCTACGGAAGTACCGATGGCAGGAACTGGCAGTACACCGGCCAGAGCCACACGCTCAGTGTGGTGAAAGGACAGACCAGCTACGGGTTCTCGTTCGACGGGAAGCCCGACTCCCACCATTTCCTGTTCTTTAGAGTCGTCGGCGACGGCGTGGGATCCAGGACGATTGGCCGCGACGAGTGCGGGTACCGCGTTCCGGAAGCTCCCGCGACTCCGCTCCTGCTGCTCGGAGCATTCCCGGCGGCAGCGTGGTTCGTGATCAAGTCGGCCCATATCCGGCTGCCACGCCCTCACCTCCACCGAATCGTCTAGCAGGCAGCCGGCGTTGGTGCCCCCAACGCTCGCAGCCGAAACCACCGCGCCTTTCGTGGTCTCGCCCCGGGACACATCGCGTCTCCCCGGGGCGGGCCACGACGGCGGTCGATCCAAAGGGGAACAATTGGAACTCGCCACCGCCCAGTCCAGCGCCCGCGCAGGCGTGAGTCCGGTCCAACTCCTCGGCAAGTTGCCCGTGCGAGGGTTGGTTCTGGTCGTCTCGGTCGCGCTCGCCTATAACTACTCGCTAGAGACTCTGGCGCGCGGCCTCAGTCTCCAGACCCCACTCGCATACCTGGCTCTGGTGCCTTTGATTGCGCTCCTGTTGGGCGCCATAAACTTCCGGTTGCAGCCGAACCTCCGGCCCATCCACGACCGCCAGGTCGACTGGATCGTCGGCCTCTTCCTCATTGCCGTGGCAGGCTCGATCAACCTCCTGCTGCCTTCGGCCTACTCCGCCGACTTTTGGCTCCACCGGATCGACATGCTCGGCCTGCCATTCTTCAGCGCCGGCATGATCGCGCTCCTCTACGGGACGCGGCGCCTGTGGGCTCTTCGTTGGGCCGTCGCCTTCCTGTTCCTGGCCTGGCCGGACCCATACGTGACCGTCCTTGCTGCCGCGATCGGCACTTCCACCGATGTGGCACTGGCGGCGGTGGGAGCCACCTTGCAGGTCATGCCGGTGGCCCAACCGTTGGGCAACGCCACTTTCCTGGTGACTCACGGAAATGACCAGTTCAGCCTTGCCGTCGGATCGGCCTGCAGCGGCATCAACAGCCTCGTGGGTTTCGGAATCATCGGCGCGGCGTTCAACACCGTCCTCACTGGCGGCATCGTGCGGCGGATCCTGTGGCTTGCCGCTGGCTTGCTGGTGGTCGGACAGCTCAACGTCCTGCGCATCGACCTCATCTTCCTGGCCGGCTGGGCGTTCGGTGAACCTTTCGCGATCGACGTGCTCCACCCCTTCGCAGGGATCGTCGTCTTCGGCATCGGAGCGCTGGCGATGCTGTCGCTCGCTCCGTTCTTCGGACTGCGCATTCCCGAGCCGCCGGTCAAGGACCCGACTGCGGCGCCGGTTCCGGCAGTCGTCAACCGGCCTCCCGCCAGGCCTCGCCGCCGCTGGCTGCGGATTGCGGCCCCGATGGCGGTCAGCCTCGTCCTCGCCGTGCTGCTCGCCGTGCCCGACGCCAGCTTCGCCCATTACGATTCGCTCGTCGACGCCTTCGGGCACCCCACGCTTGGGGCCATCGATCCGAACGCCGTCGCGATCACGGGCTGGCAGGCGGCGCCCTCGAGCTCGTTCGATCAGGCCAGTTCCTACTTCGGGCCGCACGCGACGTGGGAACGCGTGCCCTTCAGCTCGGATGGCGGTTCCGCGGCCGGGCCATCGAGCGTCTACCTCGACGTTATCCGGACCGACGACGCTGGGAGCCTGGCGGCCTACGGCGTCGAGGCCTGCTACAACTTCCACGGCTTCAATCAGGTTTCGAACGATTCTGCCGACGTCGGGGCGGGCGTCCAGGCCAAGGTCGCCAGCTTCCGCAGCCCAATCGCCGGCACGGACTGGTCGATCCTGTGGTGGGAATGGCCCTACGACGCAGGCGGCCAGACCCGCTTCGAACGGCTGGTTCTGCTGGCGCCGCTCGATGCCGTCGACCAGCCGGGCGGCACCGATACCCAAGCCACGTTCCTGGCGGCCGAGTCGACGCTCAAGTCACTGGCCGGCACGATCGTCGCCGCGGGCATGGCGAACACCGCGCCGGCCACCGATTCGGCGACCCAGCCATGACCGCCCGGGCCCGTCCCTCTGCCTTCGGAGCGCCCGCCGAGTCGCTCCGCGACGATCTGACCGCGCGTCAAACCGCAACGACTGGACAACTCGTCGCCGGGCTGACCGTCGCGGCCGTCGCCGGACTGAGCCTGGTCGTAGCTCCTCTTTCGACCGCCATCGCCTTCATCGCGGTCGCCACTCTCCTCTATCTGGCCGCGTTGGTGTACCGGCTGGCGGCCTTCTGGCTGTCAATGCGGAATCCAGAACTCGCCGTCGTCACGGATGAAGATGCACGGCGCATTCCCGACGAACAGTTGCCGATCTACACCGTGCTGGTGCCCGCCTACCGCGAGCCGTCTGTCATCGGCTCGTTGATCCAGCGCCTCACAGAACTCGAGTACCCTGCCGACAAGCTGGACATACGGTTGCTCCTGGAAGAGGACGACCTCGAGACGATCGCCGCCGCCGTAGCCGCCCGACCGGGCCCTCAGTTCACGGTCGTGCGAGTGCCCCATTCCGAGCCGAAGACCAAGCCCAAGGCCTGCAACTACGGCCTCGAAGGTGCGCGCGGCGCGTTGGTGACGATCTACGACGCAGAGGACCGCCCGGAACCACTCCAGCTACGACGCGCGGTCGTGGCTTTCGGCCGACTCGGGCCCGACGTCGCCTGCCTGCAGGCGAAGCTGTCCTATTTCAATGCCGAGCAGAACCTTCTCACGAGGTGGTTCCAGATCGAGTACTCGATGTGGTTCTCGTTCCTTCTCCCGGGCCTCGTCTCCCAGCGCGGCCCGCTTCCCCTTGGCGGAACCTCGAACCATTTCCGCGGCGACGTCCTGCGTGACGTCGGCGGCTGGGATGCGTACAACGTCACGGAGGATGCGGACCTGGGAATACGCCTGGCCCGGCGGGGCTACGAGACACGCGTCCTCGATAGCACCACCTACGAAGAGGCCAACAGCGACGTGATCAACTGGGTCAAGCAGCGGTCTCGCTGGTACAAGGGTTATCTGCAGACCTGGCTGGTCCACATTCGACATCCGCTTGAACTCCGTCGCGGCCTCGGCTGGCGCGGCTTCATCGGCTTCAACCTTTTCATTGCCGGAACGCCGCTGCTATCGCTGATGAACCCGATCTTCTGGGCGCTGACGGCGTTGTGGTTCCTGGTCCATCCCCCGGTCATCCTGGCGCTCTTCCCGGCCTGGCTCTACTACCTGAGCCTCGGAGTCATGGTCGCGGGGAACGTCTCGCTCTTCTACAGCTGGCTCGTCAGTGCGCGAATGGCGGGCTCGCGGCAGCTCGTGTTCGCCGCGATTCTGGTCCCGTTCTACTGGACTCTGATGTCTCTGGCGGTTATGAAGGCAGCCGTGCAACTGATCACCGCCCCGTCGTTTTGGGAGAAGACGGTCCACGGCCTCGACGGCGTCCCCTCACCCAAGACGGAGCCATAGCAGGTTGGCCGGTCCCCCGTCGCGTCCCGCGCGACGATCGGATCGGCCAGGCCATCCGGCCCGGCAAACGGACCGGACCACGAGTCTCCACTTCCGTTCCGGGCTCCGGTTGGGCAAGATGCGCGTCCCGAAGCTTCGGCGAGCTCCTCGCGCCGGCCGGCCTCCCCAACCCGCGCCGTTGGGGCGGACCGGGCCCCCGCCGCCACGAACTACCCCGCGCAGCCCGCATAGTAAGGAGCCGGCATGACGCACTCAGCTTCCGAAACCGGTCATGCCGGCACGTTGAGCCCCAGGGCTCGGGCCGAGATCCTCGGCGCGATTCTGCTCGCCCTGTTCCTATTCGCCCTCGACCAGACAGTGGTTGGCACCGCCCTGCCAAGGATCGTGACCGACCTCAAGGGCAACGACCTGTACGCGTGGGTCGTCACGGTCTATCTGCTGACGGCCACGATCAGCGGGCCGATCTACGGCAAGCTGTCCGACCTTTTCGGTCGCCGGCCGATAGTCATCTTCGCCGTGAGCCTGTTCCTGATCGGTTCGGTCCTCTCCGGACTCAGCCAGCAGATGTGGCAGCTCATCCTGTTCCGGGGCTTGCAGGGCCTCGGCGGAGGGGCCATGTTCCCGGTAGCTCTGGCCGTGGTCGCGGACCTCTACACGCCGTCCGAACGCGGCAAGTACCTTGGCCTGTTCGGAGCCGTCTTTGGGCTGTCGTCGCTCGTTGGGCCGGCCATCGGCGGGGTGATAACCGATCAGTTCACGTGGCACTGGATCTTCTTCGTCAACGTTCCTTTGGGCATCGTCTCGCTGGTAGTGCTGTGGCGTCTGCTGCCCTCGATTCGGCCAGAGACGAGAATCACCATCGACTACCTTGGTGCCGCCGCGTTCACGCTGGCCATCGCACCGTTCCTGATCGGCTTGACGAACAAGCAGACCGGCGAATGGGCCGACCCAGCCGTGGGCGGCCTCATCCTGCTGGGGCTGGCGTTCGGAGCGGTGTTCGTCTGGATCGAATCGCGGGCCGTCGAGCCGATCGTTCCGCTGGGTCTGTTCCGGATTCGCGCCTTCACGATCTCAGTGAGCGGCATGTTCCTGGCGGCCTTCGGATTCTTCACAGCCGTCATCTTCCTGCCCCGCTGGTTCCAGTCGGTTGCGGGCGCGACCGCTACCGAGTCGGGCTACAACATCCTGCCCATGCTTGCGGCGCTCATCTTCAGCGCCATCGCGTCCGGTCAGATCGTGGCCAGGACGGGCCGCTACAAGATCCTGATGATGGGCTCGCTGGTCCTGCTCGCAGCGGGCCTGTTCATGTTGACGAATCTGCGCGCCGACACGGACCGGAGGACGCTCTGGCTGTGGATGATCGTCACCGGGCTGGGGATCGGGCCTTCGTTTGCGGTATTCACCCTGATCGTGCAGAACGCAGTCGACGCCGGCTGCGTGGGCGTCGCAACGGCCAGCCTCACGTTCTTCCAGCAAATCGGCGGAACAATCGGCCTCACCCTCGCGGGCACGGCCTTCGCCAGCCGCCTGACCGCCGAGATTCCCACTCAGCTGGCGGCTGCCGGCGTGCCGAGCCCGGTCGTCGGCCAGTTCACCGGCGGCGGGGGAGCGGCAATCGACTTGACCGGCACCGGCGATCTCGGTCAGCGCATTCTGGCCAGCGTGCCGGAGTCGGCCCGAGCCTCGCTCACGCCGCTGATACCTAGCATCGTGGATGGCATCCACCAGGCGTTCTCGATCGCCCTGGCATCGACGTTCTGGATCGGCATCGTGTGCGCCCTGGTGGGCGCCGCGGCAGTCGCGCTGCTGCGGGAGGCGCCGATGCGGGCGACGTTCGAGATGGGAGCGCCCGCCCCGGTGTCCGGCGAGGGAGCGACCCTCGGGCAGCTTGTCCCGGAGCCCGCGCTCAGTGCCGCCCGAAGGTTGCCCTGCGCCAACTGACGTGGGTGCACCAGTCGGCGCAGGCCCGGACTCCAGCGACCGACGAGCCACGAGTTCTGCGAAGATCGCGGCGTGAGACCACACGACTGCGCTTACGCTCCGAGCTCCGAGGCGTTGGATTCCGTCGGGTTCGATGGCTCGCGGGTGACTGGGTGACCCGGCGCGCGCTCGTCCTCTTTGGCCTGATGTCGGTCATATGGGGCATTCCGTACCTGTTGATCCGCGTCGCCGTGGCCGAGGTCTCGCCGGCGGTGCTGGTCTTCGCCCGAACCGGCATTGCGACTCTGATCCTCGTCCCCATCGCCCTGGTTCGCGTCGACCTCCGGCCCGTGCTGGCGCGCTGGCGCTGGGTCGTCGCCTTCGCCGCGGTCGAAGTCGGGGGTCCGTGGGTGCTTCTCGGGTCCGCCGAGCAGCATGTGGCGAGTTCCCTGGCCGGGCTTCTGGTCGCGGGCGTGCCGTTGGCCGGCACCGTGATCGCGGTTGGCACGGCTGGGCGCGATCGGGTCAGCCCCGTGGGAGTGGTTGGGCTGCTGGTCGGATTGAGCGGCGTCGCGGCGATCATCGGCGTCAATCTCGGCTCGTCGGATATCGTCGCGCTGATGGAGATGGGTTTGGTCGTGGTCGGCTATGCGCTTGGCCCTGCCATCCTGGCGCGGCGGCTGGCCGGTCTTTCGAGCGTGGGCGTGATGGCTCTTTCGCTGTCGCTGTGCACTCTGGTCTACGCTCCGATTGCCGCGCTGCAACGGCCGGTGTCGATGCCCACCCCGGATGCCCTCGCGGCGATGGTGATCCTGGGCGTGGTCTGCACTGCGGCCGCGTTCGTGTTGTTCATGGCCCTGATCGATGAAATCGGGCCGGTGCGGGCGACAGTGATCACCTACATCAATCCGGCCGTCGCGGCGGTTCTCGGCGTCCTCGTCCTGAATGAGTCATTCACGCCGGGCATGGCCGTCGGGTTTGGGCTGGTCATCGTCGGCTGCGCCCTTGCCACCCGGCCGACCCGGGCTGGCGTGCCGAATCCGCAGGCCGCACTCGGAGGGGACGCCTAGCTCCGACGGCCGGACGGCTGTTCGCCGGAGGGTCCAGCGGGGGCCAGAGCGCGGTCACGTCGGCCGAGCTGTACGACCCGGCGACGAGCCAGTTCAGCGCAACCGGCTCGATGTCCTCGACCGGGTACTGGCAGGCAGGGGCGCTCCTGTCCGACGGGCGGGTCCTTGTCGCCGGCGGCGGGATCCCGTTCACGGAGGTCGACACCGCTCAGCTCTATGACCCGAGCAGTGGGACCTTCAGCCTCACCGGCTCGATGCATACGGGGCGTTCCCAGACAACGGCCACATTGCTGGACGATGGTCGCGTCCTTGTCGCCGGCGGCGTTGGACCCGCAAGCACGGTTCTCGCCTCGGCGGAGCTGTACGAGCCGTAGCTACATGGCGCCGCGGTTTTGGCGCATGTCCGCGGCGGTCACCCGGCCGGGTCGCCACTCGATTACGGCCAGCCTTTGACCTTCCTTGCTCCCTCCCGTATCATCCACACTCAGACGGGGACGACGAGGACCCGCGGTTCAAGTTCTGGTCGCCTGAACCGCGGCGAGTGACTGGCGAGACCGACCCGTTCCTTGCGCTGTAAGCGCTCACTGGGGTACTCGCCTTGAACCGTCGACCGCACCTTGGTCTCCGTGGCTCTAGGAAGCTGCGGAGTGCGCCTGTCGTGGCCTTGGCCGTGGCCGGTCTGACTCTCGGGCTCGTGGGCCCGGTGCAGGCAACGATCACGCCGACATCCACAGCTCTGACGATCGCGCAGGCGATTGCCTCGTCCTCGGTTACAGTCACCGGGGCCTCCTTCGTTACATCGCCGCCGAACGGCACGCCAGCCGGCGTCTCGACCTCGGCTCTGGGCGAGTTCCCGACAGACGGGGGGTCCTACGGCATTCTGAGTTCGGGCAACGTCACCAGCATCGACCAACCGGGTACGCAGGCCAGCGCCAGCAACGGCGGCCTCAACATCCGAGGCAATTCCGACTTCGACGTCACGATCCTGAAGATCGACCTGGACGTGCCCGCGCAGGCGAACTGCCTGTCGCTCAACTTCAAGTTCCTATCGGAGGAGTACCCCAACTGGGTTGGGAAGTTCAACGACGCCTTCATCGCCGAACTCGACACCTCGGATTGGACCACGTCCGGTCAGACGGTCACTGCACCCCACGACTTCGCGTTTGACGCAACTAACCACGTTGTCAGCGTCAACTCGACCGGCATTGGCGGAATGACCGCGGCGGCAGGCGTCGGGACCGCATTCGACGGGACTGCAGGGCCCGGCCCGGACCACAACGGGGCCGCGACGGGCCTCCTCGGGGCCGCAACACCCATCACGTCGGGAGCGCATTCGCTCTACCTGTCGATCTTCGATCAAGGGGACGAGGATTTGGACTCTGCCGTGTTCCTCGACAACCTCCGGCTCGGGACTGTCGTGAACCCGGCCACCGATTGCCAGCCCGGGGCGGCTCAAGCGGCCATGCTGACGCTCGCCAGCCCCGTCGACAACACGGCCGGCGGAACGGCAGCCGCGACGGCCTGGACGCTCAGCGCGACCGGCCCTACGACTATCTCCGGCCACGCAGGTGACCCCTCAGTCACAACCGCCCCAGTCAACGGCGGCACCTACACGCTCGCCGAGGCGGGCGGTCCGGACAACTACGCCGCGGGAGCCTGGAGCTGCACTGCCGGGACGCTCACCGGGAGCAGTCTCGTCCTCGCCCCGGGGACGAGTTCGAGCTGTTCGATCACGAACACGTATGTACCGCCGACATTCCTGACCCTGCTCAGTCCCGTCGACAACACGGGCGGCGGAACGGCAGCCGCTACGGCCTGGACGCTCAGCGCGACGGGCCCGACGACGGTTACCGGCCACGCCGGTGATCCCGCAATCACGAACGCCCAGGTCACGGCCGGCACCTATGCGCTCGCCGAGGCGGGCGGTCCCGACGGCTACACTGCGGGAGCCTGGAGCTGCACCGCCGGGACGCTCACCGGCAGCAGCCTCGTCCTCGCCCCCGGGGCGACCGCGAGCTGCTCGATCACGAACACGTTCGTGATACCGGCCCCTGCGCCCACGCCGGTGCCCACGGCCGCGCCGACCGCTGCGCCCACGGCCGCGCCCACGGCGGCGCCGACCGCTGCGCCCACGCCCACCGCCGTGCCCGCCACTCCGCCTCCGACCAGCGAGACCAGCGACTCGACCGGCGGGACCACAAGCCCGCTTGTCCCGCTCAGTTTCGTGCTGCTCTTGATTGCCGCGACAGGGCTCACGCTCGTTCGACGGCCAAAGTCCAGGTAGGGTTCTGGGCCTGCGGGGAGTCGCAAATCTGGCTCCCCGCAGCGCCGTGCGCATATCGGGTCGACGCTTCCGCACCGGGCCCAAACCCGCCGGGCAGTCACGTTGAGGACCGCGGCCTACGGCTTTCGAAAGTCGTCGTCCCTGGCGTAGAGGGCTGCCAGACAGACGACCTCTTTCTCGGTCAGGTCGAGGTCGTAGTCGATCAGGAGCAACTCAGCCTTGACCTGCTCCTCGCTCGACGCGGAGAGGGTGGCGTCCGATGCCCGATCCCGGGCAAAATGAGCCACGCCCTCCAGTCTGGCCATGCGCTCCGCGGCCGCGTTGATCCGAGCGACTATCTCAGCGTTGGTCATCGTTCCCTGCGATCCTTCCGGAATATGGCGCGCCGGCGCGGTGACGTTCCGGGGCGGCGCCTCTGTGGTGGAGTCTAGATCGAGGCGAGATCCCGCGCGGGAGCCGGCAGACGCGGCGGCCGCCTCGAGCATTGGGCGCGTTCATTGGCGGTAGCCGTGTCGCGGCCGCAGGATTCAGGCTACGGGGTTGCCCACCCCGCCGGTGCATGGGCCGCCGGCCTCTCCGCCCTGGCCGCCACCGGCGAACGCTCCGATGAATTGGACAAGCCGCGGATCCGAAGCCTGACTGACCTCGAGCTGAGCTCCCCACGCACTGGCGACGACGGGCGACGGCAAGCCGGCGTACGGGCTCAGGATCAAGTACCGCTCGGCCCCGACGTAGTGGGAAGTGACAAGCTGCTGGAGGAGGGCGACCTGGTCGGTGGGGAGATTGGACTGGTAGGTGATCCAGACTGCTCCATGCTCGAGCGAATGGACGGCGTTCTCATTGGGAACCGGCTGAGCGTAGACGCCGCAGTTCAGCTGAACCGGGTTGTGCGGCCCGCCGGCCGGCGGAACGCGGTCGTACGTGACCGTTCCGGTGACGTGGGTATGGTCGGTCTCGGCGAACGTTTGGATGCCCGCGGGCAGAGAATTCGAGCCGCTCGGCCTGCTCGAGACGGCAAGGGCGATACTCCCGGCGACCACTCCGATGACGACGACGATTGCCAGAGCGGCGACCGCTGTCAGCTTCACGCGCGGATCCAGTCCGGTGGCTCGGCGCCGCGGAAGTTCCGACGGCGCTCTGAACATTCGACTCGTTTGGGCCCGTTTCCCCACGTCGTTGCTCCGTTGCTGTCGCTCTCGAATACGAGGGCAGTGCCGTCGAGAGGGACCGACCCGGAGGCCGCTCCGACTGCGAGAGACGCCTCGTGAGTCTACCCGCTGGGCCAGCGCGGACCTCCCCTTTCGGCCGCCGGGTGCTCGCGGTGCCACTGTCCGAAACGCGACGGGGTCGGCTGGCGAACGGCGGGATCGGCACGCGGCGCTATCGCGGTGCGGGACCGTTGGCTGCGCGTCCGGTCACGCTGCAAGTGCACAGCGAAAGAGGGCCCTGGTCGATCAAACCTCCCAGGGCCCTCTGCCGGCTATCCGCTATCGATAATCGCTCTGGTCGAGACCCACGTGGTATTTCACGCCGATCCGTACCGGCCAGACCGCAGACGCGAACCCGTTGTTGCCCGCGACCAGGTAGGTCGGTGTTGTGTAGGTGCCAACGAGCACCGTCGATGACCATGTCCCCAGGCCCAATCGGACGGCGGCGTTGGCCGACGGACCGGATGGGGACCAGCCCACGACGGCAATGGAACCGTCGCGAGCAGCTGCAAGACTGAGGACGCAGGTTGAGGCACACGGTCCCAGGTTGGCAGGCGCCCCCCATGGGGAGCCGGCCGGGCGGGTGGCAGCGTGGACAGATGTCACTCCGTTGCCCGAATTCACAGCCCAAACCGCGGTGACGTTACCGGCTGCGTCTGAGACGACAGAAGCCGGGCCGACGATGCTGGACATCTCGATGAGAGCCGGGCTGCTCCATGAGCCGCCCACAGGCCGAGTCGAGGAAGCGATCGATGTGCCTTGCTGCCAGAGGACAGTCGCGTCGCCCGAGCTATCGAGCGCCACTCCTGCTATCGCCCCACCCGTGTTCGGCGTAACTGGCGTCGCGGCGCTCCAGTTGCCGCCGGCAGGTCGGGTCGCAGAATAGACTTGATACGTGCTGCCGCCGGGGGTGGTTGCCGCCGCAAAGACGGCGATGGCCGTTCCGGCTTCGTTGACCGCCAGGTCGGGCTGGAGTTCCGACGGCGAGAGTTGCGAGAGCTGGGTGACGCCGCTAAAGGCGCCTGAGGCGGTCCAGGTGACCGCGTCAACCGTCGATTCCGATCCCGTCGTTTGGGACCACACGGCAACCCCGTTGCCCTGCGCGTCCGCCTTCGCCACGAGGAAAGCGGCGGTGCCCGATGACTGAGAGATTGTCACCGGCGCCTGCCAGGTCCCGGAGGACGAACGGAGAGCGACCAGCTCCGCGAACCCCACCTGCCAGGCCACGCTGGCGGTGTTGTTAGCACCGATCGAAACGTCGAGCTTGTATACGGTGCTGATGAAGCTATTGGTCGACGAGAAGATGGTCGTCTGAGGGCTCCATGTGCCACCGAACGAGCGCTGCGCGACCTTGATGGCATACCCGCCGACGACTGGCGGGGCGCTTACCCACAGCTCGTTTCCGGCCGAGTTGACCGCAAACGCACTGAGAGTTGGCGATGGCTGGGACGCTGAAATGACCGCCGCCTGCGACCAGCTGGCCGCGGCGAATGCGCCTGAGGGGCTGGCCAGGATGGCCAGGATGACGAAGATGCCGCCCATTGCGGAAATGCGCAGCCGATCGTGCGTGACCATGATCTGAGTACCTCTGAAGCAGCGCTTCGAAACCCAGGCGTCGATTTGATGCCAGGTCCTGCCAATCGGGCAACGCGGTGGTGGCCGGGGCTGCTTCCGGTTCCACCGAAGGTTCGTACTCATGGGGTTCTCGCTGCGAGCAAGCAGGGATCACCCCTCCGCGGCAACAGGAGGATCGTCCCGGCGCCCGGAACGAGGCCCGCTGGCCGACGCAAAGCTCGACCCTCGCAAGCCCATCAGACGGTCCGCCCGACATTGTCGGGGACCTGGAAGTTGGCCCGCGCGCATCCTCATGTTCCAGCACCGGGTCGGCGTCCCCGCCATCAGGCTCGGGCACGCCTCCCGAAGGAGACGCATGCCGAAGATCGTGGTAACCGCGGCCGTCAAGGATGTCGAGGCATGGCTGAAGTTCAAGCCGGAGATGACCGCCCAGATGTCCGCGGTCGCGTCTGACGGATCCAGCTACGTGGCTATGGATGGCAGCAACCGCGTCGCCAGCACGTGGGACGTCCCCGACATGGAGGCCTTCCAGGCGGCCCAGACCGCGGCCTCGCCCGAGATGGCGGCGGCGATGGAGCGGTACGGGATGATCCCGCCGGTGACGATCTACATCAAGAAGTAGCCGGACCCGAAGGAGCCGAACAGTGCGACGCCACGAGGATCTCGCGGCGCCCCTCGGTCTGCTCATTCGCTTGAGGTGACGACGATGCTCGCCAATTCCCTGGCTGTCACGACGCTGGTTGTGACCGACCTTGACCGATCCAAGAAGTTCTACGAGGAACAGCTCGGTCTGAAGCTCCTCGAGGAGACTCCGTTTACATGCCGGTTCGGCGCCGGCAAAGGATCGCAACTGTCGATTCGGCGCGGACAGCCCCCTGTCAGTGGTCCGACGGTCGCGCACTTCGAGGTCGATGACATCGAGGCCGAAGTTCGTGATCTGACCTCGCGCGGAGTCACTTTCGAGGACTACGAGACGCCAAAGACCGTCAACTTCATCGCCCAGGTCGGTCCGGCTCGCGGCGCCTGGTTCAAGGACCCCGACGGCAACGTGCTCGGAGTGCGCGAAGGCCCGGTTCCCACCGCCGGGTAGGGGCGTCCGCCACCCCTCGCCCGGCGGTACGGTCGACCCACGCTCACGGCCGCTCATCTCGTCTGATGAGGCGGATTCATGACTTTCGGGCGCTCGAAGCGCTCCACGGGCTCGTGTAGATTCCCGGCAGTGCGCGATGCCGTGGACGCCACGTCGAGCGGCCGTGTGTGGTTGCGCCTGCGCCGACTGGCGCGAACACCGGAGTCGCCGATGAGCTCCCACAAACTGAGAACGGGGTCCGAGTCGGGGACGGCCCTCGGTTCCGGCGCCATAGCCGGCGACGACAACGAGGTCGAACGGCTGCGCCGCGAACTGGCCGAGGTCTCGCGGCGGTTGCAGGAATCTGAGCGCCGGCGCATCGATGCCGAGGCCAGGCTGGCGACTCCGGACGCCCATTCGACGGCCGTCTTCGACGGCCTAGGCGACGGCATCATCATCGACAGGGCGATCCGGGATGAGAACGGGCAGATCGTCGATTTCCTGGTGGAGTACGCGAACGAGGCCGCCTGCCGCCTCAGCGGACTGAAACCCGACGAAGTCGTGGGACACCGTACTCTGGAGCTCTTTCCCGGCCGGCGCGAGAACGGGCAGTTCGAGGGCTGCGTCCGCGTGGTCGAGACCGGTGAGCCGATCGTCCGCCACGTGGGGCGCGACACCGACGAACCGTCGCAAAGCGACGCCGAGGGCTACGAGCACTCTTTCGAGCTCAGCTTCGCCAAGCTCGGGGACGGTTACGTCGCCACTCTGCACGACGTGGGAGCGCGCAAACGAGTGGAGGAGGAGCTGGCGCGATCGCAGCAACTCCTCAGGCTCGTCATCGACACGATTCCCTTGCGCGTCTTCTGGAAGGATCGCAACGGAGTCTTCCTCGGCTGCAACCGGGCGTTCGCTCTCGACGCCCACAAGACCGATCCGGACGAGATCATCGGCAAGACCGACTACGACCTGGACTGGCGCCAGTACGCGGACCAGTACACGGCCGACGACCGAGCCTTCATGGAAGCCGGTCGCCCCGAGCTGGGCCTGGAGATGCCGGAGAACCGCGAGGATGGCCGCCGATCGTGGGTTCGGGTCAACAAAGTGCCTCTCGTCGACGCCGGCGGGCAGGTGGTGGGGATGCTGCTAACCGTCGAGGACTTCACCGACCGGATTCTCGCCGAAAGAGCGCTCCAGGAGAGCGAAGCCTTCCTCGCGAGCATCCTCGAGAACATTCCGTCGATGGTGTACGTCAAGGATGCGAAGACGCTGACGTTTGTGCGTGTCAACCGGGCGACCGAACTGACCCTCGGCTACACAAGCGAGCAGCTCACTTCTCCGGACAGTCGAACGCTCGGCCCGGCCGACGAGTCGGACTACTTCGCCCGGATGGACCAGCGGGTCGTCGACACGGGCCAGCTGATGGAATTCCCGCTGGAGGTTCTTACGCCACCGGATGGCCGGCCGCGGTACCTTCGCACCAAGAAGGTGCCGCTCTTCGACGAGCAGGGCAAGCCGAAATACGTGTTGGGCATCTCCGACGACATTACGGACCGCAAACTGGCCGAGGATGCGCGCCTTCAGATAGAGCAGCGGTACCGCCGCATCGTCGACACGATCACAGACTACGTGGTCAGCGTGAAGATCGAGGACGGGCGTGCCATCGAGACAAGCCACGGAGCCGGATGCGTCGCGGTGACGGGCTATACCGCGGAGGAGCTCACCCAGGACCCCGGCCTGTGGATGAGCCTCGTCGTTCCCGATGACCGCGCCGCGGCGCAGGAGCAGGTGAGGCTGATTCTCGCCGGCGAGTCCACCGAACCGCTCGAACATCGGATCGTCCGTCGCGACGGAGCGGTTCGCTGGGTTCGAGATACGCCCGTCATCCGCACTGACGCCCATGGAGTCCGCGTGGCTTACGACGGCGTCATCCAGGACATCACCGAACGCCGCGAGCTGGAGGAGCAGCTCATCCAGTCGCAGAAGATGGAAGGGATCGGGCGCCTCGCGGGCGGCGTCGCTCACGACTTCAACAACCTGCTCACGGCGGTTCTGGGCTATGCGGAGATGTGCAAACTCGACCTCCCGCCTGAGCTGCCGGACGACCATCCGGCCAGGCTCGACCTGCAGGAGGTCGCGACTGCGGGCGAGCGGGCGGCCACGCTTACCCACCAGCTTCTGGCCTTTGCCAGCAGACAGGTCTTCGCCCCGGCGCGCCTCGATCTGAACGCCCTCGTTGCCGACTCGCTCAAGATGCTCCAGCGCCTGCTAGGCGACGACATTGAGATCAAGACGGAGCTGGCGGTCGGGGCCGGCACGGTGGAGGCCGACGCCAGCCAGCTCCAGCAGGTGCTCGTGAATCTGACGGTCAACGCCCGCGACGCGATGCCAAACGGCGGGCGCTTGTTCATCGAGACCGCCCAGGAGATCGTTGGCCCGGACTCCGCCCGCACTCATCCGGGCGCCCTCCCCGGACCGTACGTGTTGCTGGCGGTGACGGACACCGGCGTAGGCATGAACGAAGAGGTGCGGTCGCACCTCTTCGAGCCGTTCTTCACGACCAAAGGCCTGGGCAAGGGAACGGGTCTGGGCCTGGCCACCTGTCATGGCATCGTCAGGCAGATGGGCGGCCACATCCTCGTGTACTCGGAACCGGGCCAGGGCACGACGTTCCGCATCTATCTACCCCGGAAGGACGGCGTCGCTGACCCGATCCCGCTCGTCGCGGCGCATCAGCCCAAGCCGACCGGCGTCGAGACCGTGCTCGTCGTCGAGGATGAGCCGCACGTCCGCCAGCTTGCGGTACTCGGTCTGCGGGCCCATGGCTACGCTGTGCTCGAGGCGGCGGATGGCCCAGAGGCGATCGAAATCGCCAGCCGAGCGGGACCCTTGGTCGACGCCATCGTCAGCGACGTGATGATGCCAGGCATGAGCGGGCCGGAGCTTCTGGAGAAGCTGGCCGTCGTCGTCACCGGCGCTCGAGCCGTGTTGATGTCGGGTCACGCCGAATCTGCCGTGCTCTCGCCGGAGACCGCAGCCCGGTATGCATTCCTGCCCAAGCCGTTCACGCCCGAGCGTCTCGCCCGAAAGGTCCGTCAGGTCCTCGACGAAACCTAGCCGGTCTGAGGCTTTGCCGTACCCGGCATGAACGCCCGTCCCTGGTCGCGCGACCAGGGTAGCTCCGGCTGGCGCCGCTAGGAGGCTCTTGCCGCCAGAGGGACGCGACCGAAAAGGGTCCTCACGGGCGTCGTGTAGAGGTATCCGATGACGGTCGCGTGGACGACGATACCGACGATGCCGATTGGGTCCAAGCCCCAGACGATGCCTGAAAGGACGGTCGCGGCCAGCATTCCGGCGCTCAGCTGGATGGCTGCAAGCCAGGCGTCGCGCCGCATCGACCAGAGCCGCCAGGCGACCGCGACGCTACCTCCCGCAAGCACTAGATAGACCAGAGCCATGCCCAGATCCACGGCGGCCCAATTCATATCGTCGTAGGAAGCGCGGTAGTTGAACCCACCCCAGAAATCCTGGACGACGCCCAGGCAAACCAGTCCGTTGACGACCTCCACGATCGCCAGGAAGACGATGCCAGCTGGTCGAGCCGCGGTCGCTCGGTAGCCAGGTGCGGCAGGCGCTATGGCATAGGGCGCGGCGGCCGGGTAGGCCGCGGCGCCGGGTTGAGGCGTCGGCAAGGCACCAGGCAGGACCGGGGCGCCAGATGCAGCGGGCGGTAAGACGCCGACCGTCGGCGCCGCATTGTCGGCGACGGTGATCGGCGGCTGACCGAGCTGGGCCAGGAGCCTGTCGACAGCGTCGCGGCAGATCTTTCTCGGCAGTGCGCCCATGAATCCCCCCGGCTCGATGGACTTGTCCTCCGGGATCAGAAATAGAGCCGAGATGCGAGCTGCCATGCGAGCGTGGATGTAGGCCTCGACGCGAACGTGCGGGCCGAATTGCCGGACAACGCACATCATCTGGCCGGTCAGCAGCCCTGAGCCGCGGACATACTGACGGCTGCCGTCCGGCTCCACCTCATTGAGCGCAAATCCGTTGGCGCTGGCCCATGCATCCGCGACCTGCGCGACCACGAATGGGACTTGAAAGTCCCTGATGGACCGCTGGGCCATGTCGCGCTCCTTGCTGTATGGATCCCGGGGAACCAGAGTCGAACTCGCCAAGACTAGCCAAAGGGATGCGTCTGCGGGTGGCCGGATCGCCGCTCGGAGCCGAGTCGTCTGACTCAGTGGGTCCGAGTCTAACGAAGTGCCGGCAAGAACCGAGCTCCCTCGTAAATTGGCCGAGATCCGACCGGCAGCCCGAGGCGTATCTTGGACAGGTCGCAGTCGCGGAAGTTGGGGGTCCAGGTGAAGCGTCTGAAGTCGAGGCGGCTCTGGGTCGTTCTAGCCGTCCTGGTCGCGCTGGTCCTTGTCGGTCGATGGCTCGATCGGTCGCAGCCCATCCAGAGCTACCGCGTCATCGACGACCGGACGATCGCCGTCGAGGTCGATTCGAGTTCTCCCCAATGGACCCGTGTCACCGCCGTCACCGAGACCTCGGATCGTGTCATCGTGAGTGTCGGCTCGTTCATCTTCCCCTGGCCACAGGCGGAGGCGGGCGTTGGGACGAGCGAGGAGTTGCCGGTGACCCTGAGTCAGCCGATCGGCCGGCGATCTGTCATCGACGGATATACGGGTGACACCGTCGCGCAGGAGCCGTGCCCGTGGTCCTTGCGGTCGCAGGGCAAATGCGCCGGGCAGAGCAGCGCGCCCTAGCGTTCCGGCCGGTCTCGCTATGGACGGCGGCGTGATCTTCGTAACCTCGATCGCGCGCACGTCGGGGTTGTTCGGCGATCGACGGCGGCAGCTCGAGATCCTGCCGTAGACCGAGCTACAACGCCACTTGCGAACCGCGATTCACGATCTCCATTACGTAGTTGGGACGCATCCGCTCAGGTTATCGTCCGGTAACTTCCGCTGCGAATGTCCAGGATCGCCCCGACAACATCCGTGTCTGGATGAATCCATCCGAAGTTGCGGATCGCACTAACTTGATTCAGTACGCTCTCTTCCAGGTCGCGAAAGGCGAGCAGACGCACCTGCGTGTCCAGCCCGAACCGAGCGACAAGTTGGGCTGCGATTTCACCGTCCTGGAACTTCAACATCCCACAGTCAGTATGTTGAAGGACGACGACTCGACGGGTCTCGAGGAGATGCTGACTAACCACGAGTGATCGAAGCGCATCTTCGGTCGCGAGGCCGCCTGCGTTCCTGATGATGTTGGCGTCCCCGACTTGGAGCCCGAAGCTTCTCTCTACCGAGATGCGGGCGTCCATGCACGTGATGATCGCGAGTCCTCGCTTCGGGTTTGCGCTGGGCGCGCGTCTCGAGCGGTGGCGTACCCACCTCGGGATCCGGAGGGCGCCTATTCGCTCACTGTGCATTGCGACGCACCGAAATCACTGCGCCATATCTCACGTTGGCCGGGAGCGTCGACGTGCTCGATAGCGCGCCTTTCCTCACAATCCTGAAGCTTCTGGCTTGACTGACTTCGATCGCGGCGTCCATCGGTGGACCGTGCCATACCAAGCGGCCCGGTGCAAGCGTCCTGGAAGTTGCCGGCAACCTGGTTGCACCTGCCGCGCTGCGCCTCGGTTGCCACGATGTAGCCGGGCTTCGAACCTCGTCCCAACAGCCGACGAAGAACTGGTCGGGGTCGGCAGGTCTCCAGTCTCCCACGCGCACCCGGCCGTGCGGACGGCCGGCGGGAGTCCCCAGGTCCAGAACGAGTTGTGGCCGATCTGCTCGAGGGCAACACGATTGCCAGAGCGAGCGGGGCCTCGTGACGAGGCGCGACCTGAATGCAGGCTCGGTTGAGTCTACGAACTTGACCGGGCCGCCGGGTCGGCCCCGGGCACCGGCGCCGGGTCGGCCCCGGGCACCGGCGCCGGGCCGGCTGGGGGCGAGGCTCGGCGACGGGCGCGTCGCTTGGGCACCTTTGAATCAGGCAAGGGCCACCAGTCGCACGGGCACAAACCCTTGGGGCAGCCCTCATGTGGAAGGCGCTGAGACCGCAGCTCGGCCGCAATGCGGAAGACTCGCCCATTGTCGCGCCGGCAGATTGCGCAGCAGCCGGAGGCGACAAGCTCGACCTGTCCCCCGAACCCAACGAGCGAGCGCAGCGCCGCCGCGGACCACGCACGGTGCAGCGCTACGACGTCGTCGGGAGGCGGGACGGCGGAGCCGGATGCGCGATAGAGGGCGGCCGCCTGATCGCGCCTGATCCCGGCGACCTTGTCCCATCGTTTGTTCCGCCGTGCCGCCCGCACGGCGCGCTCCGCGGCGGTCAAGTACAGGTCTTTCGATGCCGCCACGGTTGCCTCCGAAGGCGACGCGGCGGCAAGTCGCGCGACCCGAGTGGGCTCTGCTGAAACGCCTTTGGCCAGTGCCAGCCAGCGACTCCGTTCGCTGGACCAGGTGCTCTCCATCGTCTCGCGGTTGCGCTCGGCTTCGAAGACGTCGAGCGCCTCAACAGTGAGGAGAACGCGCCGGCCTTGGACCCGGCGGACAACGATCCGCCGCCGGCAGCGCGGGCAGAGGCGGCCACGCTCGGGTGCGGGATCCAAGAGCGTCGCGCAGTATGGGCAAGCTGCGGTCGGAATGCGATCTCGTGCAGCCTGAGTCGCGGTGGGCTTGTTGTCCGCCACGCTCTCCGAGTCGGAGGCGGCGGCGTCGGCGGCCCCCGATTGCAACTCGGGGCGGGCGCCCGATACTTCGCCGCCAAGGAGGCGCCGTAGGAAGTCGATGCTGATCTCCCGTGGGTGCGCGTGCCGAGACTTAGGGTACCGCCGCGGGAGGCACCGCGCGCGGCCGTTCCTGGGCGCGGCCAGCGAACCGCCCGAAGCGACCGGTCTTTCCGAGGCGTGGCCAGCCGGGCCTCTCCCGGTCAGTAGCCGGAGAATTCCTCGGTCCGAATATCGTCTTCGTCAACGCCCGATGCGACGAGCGCCGCTCGCTCGGCTTGGACCATGCCCGGTGGCCCGGCGATGTAGTAGATCGGACGAGTGACGCCGCCGAGGTGCCGGCTGAGCATGGCTTCGTCGATGTGGCCCTGCTCTCCGTCCCACGAGTTCCTGGAGTCAGCCATCGCCGTCATCGTGGGCACGAACGTAAGGTTCGAGTCCTTTCGCTCGAGCGCTCGGAACTCGTCGGCGAACGCTGCGTCCTCCGGCCGTCGGTTGGCATGGAACAGGACGACGCGGTACGGCAGGGAGCCGCCCCCGATCGCCTCGACGAGGATGCTCCGAAACGGGGTGATGCCGATGCCGCCCGCCAGCAGGACCGCAGATCGGGCGGCGCGATGGAGGTGGAGGTCTCCGAACGGGCCTTCGACCTTGGCCTCGGCTCCTAGAGGGATTTGCTGCAGCACGCGCTTGAAGGCCGTGTCGCGCAGGCGGGTTGTGATCTGGATGATGTTCTCGCGCGGAGCGCTCGAGATCGTGAAGGCACGCAGGTTGCCCTCGGCGTCGGTCTCGGGCGGATCCAGCAGGGTCATGTCGAGCGACTGTCCGGCGCGGTATGCCCACCCAGTCGGCTTACCGAACCGGAACGACATCGTCTGGTGGGCAACCGTCTCGCGACTCAGGAGAGCAATCTTGAGACTGGAGTCGGCCGTGCTCATGTATGCGTCACAGGAATTTGCGTTGTCTCATGCGAGCGGGCATCTTGGCTCCGTCGCCGTCGCCGTCGCCGTCGTCAGCCGGGCCTTGAGTCTAGGCCGGACCTAGCGCCGGCCGCAAGGACTGAGAACACTCCTGACCGGTCTCTACGGGTCAATGAGTCGGCCGCGAACTCGGAGCGTGAGTCGAATTGCCGAAACTGGAGGAACTCAGTTCGGCAGGTGAGACAATCCCCGGAGACCCCGACACTTCGCGGGCGCGGGTAGACCGTGACGGAGGCAGCATGTTCGGCAGATTTCTCGGCAACAAGAAGAAGCTCGAACAGCAACTGTCGCAGGAGGGCGGGACCGTCGCGTGGGCGACGATCACGGATGTCGGCGCCGGATGGTCGAGTGCGAGCATGAACGGCTTCAACCAGGTCACTTCGCAGACCGACCACGAGAAGGTCACCGTTATGGTGCAGCCGGACAGCGGCGAGCCGTTCGAGGCGTCGTTCCGCCAGGCCTTCACGGGCCTGAGTCCAATGAAGGGCTGGCAGTGCAAGGTCATATACGACCCCAACGATCGATCGCGAATCGCGGTGCTGGAGGACTCGATCACGCCGCCCGGGATCGATCACGCGAAGGCCGAGCGCGCGGCGCAGATGCGGAGCGAGGCGATGGCCGCGGCTTCCAGCGGCCATATGGCGGAATACATCGAATCTATGAAGGCGCGTGCCCAGAGTGGCGAACTGGGCGGCGTGACGATCGTCGACGGCCGAATGATCTCGCCGGGAGCTCCCGCCTCGAAGCCGGACGTCGTCGACCAGCTGACGAAGCTCGACGCGCTTCGCGCCAGGGGTGTGCTGACCGACGCCGAGTTCGCGGCGCAGAAGGCGAAGCTGCTCGCCGAGAGCTAGGCCGCGGTCCGTCTCAGGCCTGCGTCGGGATCCAGACTCTCATGCCGCGGCCTGGCCGGTTGCCCCAGGCGAAATAGGGCAGCGTCCGGACCCGTATCGGCTCGGAGGGGCGGGTCATCGCCGGCCCGAACTTCCGGTATGGCCAGGGATTCTCAGCCTCCGATCGCAAACGGCCGTCGAACGAGAGCCGGACCATTTCGCCAGACTCGCCGGCTTCTCTGGCTTCGATCCGGACGTTGGGGGAGTCGGCGAGCTCCAGCGACTCGACCGACGCTCCGGAGGGCATATCCGCGTCCTCGACCGCGTAGACGAGAGGCCCGCGTTCCAGGGCGACGCAACCCCTGACGGCGTCGATTCTAGGATCGGGAGAGGTGATTCGCGGCGACATATCCAGCTCGAGGCGGAGGCGATCGCCTTGCTTCCAGCGACGACGGATCTCGATGCGGTCACGGCCCTCGCCACTGAGTCGCCCGTCGGCGAACGTTGCGACGGCCTTCGCGCACCACGATGGAACTCGCATAGAAAGCGTCCAGGCTTCATCGATCGAAGTCTCGATCTCGATGTCGACGACGCCGTCCCACGGGTACTCCGTCCGGCTGCTGAACGAGACCGCACCCGGCCCAATCGTGGCGGAGAAGGTGCCTGACATGAACTGGTGGATCTGCAGTCCGGCGCTGTCCGCCGTGACAGCGAAGTCCGGCAGCGACGATATGAGCCGCATGAGGTTCGGCGGGCAGCAGGCGATCCTCGGCCAGGCGATTCGCCTGGTCGTCGCGATGCCGTGCAGGACCTCGGGGATCGTCGAACGCTGCATCAACGGGTTCGAGTAGAAGAAGCTCGAGCCGTCGGGCCCGAGCGCCGCAAGAATCGCGTTGTAGGCCTGGCGCTCGATCATGTCGGCGAACCGCTCCTCGCCCGTTGCCAGGAGCAGGCGCCAGGAGAGCATCGCGCCGCCAATCGCGGCGCAGGTCTCCGTATAGGCTCGATCGGGCGGAAGCTCGAACGGAGCGCCGAACGCCTCGTCCTGGTGATGAACGCCGAGACCGCCCGTCAGATAGGTGAATGAGAACTGCATGGCCTCCCAGCGCCGAAGCGCGGCATCGAGCAGCTCCCGGTCGCCCGTCTCCACGGCCACGTCCACGACGCCCGCATCGAGGTACATCTGCCGCACGGCGTGACCGGCCGGCTCAGGCGCGCTTCGGACGGTTTGGTGGTCCTGCCAGAACCGCGCGCCGTACCGACAGCTGCCCAGCAGCCCGTGCCCACGGCGATCGACGAGCGTCCGCGCCAATTCCAGGTAGCGCCGCTCGCCGGTAGTCCGGTACAGCTCGACCAGGGCCATCTCGAATTCGGGGTGACCGCAGATTGCCTCCCGGCGACCGGGGCCGAGCTCCGCCTCGATGCGCTCGACGAAGCGCTCGGCGATCTGGAGGAGCCGCTCGTCGCCGAGTCCACGCTTCCAGGCAACCGCCGCCTGAATGAGATGACCGGCCACGTAGAGCTCGTGGCCCCACTCCATGTCGCTGAATTCGTCGCCCGGTTTCGCGACCTGATAGAAGGTGTCGAGGTAGCCGTCGGGGCGTTGCGCTCGCGCCGCGAGCCCGATCATCCGCTCGGCCAGCGGGCGTAGCTCGGAACGTTCTTCCTGAGCGAGCGTCCATCCGACGGCCTCGAGCCACTTGTACACGTCGGAGTCCAGGAACGGGGCGGGGTTGCCACCGTCGCCCTCCGCGCCGTGATACCGCCCCTCGGCCCCGGCCGCCAGCTCGAAGTTGGTCAGGTTGCCGCACGCCTCCAGCATCGACGCGCCGTGGGGGATAGTCCGCTCGAGATTCGTGCGGAGCCGCTCCGCCCAGAAGTCGGATTCGACACGTGCGTTGACAAGGCCGATGGGACGCAACCGAACAAGCGCCTCACGGGTCGGGACGACCGGGGCGACCGCGGACGTGTCGGCGCCTGGTAGCTCGCCAGATTGACTGGCGCCGAGTTCGTTGGCGATCGGCCCCGTCGTCGACTTCGATTCCATAACTCCGAGAACCCTCCGACTAATCCTCGGGCACAGCGTCGTGCTGAACTATTTCTGTGATGTCGGCTACCAAGACCTCGCGTGGCGACTGGCCGGGAAGCCATACCACTCGACGTGATTCGGCACGGTACCGCATCGCCCATTCGTCTGCCTCGCCCAGATTGGAGTGGCAACCGCCCTTAGCGAATTGGAGGGGAAGGCTCGCTCTGTCAGGCGACCTGGGCAAGTGTCAGATTGCCATCCACGTGTGCCCGCCATCGCTGGTCGCGACGAGATAGGCCTTCGACCAGCAGCCTTGCACGAAGCCCGGGCACCCCCCAAGACTCACCAGCGCCGTGGCGCTCGAAGGCCCGGTCAAGGCCAGCCATGCAATTCCACCCGGCAGGTCGGCCGTCGAAATCGTGGTCCAGGTTCGGCCCGTGTCCTCGGTCTCGAAAACCTTGCCGCCGGAATACGGAACGACCCATGTGGTCCGGCCGAGGGAGTCGGTCGCGGGTGCCGCATATGTGTCGAGCGACAACGCGGGACCGGCTCCTGCAGACAGGGTCGCGCCGCCGTCGTGGCTGACCAGAAGCGAGAAGTGAGCCTGCTTTGGGCCCTCGGCCGAAACGAGACCGGTCAAGGGGATCACGATGTCGGCGCCCTCGACGACCGGCGCGCCGAGGTAGTAGCTCCCCGCCACAGGCAGGCTCGCCACCGACGAGCTGGCCCACGTCGTTCCGCCGTCTGACGTGTAGATCAGCTGATCCGACGACTGGCCCGCCACCAGAATCCCGGCCTGCTGGGAGATGAAGGCCAGGTGATCCCAGATGTCGTCAGCAATCGAGCCGGACTTCGTGGGATGTTCGACGAAGCTGTCTCCATCGTCGTTCGAGGTGAAGAGTGTCGAGAACGTGGCGGGAGCCGGGGTCTGAACGGTCACTCCGATCGTGAGTAGCTTTCCCGGGCCGGCGGCGATGGTCACGTTGCTGGCAGGCTCACCGGCAGGGACCGCCGAGGGCCAGGTAGGGACGAGACGCTGGCTGGACCAGCTCGATGCGTCGGAATGCAGAGTGTAGAGGACCACGCTGCTGGCCTCGGGCACGGCGAGCCAGATAGGCCGACCCGGGGCAATGCCCACGGCTGCGATCGACGATGAGCTGGCGTCGGCGGGAACCGGTTGGGGAGACCAGGTCTTTCCCCCGTCCCTGGAAATCGACAGATCCGCGCCCGAGAGCATCCAGACCGAGGAGCCCGACAGGCCGATCTGGCCCGAGAGCACGTGCGCGGACGGCGGCACGGACGATGGAGACGCGACTCCGGGGAAACCTGTGGAGGACGGCCCTTGCCCGCCGCAACCTCCGATAACGGCGAGCGCACAGGCGAGTAACGCCCAACGCGCCGACCGGCGGAGTGGACGGATCAAGAGCCGCGCTCCACTTGCATAGGGGACCAGGTGGGTGCCGGCCAGCTACCGGAGTCGCTGCTGGAGGATCGCGTGGATCGACACCGCGATGAGGATGATGGCGCCTTGTATCGGCGTGACGAAGTAAGCCGTGAGCCCCATGGCCACGATCCCAGCCTCGAGGCCGCCGATCATGAAGGCACCTAGGAAGGTGCCGTAGATACTGCCGCGGCCGCCAAATACCGACGTGCCGCCAATGAACACCGCCGCCAGCGTGTAGACCAGATAGCCACTCCCCACGCCGGGGAAGAAGTTGTTGAGCGACAGCGAGTTCATCATGCCGGTTATCGCGGAGGCCATGCCGACCAGCACGAAGAGCATGATCCGCGTGCGGCGGATCGGAACGCCCATGAGCTGCGCGGCTTGCTTGTTGTCGCCGATGACATAGGCGTTGTGGCCCAGGCGATGCCGGTTGAGCAATGCCCAGGCAACCACGGCGAGGATCAAGAACCAGAAGAAGTCGATCGGGATCGAGCCGACCTTACCCACCAACAACCAGTAGATGAACGAGCTGTTGGTAGTAACGAGTGGGGTGCTCTTGCCGTTGAGCAGCACGAGCGCCAGGCCGCTGAACAGGAACTGCGTGCCGATCGTCACGACCAGAGACGGAATCCCGATGATGGTCACGACCGCGCCGTTGAACAAGCCGCACAGAATCCCGACGCCGATGGCGGCGAAGAAACCCAACTCCGCGCTGCCGGTCGCCTGCCAGGTGAAGGTGAAACCGACCATGCAGAGCGGCATCTCCCCAATAAAGGAGAGGTCGATGTCGCCGGCGACGATGACCATCGTCAGGAACAGCGCCACGATCGCGAAGTAGGGCACCGTTTGTGCGAACGAGAGGTAGATCCGGTCCGACAGGAAGACCGACGGGGCGCCGAATATAAAGAGCAACCAGAGCGCGGCGAAGGCGACCGTAATGCCGATCTGCGACGCCCATGAGACGGCGAATGACCGCAGCCGCCGACTAAGGGGGACAGGCGCGGAGACTGCGGGGGCTGAGGCGCTCATCGCTCGCCCTCCGTCTTGGTCGGGGCTCCCTCGACGTCGCGGTAGCGTTCCTTCTCCGTGTAGCTACCCGTTGACGCGACTTCTCGCATGATCTCCATCAGTTCGTTCAGTGAGTACCGTGACGTAGCGAACTGGCCGGCGATTCGGCCGCGATCCAGAACCACGATACGATCGGATACCGAGTACACGTGGAAGATGTTGTGGTCGATGAAGATCGCCGACTTCCCGGCCGCCCGGATGCTTTCCACAAAGTGGATCAGCTTGTCCGTTTCCTTGAGGGAGAGACCCATGGTCGGCTCGTCGAGGATGACGATTTCGGCATGGAAGTGCAGAGCGCGCACGATCGCAAGGCCTTGTCGCTCGCCCCCAGACAGGCCCTGAACCGGCGTATTGGGCGTCAGGACAGTGGATGTGAAGCCCATCGATTCGCCCATCAGGTCGGCCGTGGTGCGGCGCATGGCGCCTACCTTGAGGAACCCCAGCGGACCCGACTCGGCCCGGCCGAT
Organism: Chloroflexota bacterium; assembly: GCA_003158675.1. GTDB lineage: Bacteria > Chloroflexota > Limnocylindria > Limnocylindrales > CSP1-4 > Fen-1039. The sequence continues at coordinate 14,984 of PMKN01000066.1, read as the reverse complement.
GAAGATATTCCGCCACAGGGGCAGCTGGTCGGCCAGAGCCCGCTCCTGGAATACGGTTTCGATCCCCAGTTGTCTGGCGCGCTGGACGTTGAGGCCGGTGATCGGCTTGCCGTCGAGCAGGATTTGACCTTCGTCCGCGCCATGGACACCCGTGATGATCTTGATCAGAGTTGACTTGCCGGCGCCGTTGTCGCCGAGCAGCCCGAGGACCTCGCTGCTGTTGAGGTCAAGGTTTACGTCCTTCAGAACGCGGACGCCACCGAAAGACTTCGAGATGTGACGAAGCTCGAGGCGCTTCCGGGGCCCGGCTTCTGAGGCTGCCTCAGGCTCCAGGGCCGCGAGAATCTGTTCAGATGAAGCCGACTGGCGAGCGCTTTCGCGCTCGCCAGTCGGCATGCCGTTCGCAGCCGATTGAGACATCTAGCGAATTTGCTGGGTCACGAGCGGCGCGATTGCGTCGATGTTGGTCTTGTCGACGAAGCCCGCGCCGGTGTTGATGAAGAGGCCGCCAAAGCCGTACTTCTTCTCGAGGCACAGCTGCTCGATGCCGAAGAAGCCCTGGAGGAACTCTTGCTGGTCGATGACGAGGTTGATGTAGCCGCCCTGAATGCCCTGGACCGTCGCCGGGGACATGTCGAAGCCGGAGGCGAAGAGGCTGCCGGGGGCCTGGTTGGCGGCCTTCATGAAGGTCGGGATCGCGGCGGTCAGGTTGCCGTGATCGATGAAGATGCCCTTGATGTTCGGGTGAGCCGCCATGAATCCGGTGTACGTGGAAACGCCCGCGTTCGGATCCTTGTTGGTGGCGTCGTCGATCTCGAGGTAATCGACCTTGAGGCCGGCGGCCGTGAGCGCGTCGGTGATGCCCTTGGTCCGGTCGCCGCGGCCGGCCTGAGCGGCGAGACCCCAAACGAAGACTTCGTCGCCCGACTTGAGTCCACCACGCTTGATCGCCTCGTTGGCGAGGGAAGCGCCGGCGTCGTGAAGCACGGCGCCTGTGTATCCGAGGCCGTACGTGGCTTCAGCCGTCTGGAGCTCCGTGTTCATGACCGTGACCAGGATGCCCTGCGAAGTGGCGTCCTTGATTAGCGGATCGAACGCGGCATCGCCGGGGTGTCCCATGACCGCGATGGCATCGGGCTTAGTGGCCACTGCCTGCTGGAACTGCGTGATCATCTTCTGGGGATCCCAGTCGGACCACTGATAGGAGACGGTGGGTCCAAAGGCGGCCGCAGCGGCCACGGCGCCGTTGTAGACAACCGTCTCAAAGCTGCCACCGGGGGTTCCGCCGGGGAAGAACGTAATCTTGGTGCCTGTGCAGAACTGGGCGGAGCCGCCCGCCGCAGGCGCCACTGTTGCAGCGGGGGCATTCGTCGGTGCTGTGGTCGGCGTGGCGGTGCTGCTGCCGCAAGCACTCGCGGCCAACGCCAAAGCCATTCCCAATAGCACCGGTCTGGATGTAGGCCTCTTCATTCCTGTTGCTCTCCTCAGATTACCTGCGAAGCCGAGCGCACCGCTCCAGCTTGATGCCATGCGGACTGCACCGCTCCATAGATATGACCGAACCGTCGCGCCTACGTTGGTCGGTGAGGGGGCGCGAGCCCGATTAGCGGGTCTGGGAGATCGGGCGTAACCAGCACAGGGTCCCCCGATGACCCTACAGAGTCAGGCAGTCGGCGGACCCACACCGACGCACGAACCCATCGTCGCTCCTTCCTGACCTGTCCGAAGCCCTCGTAACGTGGCCGACGAAGCTCTCGCGTTACCGGTAACGGACCAGGCTGTCGAGATTGTGTGGCGGGTTCATCACGACGTCAAGGCTTCTGCCGACATAAGCGCCGTACACCACCTCGACGACCTCACCGATCAGCTAGATCAAGACGCGGCTGCGCCCGTCCGCCCATCGCGGTAAGGACCGCCATTTGGCGAGCTCGCGGTCGCGCAAGCTCAGACCATCGCGGCTATAGATGTGCCAATCTGCCACAGTGAGCGCTGATGACCCGCGACGCATCTTCACTGGCATCGCCGGGTCGTACGACCGTGTAGCGAGCGTCTTGTCGCTCGGGCAGGATCCGCGCTGGAGGCGTGCCCTGGTAGACGCGATCGACGCGCGACCGACAGACCGCTTGCTCGACGTGGCAACTGGGACCGGCATGGTCGCCCAGGCACTCCACGATCGATACGGCTGCGTCGTGGTGGGACTCGATCAGAGTGAGGACATGCTACGGGTGGCCCGGACTCGGGAAGGGGTCTACGACACCATCGTCGAGGGACGCGCCGAGCACCTCCCATTCGCAGATGCCACGTTCGACCACCTGACCTTCACCTATCTCCTGCGCTACGTCGATGATCCTGCCGCGACGATGCGGGAGCTGGTCCGGGTCGTGAAGCCGGGCGGCCGCATCGCGATGGTCGAGTTTGGTTTGCCGCGTGGCATCTGGCGCGCCCCGTGGTGGCTGTATACGCGCATCGGGCTGCGCGTCGCAGGCCGTCTCGTTTCGAAGAAATGGTCGGCGGTCGGGGCGTTCCTGGGTCCAAGCATCGAGCGCTTCTACGCCCGCCATCCACCAGGGACCGTGGAGGGGTACTGGCGCGCAGCGGGACTCAGCGACGTGCACACGCGCCGGATGAGTGTTGGCGGCGGCGTCGTGATGTGGGCCACGAAGCCCGACGCCCCGTTCGCGAAGGGGGCCTCACGCACCGGCGCAGCCATGCCCTCGGCCTCACTCGCGCCGGCGTTCTATGCGGCCCGCGGTCATGGCTGGCGCGACTACTGGACGCTCTTGCATCCGCCATACACGATCTGGCATCTCTCGTACGTGCTATTAGGCGCCGCCCTTGCGCCGGCGCCAGATCCCAGAACCGTGGCCGGCGCTCTTGTGGCGTTCGGGCTCGCGGTGGGGATCGGCTCGCACGCCTTTGACGAGCTCCAGGGACGGCCACTGCGCACGGATATCCCATCGCCGATCCTCGTCGCCATGGGCGGTGCGGCACTGCTGGCGGCCGTGGGGATCGGTCTCGTGGGGGCCACGATGTTCGGGCCGCTATTCCTAGCGTTCGTGATTGGCGGCGCGTCGATCGTCTTGCTCTACGGGTTCGAGGTACCGCCGGTGCACTCGGACATGGGGTTCGCGCTGGGCTGGGGGGCGTTCCCCGTCCTGGCGACAGCCGCGGCAGCAGGCGCCCATGCGGTTCCGGCGGTCCTGGCGGCCCTCGGGGCCGCGATTCTCAGCCTGGCCCAGCGGAGGCTGTCGACCCGGGCGCGCAAGATCCGGAGGCGGGCGGTCAGAGTGACTGGCGAGATCATCTACGCCGACGGATCGAGGGAGTCGATCGACGCCCACTCACTCATAGGCGCACCAGAAGCGGCGCTGTCCATCCTGTGGCTCGCGATCTTCGCGATCTCGCTCGCGGTGTTGCTCGCACACTGGCTCTGACCGGGATGCCCTTGAACGGCAGATAATGCGGCCGATCTCGCCACCCAGCTCGGCGGGCACGGATTCATCCTTCAGCTTGGACGCGCCCGCTTCGCGAACACCTCGAGCGGTCGGTCGGGCCCCGACGGAGCTGGATTTCGACCCCGGGTCCCGTCCGTGCCGAGATCAGTACTCGCCCTTGATAACGAAGTACGAACCCCGGATGGTGCCGGCCAGCTTGGACTTCTGCCTGACGAACTTGAACCGCGAGGCGAGCTCGGCGGGAACTTCCATCCCGTCCGCGAGCTTGAACCCCACCGCCCGCTTTTTTGCGTCGTCGAGCGTGTACAACGCGTTGATCGAAAGGCCATTTTCGTAGAAGACGTAGGCCCACTTGACGTTCTCGACCTGGAAGAGCGTCGCCTCGAGCGGGCGGGACGAAATGACGAGGTCGCGCTCCTCCCGCAGGATGCGGTGCACCCACTCGACGGTCTCCTTGGCCTCGCCCGCCGACTCGACCGTGAAGTCGTGGCCGTACTTGTTCTTGAAGTAGCGGGCCTCGTTCGCCCGGAGGCCGGCGAGCGCGGGCGCCACGGGAGATGACTCCAGACCGATAGTCGAGACGTTGGTGAAATCCACGACGTAGGACATGACTCGCTCCTTGTGCCTCTGGGAGGCGTCCGACGTCGGGCACCCGGCCCGCACCCGACGCGGTAATCGCATGGACCGTTCTTCCAGGCCGCGACGAGAAATCTCCCCAGAGCGGCCGTCCCATTAGAGCCCCCGCGAGTCACACGGCGGGCAGCGGGGGCTCTTTCCGCCTTTACGGTGGACCCGCGCCGCCCAGACTCCCACCGAGTCGCGTCGCTCTGGAAGGCGCCTACCAGAGCGGACGCCCGCCGACCACCGGACCGTGCGCCTGGTGCCATTCATGGGTAACGGGGATGGCGCCCGACTCGGTGTATGCGTTGGACTGCGCGACCATCTTGCTGAGGCGCCACAGCATCAATGCCGGGTAGACGCACAGCCCAAGAATGGCGAGCCCCTCGACGAGCGCCTGCACCACAGGCGGCTGGGCCGAGAGCTGACCATCGAGGGTCAGCCAGGGCAACATGAACGGCATCGCACACACGAGCCACAGCAACAGCGCTACCAGGGGCAGGAAGAGGATCCGCTGCACCCGACCCGGGATTGCGATAAAGGAAGGCAGCAGGATTTCCTGCGTCGCCAGCCAGGCCTTGCCAGGGCCAGAGAACTGGGCCCATTCGGTGTCGCCCGTGGCGATCTTCTCGTTGCATTTCCAGCAGACAAGGATCGGGGGGCCAAATCGCTTCTTCGTGTAGTCGAGCCGCGCTTGGCAATGCGAGCAATGCGTCGCGCCATAGACGGTGATAGTCAAGGGTCCCTCCTCTGGCCCGTGCCCTCGAGACCGAGCCGATCACTGACCATCCTCGGATCGTTGGGTCCACAACAAACCGAACGCCAGTCAGAATAGCATTCGCCGATGGCGGGCACCGGCTGGATTGCGGAGGCGGTCGCCGGTCGGCCGGGCGGGCCTAGCCCTGGTCGCTCGGGGCGGTCGTGGAGCGGATCAGGGCCGCAATGTTCCGAAGAAGACCTGCCAGGCCAGCAGTGACTTGGCAATGAGGCTGAACAGCATGTAAGCGCGCTCGCCGTAGAGGTAGTCGCGCCAGCGGCCGATCTTGCGATACTGCAGCACCATGTTGATAGCGAAGCCGTTGAAGAAGACGAAGAGCGTGGCGAAGATGGCGATCACGAAGCCGGGGATCGGCGCAGATCCGGGCTCCGTGGCCGAGACCAGGAGCGTCACGAAGATGACGACCCACGGCACTGCACCGGCGATGCAGCCGAAGACGTAGTGCAGCCACTGCGGCCGCTCGCGGCCCTCGTTGGCGATCTCCATGCTCCAGCCGAACAGGATCATCGCCGCGTTTGCACCGAAGATCGCGATCAGCGTGCCCACTTCCTGAACTCCTGCCAAGGCCGCGATGACGACGATCATCACGCTCGAGCTGAACGAGTACTCGACCCAGCGAATCGGGTTCTGGCCGCGGGCCAAATGAGCCTCGTACCAGCGCCGGGCGGGGAAGGCCATGCTGAAGTGCGCCAGGGCGCTCATGAGGAAGAACAACGCCACGGCCGGCCCGATGGGCAACTCCCAGATCGAGCGCTGGGCGGTGACCAGGTGGCTGGTCGCCTGGTCGAAGCGCAGGTATGTGCTGACCACCGGCGACGTGACTACGGGGCTCTTCGCAAACGACAGAGCCAGGATCGCCGCGAACTGCACGAAATGGAGCACCGCCAGGACGGCGTTCCAGCGGAACAGCGCGTTCGAGCGGTCGAGAGGGATGGCTGCCTGGCCGGTGGTCATTGAAGTTGTGGCCAGATTTCCGTTCATGTGAGGCCTCCGGAGGCTTCCGGGTCGCTGGACCCGCGACCGTGACCCCTCAGGTTAGCCTCGATCGGTTCCCTCGGGAAGCATTCTCGTGGCCCTCGAGGAAGTGGCGACAGACGAGCAAGGGAGCCGATCAGGGTGCCAGATAGGAGCACGCCAGGCCTCGAATTGGGAGATACCATGCACCCACCGACCCCCAATGGCCATGGAAGTGGCGGATTCATCTCAATGCCGACCCCATCCCCTGAGACAGCGACAACGAACGTGCGAGACGCCGGTGCCCCTCCTGAGGGTGGCGGCATCGCGGTGCTGCGCAACCGGCCGTTCTTGCTCTTGTGGCTAGCCCAGTTGTCGACCCAGGTCGGGGGCAACATGGTCATGCTCGGCCTGCTCGTCATCATCACGTCCACCTACAGCGGCTCCAAGATCGCCATCAGCGTCCTTCTGCTGTGCTTCCTGGTTCCGGCGATCGTCTTCTCTGCTCTCGCCGGCGTCTTCGTGGACCGGGTGGACAAGCGACTCGTGCTGGTCATCACGAACGTGCTCCGCGGCGTGGCCTTCGTGGCGGTGTTCCTGGTGAGCAGCAACCTGCTCTTGCTGTACCTGCTGATGATCCTGGTCTCGACCCTCACGACGTTCTTCGGCCCGGCCGAGGCCTCCATGATCCCCTTCGTCGTGCCGAGATCCCAGCTGCTGGCGGCCAACGGCCTCTTCGCACTGACCTCTAACGCGGCGTTTGCGCTGGGCTTCGCCCTGTTCGGGCCCTTCGTGATCGCCATCGCCGGCCCGCAGACGCTGATCCTGATCGTAGCCGCCCTCTACTTCGTCGCTGCCGTCTTCTGCGTGATCCTGCCGGCGTCTCTGCCGCCGGAGCCGCCCCCGCCGTTGCTGCCTTCGACGCTCCCATTCTCGCTGCCGGCGGCCCTGCCGAGGCCGGTCTCCAAAGTCGCATCCGGTCATACGGTCGTGGTCGCGGGCAAGGCCGTAAAGGGCACGTTTGGGCAGTTAGTCGAGGGCATCTCCTACATCCGCGAGCACCACCACGTTGGCTGGTCGCTCTCGTACATGGGTGTCACCGGGGCGCTGATCGGCATCCTGGCCGTGCTCGGCCCCGACTTCGCCAAGACGTCCCTGGGGCTCGGCGACAAGGGCCTGGTCGTGGTCGTCCTGCCTCTCGGCGTGGGCATCGTCACGGGCGTCCTGGGCGTCAACGCCTACGGTCACAACTTCCCGAGGCGGCGGATCATCGAGGCGGGATTGATCGGGCTCGGTCTCCTGCTCGCCTTGCTGTCGGGCCTCGGCTCGATCTGGCACTTCCTCAACGTCCAGATAGCTGCGACGGCCGGCACCGTCAGCTTGCAGGACCTCAATCAGGCTCTCTCGCTGGTCTCGATGGTGGTCGCCATAGCGTTCGTGTCGGGCATCTGCTACGCCGTCGTCGCCATCTCCGCTCAAACCCAGCTCCAGGAGGAGCTCCCCGAGGATGTCCGGGGGAGAGTCTTCGGCATCCTCAACATGCTCGTATCGGTCTCGAGCCTGCTCCCGATCATGGTCGTGGGGCCAGCCGCCGATTTCTTCGGATCGTCCGCTGTTTTGCTCGCGGTCTCGCTCGTCGTAAGCGGCTGGGGCCTCGCCAGCGCGATTCGCCGGGGACGCGAGAACCAGGCCGCGCCGACCGGCTGAGGCGCCGCCGCGCACCGCCGCGGCGGCACGTGCGCGGGCGATTCCCTCCCACGCTGGGTTCTCATCCCCCGCAGGGTTCTCATCCTCGCGGCCGGCACCCGATTCAGATCAGATTCTCGGAGGCATGCGGGTGCATGCCGGGCGTGGACGTGCGCGACAACCGGAGGACCGAGATGGCGACCGCGGTTCCGAAGCTTCGGCTGGCCGGTCTGCGTTCGATCAGTCTGCGCCCAGCCAACAGCCTCCGGCGCTTCGCGACGATCTTCTTCGTAACGGGGTCGGTCGTCTTCGTCCTACTCATTCTCGACCGATTCATGACGCTCGTCAGCGCCTTCAGCGGGATCGTCATGATCTGCTTTCTGGCCTGGCTGCTGGCGTTCGTCGTAAGCCCCCTCGTCGACGGGGCGGCCAAACGCCTGCACCTCGGACGAGGTATCGCGGTCGGTCTCGTCTACGGCTGTGTGGCTCTCACCCTTGTCGGTCTCGTTCTTGCGGCCGGGTCCATCGGCATCACCGAGGCGACGAGTCTCGTGAATCGACTCGACGAGGGCACCGCGACCATCGCCGGCAGCCTGGCCTCGCTCCAGAAGAGCCTGGGAATCAGCACCGGCACGATCGACCTGGCGGCCTTGTTCCGCCAGGGGGAGGCCAGGATCCTGCCCGATATCAAGGCGACCCTGGATACTCAGTCTGGGGCCATCGCCGGGACCGTCGCCTCGATCGTAGGCACCCTCTCGATGATCCTGATCCTGTCCGTCTTCATCGTCACCGACGCTGATGGACTGCAGGCCAAGTGGCGCAGGGTGATCCCAAACCGCTTCGAGACCCAGCTCGATCTGTTCGATCGGTCAGTCGGCCGAGCCTTCAAAGGGTGGCTCTGGTCCCAGGTGATCCTCATCGCCATCCAGGTCGCACTGACGATCGTCGTTGGTCTGATCTTCGGCCTCCCGTATCTGTTCCTCCTGTGCCTGGTTGCGGCACTTTGCATGCCGATCCCCTTCGTGGGTCCGGGCCTGGCGTTGCTGCCGCCGATGTTCATCGCCGCGGCGTTCGTGCCGGGTGCCTTCATCCCGGTCACCCTAGTGCTCTTCATCGGCCAGGCGCTGATCATGAATCTGGCGGTGCCGCGGCTGATGAAGAGGACGTCAGGAGTCCATCCGCTCGTCACCCTCCTATCCGTCCTGGTCGGAGCGCAAGTTGCCGGGATCTGGGGTGCGCTCTTCGGACTGCCGGTGGCGGCAGTTGTCTCCATGCTGGCCAACTACGTCATCAACATTCAGGCGGTCCAGGAAGTCGAAGGCATGGACCTGCTCGAGGTCACGACCGCGATTCGCGCGGCCTACCCGGAAGCCACGCCGGAGGAGGTCCTGGCCGAAGCGGCCGACCAGGCCGAGGCCATCTACGCCACTCAGCGCGAAGAGAGAGGCATCCCATAGTGTCTGCCGTTCGCCGTGTTGCCCTGGGAACAGCCATCGTCCTCGGTGTCGGGTCCGTGGCGGCCTGGTGGGGCAGAAGCATGATGCGTTCCGGCGTCCTGACATCTGCTCCATCCGCCGCAACGCCTACCTCGACGCCCACGCCTACCTCGACGCCCACGCCAACTCCGACACTGATGTCGACATTGGACAGTTTCAAGGCCAGGATCGCTGGCAGTGACTTCCAGGCCCAGGGCTCCGTGGTCGGGTCCATCAGGGTGGCCCTGATCATCGGCTCGAAGTCGGGCGCGATCACGGGAACATTCAAGGTCAAAGGCGGAGACAGTGACGTTTCGATTGTCTCGAAAATCCTGGGCATCACGGGATCGAACGACAACGTCGTCGTCGGCGACTGGGCGTACTCGCGGACGAACGGAGGCAACTGGACCGAGGCGCCGGCCTCAGGCGCGACGCTTCAAGGTCTTGTGGCCAGCGGCATCGTGCTGATTGATGAGGGCGTGGAGGCCAAGTTCGGCAGACAGCTTCATCAGCTGTCCGTCGCCGACATGGCGGAAGTAGACCTTTCTGCCTTCGGCATCGCAGCCGGTCCCGGTCAGGAGAACCTCACCATCAGCAGTCTGTCCTTCTGGGCGGAGGACGACGGGACTCCGGCCGGCGTGAACATTGCGGCATCCCTCAATCAGAAGATCTTCGGCACGCCCTCAAAGGCGATGGTGACCCTGGTCATCGGCATCGACACATTGTCAGGCGTGACCATCACGGCACCAACGATTTAGGCCCTACGCGGCTTGATCCGAGGCCAGTTGATCTAGTGTCCCGATTGGGTGATCGACTGATGGCTCGGCGGCGGATTCAGGCCGTCAGTCGGCGGAGTCGATTCGCGTTCAGGTCACGCTCTGCTGCGCCCGCGGGAGGGGGCTGGCGTCGATCTCCTCGGCGATCAGGTAGGCGTTGTCCACCGCACTCCTTCTCGGGGCACATGCCCCTGGCTGTCGTTTCAGTCAGGAGCCATTAGCCCGAGTGGGCGGTTCAGACGCCGTGGGCGCCTCGGCGGACGCCATCGCCGTGCGCCCTGAGTCTAAGGCGCCGCCGGAGAAGGGGTCAAACTCCCCAGATTCGGCGCTGCTTTGCACTTTTGTGGGCGTGGTGGGCTTCGGCCTGGGTTAGGTCCTCGCCGGGTGGTCGGGGTCCTAGCTGGCCGGCGCGGCCTGGATTGCGGCCGGGGGGTTAGGGTCGCCCGACATGAACCAGTTGCGGAACCAGATCGGCATGCGACCGCTGAGCACTCGGTCGAGGCCGTAGTAGTTGCCGGCGCCCATGCCGGCGAGGGCGAGCAGGACGACCCCGTAGGTGGCGTGCTCTTCGACGATGCCGCTTGAGAAGCTCCAGCCCGCGAGGAAGAAGAAGGCCATCATCAGAGCGCCCATTGCTCCCGCGAATCGGGTGACGATGCCCAGGACGAGCGCGACCCCGACGCAAAGTTCACCGGCGACCACGAGCGTGTTGACGATCGTCATGGCGATGTCGTTGCCCGCGAGTGAGACCCAGAAGTCGTGCGTCGGGTTGTAGATTTGCTTCGGGTCCGGGGTCCCGATGACAAATGGCCAGCCGAGTGTCCCGTTGGTCGCGAACTTCAGAAAGCCCTGCGCGGTCCAGTTCCCTGGAACGCCACTGTTGAAGAACTTGTCGAGGCCGGCCCAGACGAAGATGACGCCGACCGTAACCCGGAGCAGCGCAGCGCCAAAGCGGCTGAGCGGAGCGTAGATGTACACGAGGGAACCTCCATGGCAGCGCGATGGCACCTGCATCGCGCTGGAGTGCCCCCATCCTATGGGCAGGGCGGCCCGTTAGACGATCGTCCCCCCTGGCGAGCCCGGAGGTTGCCGGAGCCAGTGGTCGGCCGGCCCGTCGAGAACAAACGACGGCCGCTCGCGCCCACGCTAAGCACGCGCCGGACTCGTCTCCGACGATCCCGTCGAGCAGTTCCTGGGCCTGGAAGACGTGCTGAATCGCAGGCCGTTCAATCGGTAGTGGCTGCGGATTATGCAGATCGCAGTGACCAAGCCTCGGCGCCGTCCGCGCCCGCGTCAGGGTCAGGCGACACCCGGACGTGGGCCGGCCTGGGCATTGCCGTCCGCGCAGGCAGAACGCCACTCGGCCAGCTGGTCATGGACCGCGACGGCTCCGACGAGTGGATCCGCCCGCGGAATCCACGCGGCAGGGCACAGCAGGAACGGTCGCATTTGCGCTCCGCCCAGACCGCCGTGCGAACCGACCAGTTCTTCGAAGCTCACTGCTTCCTCAGTGTCCGCGCCGACGCTACCGATCAGGATCAGGTCACCGAGATGGCCGAGCTGGTTGAGGCTGGCCAGTGCCTCTCTCGCTGCCGGTCCAAATTGATCCAGGGGGTCCGAACCGAACGTCGCGAGGTCACCGACGGACACCTCGGCCGCCGGCGCGGCGTCGGCCGCCAGTGGCGCCTCCCCGGCAGGCCCAACGGCGACCAGGGCACCATCATCGCCACGCACCAGAACGACGCCTATCGCCGGATGGCACGCCAATCCGGCGATCAGGCCCGGGTATCGCGCTTCGACCGCGCCGCGCGACATCCGGCCCGGGAACGCGGGGAAGTAGACATAGGCCAGATTTCCCGATGAGCACACGACCGCATCGGGCGCGGCCCCGGACTCACCAGCCTGAAGCTTGGCGCCTGCCGGAGCCCTCGGCCTGAACGAGCGGCGCGCCAGGAAGGGCACGAGGCCCGAAGCCCTGCCGAACTCCATGGCGATTCGGCGACCGCTACCGGCATGTTCGGTAGTGCCGGCGCCGCTCGCCACGACCGGCGATCCTCCCATCAAGCCCGCGAGGAGGTCCTCCAGGGATTGCCCACAAGCCTGGCTGAAAGTGGGTCCGAGGTTCTGGCCGTGATCCGAGAGGGCCACCAGGTCGTATTCCCGCGCGGCATGCCGGGCAGCCATCAACAGTGATGCAATCGACCGGTCGATCCCCTCAAGGGCGTCGATCGCCTCCCGACGCTGAGGCCCGCAGTGGTGGGCGACCGCGTCGTAGCCGGTGTAATCGATATAGATGACCGTGGCGCCGCGGTACATCTCCTCGATCGCGAGCGAGGTGGCGACCGTCCGTAGAGCGACATTCGTCACAGCCCGCTCGATGGCATAGAGCAGGCCGCGGTGCATGCGCGGCTCGATGCCACGGCTCCGCTGACGCTCGGCCTGGTAGAGCTCCTTCACCATCTCGCCAACCGTGAGAACCACGAGGCGCGGGTAGTTGACCGTGCCGACGAAGAAGCCGCGAAGCCTTCGCTCGTCGTGCGTGGGCTCTGCCGCCTCGATCGTCGCCATCGTGAGATAGCTTCTGGGCGCGTCGCCCGACACCAGGTTGCTGATGCTGACCCCGTCGTCGGACAGGAGCCCACGGCCGTCGCTGGCCCGCCTCAGGATCTCGGCGGCGTCGTCTGGATGGTCGGCCACGATCAGCCGGCCCGTCTCCTTCTCGAACCAGCGAAATCCGGGCACAACGTCGGCGCGGCCATGGAGGATGCCGATCTGGCTCGCCGGCGTAGTCGGCGGCAATAGCGGCGACCACGAGTGCAATGCTGAGCCGCCGGTCCGCAGGAGGCGCCCGAGGGTGGGCGCATGGCCGGCCTTCACTGCGGTTTCGAGCACCGGCCGGGCGACGCCATCGAGCTGGACGATGAGGAGCCCTCGGCCCATCGAGGGGGCGTTTCGACCGCGGCGCGCGACCAATCGTCGGACCAGGAGGCTGTAGTAGGAGTCGTCGTCGCTGACTGCCACGAGTTCAGAGAGAAGTCCGTTGAGCGCGGTAAGCCAGACGGTTGTCCAGATGGCCGTGCCCGCACCGTCCACGTGGAAGCCCGGCACGACTCGGCCGAGGATCAGGATCACCGCGTACTGACCGAGCAGGGCGACGCCGTCGACCAGGAGAAGCGGCCACTTCACGAGCAGCCAGTGTCCGAGCAACCGCGCGGCCTGGTTCATCGTGGCCAGCAAGGCCCCGCCAAGAAGCAACGCTGCCGGTCCATCGATCTGGAGTCCGCGAACGATCGCGCCGGTTGCGACGAGCGACAGGCATGCGACGAGGTATTGAAGGATGGTTCGCCGGACAATAGCGAGTCGGGTCGGGCGCCACTCCCACATCAGGCGAGCCTGCAGGGCGTGACCGGCAATCGAGGCCCTGATCCAGCCTGAGGGGCCGGCGGTCGCAGTCGTCATCGCGCAGCCGGGGAGTTGCGCCGCCCGAACGGAGCGCCATCGACGAGGGCGCCGAGCTCTACCGACCCACCAGGCGCCAGGACGAGCGCACGCACCGTGGGCGCCAGTCGGGCGACGGCTTCGACGAAGGCAGCCCCTGGCGCGCCGAAGCCCGGGCCCGCGAATCGGCGCATTCCCCACGGAGCGAGCGTTCCCCAGTGGATGGGCACGGCCACGGCCGGGCGGATCAAGGCCGCCGCCGCTGCGGCGCGTTCAGGGTCCATGTGGCCCCGGCCCAGCCTGAGTCCCCAACCGCCAACGGGCAGCAAGGCCAGGTCCACCCGACCCGCGAGTCCGGCCATCGCCGGGAAGAGGTCTGTGTCCCCAGCGAAATAGATGGCAGAGTCGGCGCTCGAGAGCAGGCACCCAGTTGCCGCGACGCCCGCGATCCAGGGAAGCCGGTGCCGCCCGTGAGCGGCGGCGACCACCTCTATGTCGATCCCGCCGATGCGGAGCCGGTCACCGGGCGCAACTTCATGAACGACCCCGAGACGCGCCGCTGTCGCAACTTGGCCGAGGCCACGTGGCACAACGATCTCGGGGCGGCCGGGAAGCGACCGCAGGGAAGGCAAATCCAGGTGGTCGAAATGGCCGTGGCTGATGAATACCGCGTCGATGCCCTCGAGAGCAGTCCCCGAAACCAGCGGGACGTGCCGACGCAGCGACCACATCACATGGCCCAACGCTGGATCGGTCAGGATCCGGGTGCCGTTCATCTCGATCAGCGCAGTCGAATGGCCCAGGAACGTCAGGCGGGATTGTTCTCCGGTGGTAGGCAAGCGCGTGCCCCTAGCCGCGGATGGTGGTGACGATCAGGGCGATCGCGGCTACGCCCATGACCGCGGCGGTGAACCAGCCGATCGCGTTGAGAAGCCGGCCATTCGTACGAGCGCCCACTGCGCGACGATTATTGGAGACGACCATCAGGATGACCTCATGCGGCGCCGCCGTCAGGCCGTTATCACCGCTGAGTACACGAGGGTGGTGATCGAGGCGAATGGTCGGAACCACAATGCTCGGTCCCAGGACGATGAGCGCTCGCCGGAGCGGATTCGTCTCGCGGCCCGCCGCTTCCACGTTGGGGTCTGGCGGCCGCTGCGGATCCACTCGCGGAGTCACCGAACCGCGCTTGGATCCCTTGGCCGCTGTCACTGGCCCACGCTTGAAGCAAGGTGGCGGCTCAGGCGACGCCGGCCGGCTCCTTGGCAGTCGCTACTTCGGCCTGCAGGACGGCAAGGTCCATCGTGATCTTGACCTCATCGCCGACAAGCACGCCGCCGCTCTCGAGGGCGCCGTTCCAGGTGAGCCCCCATTCCTTCCGGCTGATCTTCGTCGATGCGGAGAAGCCCGCGCGGCGGCCACCTCGCATGTCCGGGACGATGCCGCCGATCTCCGCGTCCAGTGTCACGGGCCGCGTCTGGCCGTGCATCGTAAGGTCGCCGTCGATTGTGTAGTCGTCGCCGACCTTCTTGATGCCAGTGCTTCGGAACGACAGCTCCGGATACTTGGCCGTGTCGAAGAAGTCCGCACTGCGAAGGTGCGTATCGCGAGCATCCATGCCGGTATCGATGCTGGCGGTGTCGATGCGCGCCTCTACGGTCGATAGCTCGGGATGGGCTTCGTCGAAGTTCGTCGTTACGGCGAACTTGTGGAACTGCCCACGAACCGTGGTCACCATCATGTGTCTGACAGCGAATTCGATTTCGGAATGGGCTGGGTCAAGATCCCAGGTGCTCATGACGTA
>PMKN01000051.1 GCA_003158675.1 Chloroflexota bacterium | reverse complement strand
GTCGGCAAGGTCGAGGCGGGCATTCCGGAAGACGACCCGCGCAACGCAGGCGTCATCGCGGACCTCGTGGGTGACAACGTCGGTGACTGCGCCGGCCGCGGCGCCGACCTCTTCGAGTCCACTGCCGCCGAGAACATCGGCGCCATGATCCTTGGCGTCGGCGTCTACGCTCTGGCCCTCAAGGCCGGCTGGCCGAACCCGACCGCCTGGATCTTCTTTCCGCTCGTCGTCCGAGCCTTCGGTCTCGTCTCCACCATCGTCGCGATGTTCTTCNNGACCGAGAACCCGATGAACATCCTGAACCGCGGCTACTGGGTCACGACGATCCTCAGTGCGCTTTCGCTCGTTCTCGTCACCTACTCGATGATGAACACGAGCGGCGCGACCGGGGACAACGGCATTCCCACCTGGATCTATTTCTTTGGCGCCGGACTGGTGGGCCTGGCTACGAGCATCGCCTTCGTCTACATCACCCAGTACTACACCGCCGGCAGCTTCCGTCCTGTGCGCGAGATCGCCGAGGCGTCCAAGACCGGCCCCGCGACCAACATCATCGCCGGCGTGTCCGTCGGGTTCGAGACCACGGCCGTCACCGCGATCACCATCGGCATCGCCCTCCTGGCCAGCAACTGGCTCGGCGCTCACTCCGGGCTCGGCTCGGTGGGCGGCGTCTTCGGCACCGCTGTCGCGACGATGGGCATGCTCATGACGACGGCCTACGTGCTGGCCATGGACACCTTCGGCCCCATCACCGATAACGCCGGCGGCATCGCCGAGTTCAGCCGCGCTGAGCAGGGCGCCCGAGAGATCACCGACCGCCTCGACGCGNNGACCAAGGGCTACGCCATCGCGTCGGCTTCTCTGGCGGCCTTCCTCCTCTTCTCGGCTTACATCGACAAGGTCAACCTGATCCTCGGACGCCAGATTGCGGCCGGCACTCGAACCGCCGCCGAAGGCCTGATGACCTCGGTCAACCTGGCCAACGTCAACGTCTTCGTGGCCGCGCTGATCGCCGGGATGCTCGTCTACTTCTTCAGCTCCCTGGCCATCCGCGCAGTTGGCACCACGGCCCAGGCAATCATCGTCGAGGTCCGCCGCCAATTCCGCGAGATTCCCGGGATCATGGATTACACCGGCCGGCCGGACTACGCCCGTGTCGTGGACATCACGACCCGAGCCGCCCTCCGCGAGATGATGCTGCCCGGCATCGTCGCCGTCGCCACTCCGATCATCGTCGGGCTGCTGCTCGGCTACGAAGCCGTGGCTGGTCTGCTGATGGTCGGAACGATCGCCGGCGTCCTCCTCGCCACCGTCCTGAACAACAGCGGCNNAGTACATCGAGTCGGGCCAGCTTCAGGACGAGAATGGCAATGTCCTCGGCAAGAAGTCCCTGGCCCACCAGGCCGGCGTCGTCGGCGACACCGTCGGCGATCCCTTCAAGGACACCGCTGGCCCTTCGCTCCACGTTCTCGTGAAGCTGCTGGCAACCATCACTCTCGTGATGGCCCCGCTCTTCATCCGCTAGTCGCAGCCACTCGGCGCGGGCCGGCGGTCGACGACCGCCGGCCCGCGCGCACTCGGGGCCGGGTCCGTCCCAGTTCGGTCCTGCGGTCGTAAACGGGACCCCATAGGCATCCACATCGGAGGACGCATCGCGTGGACCTGTCCATCCAGGCGCTGATCATGGGGTTGGTTCAAGGTCTCACCGAGTTCATCCCGGTCTCGAGCTCCGGCCACCTCATCCTCGTGCCGTGGGCCATGGGTTGGAAGGACCCCTTCATAGACTCGCTGGCGTTCAGCGTCATGCTCCACATGGGCACGTTGCTGGCGCTGATCCTCTACTTCTGGCGAGACTGGGTCACGCTCATTCCAGCGGGCCTGGCCAGCATTCGCGATCGCTCCATCGGAGACGACCCAGATCGCAAGACGGCCTGGTTGCTTGTGGTTGCCACAATCCCAGCCGTTCTCGTGGGTCCGCTCCTGACCGACACGATCGAGTCATGGGTCCGCGATCCGGCCCCGGTCGCGTTGATGCTCTGCGTTGGTGCGGCCATCCTGTGGCTGGCCGATCGCTGGGGCAGCAGGGTTCGCGAGATGGAGTCGATGACGTTCGGTGGCGCCCTGGTTATCGGCGTTGCCCAGGTCCTCGCACTGGTTCCCGGCATTAGCCGATCCGGCATCAGCATCGCCGCCGGTCTCCTCGAAGGGCTCAACCGCGAAGCGGCCGCTCGATTCAGCTTCCTGATGGCCACACCGGTCGTGGCCGGAGCCGGAGCGTGGGAGGCACTCAAGCTGCTCAAGGGAGAGGCTGGCGTCCATCCGCAGGCGAGTCTGATCGTCATCGGGTTCGTGGCCGCGGCCACGTCGGGCATCCTGGCGATCCACTTCATGCTGGCGTTTCTGCGCAAGCAACCGGTCACGGTGTTCGTGGTCTACCGCGTTCTTGCCGCGGCCGCGGTCTTCGCGATTCTGCTTTCACCGCACGGAGCCTAGAGACGTGGCGATGGACCCAATGCCCTTCGGAGGCCGGTGACTTCATGGAAGTGATGAAGCAGCTCCGGCAGCGCGAGATACGCGACCTGCTGGGGCAGCGACCTATTCGAACGCAACAGGAGCTTGCGGCCGCATTGCGCGATCGGGGCTTCCGGGCGACCCAGGCCACGATAAGCCGTGATGTGGCGGAACTGGGCCTCATCAAGTCCAACCAGGACGGGGTGCAGTCCTACATCGTGCCAGCCCGCGTGACCGAGGCGGAGAGCACCGGCGAGGAGCGGCTTCGGGCGCTGCTTCGGGATCTGCCGGTGGAGATTCGCGAGGCCGGCCTGATGCTCGTCATCAAGACGCTTCCCGGTTCCGCGCACGCAATCGCGGCGGCATTGGATCGGACCCGCTGGTCGGAGGTGGTTGGCAGCATCGCCGGCGACGACACGGTGTTCGTCGCCTTCGCCGATCGGATGTCGATGCAACGCGTGAGGACGAGGCTGCTCGGCCTGGGCAGCAGTTCCTGAACGCGGACCGGCCCCGCGGCTCGGGGAGGAGGAGGGAGGGTCCGAGTGGCGGGGCCGGCGCTATGGCTGTGTTGTGGGCCAAGAATGATCAGGTTCGTTTCAGCCAGCCATTCCTCATAGGTCCCTCCCCGGTGGTGACCTGAGTTCTAGTCAATTCGAGGGGCAGGCCGATCGGAGCGGCGAGCCCGAGCGGCGAGCCGGTGGCACCTGGCTGCGCCGGAGGCGCCTGGCTGCGCCGGAGGCGCCTGGCTGCGCCGGCGCCGGCGTTGAATCTCAATCTCGGGGGCGCATTCGGGACGGTCCAACACGGGCGTTGCATTTATGGCTTTGACATGGGAGAGGGGGGCGGCTAGGATACGCGCCGGCCGAACTTCAGGGCGCCGGACCGGTGGACCTGAAGTTCTTTTCCTTATCCCGAGCCCACAAGGGCCAGCCAGGGTCGCATTGTCAGTTACGGAGCCCCTCGCCGGTGAATATCAAGACTCAGTACATCTCGGAAGAGGGTCTGACCAAGTTGCGAGCCGAGCTCGAGGAACTGGTCAATGTCCGGCGCCAGGAGATCGCGCAGCGGATACACGACGCCAAAGAGCACGGCGATCTGGCTGAGAACGCTGAGTATGAGGATGCCAAGAACGAGCAGGCGTTCGTCGAAGGGCAGATCCAGCGGCTAGAGGCTCTGGTCAAGAACGCGACGATCATAGATGGCAGCCACGGCACGGATCACGTCCAGATCGGATCGACGGTGAAGGTCGACGGTTCGGACGGCCAGGAACAGTTCACGATCGTCGGCTCGACCGAGGCCAGCCCGGGCGACGGCAAGATCTCGAATGAATCGCCCGTCGGCCGCGCGCTTCTCGGCAAGCGAAAAGGCGAGACGGTGGTCGTTCACGTCCCCGCAGGGGACTTCTCTTACAAGATCATCGAAATCCGCTGAACAGGGACGGCTGAGCCGTGTACTGGGCAGACGAACTGGCCGCGGCCGTCTCGGGCCGCCAGGTAGTCAACGATTCGAAGTCACCCTCGGGCACCGTCCATATCGGCAGTCTGCGCGGAGTCGTCCTCCACGACGCCATCTATCGGGCCTTGCGCGAGGCTGGGCTCGAGACCTCGTTCCTCTACGGCGTCGACGACATGGACGCCATGGACTCGCAGGCGAAGCTCACTCCGGACGCGGTCGACAAGTACATGGGCGCGCCGCTTTCGCGCGTGCCCGCCCCCGAGGGCAGTACCGCCGCGAACTACGCGCGCCACTTCGTCGGCGAGATCTTCTTCCGCACATTTGAGCCGCTGGGCATCAAGCCCGAGTTCTACTGGGTCAGCGAACT
>PMKN01000003.1 GCA_003158675.1 Chloroflexota bacterium | reverse complement strand
GAATGGGTGGCGCGCCCGGAGGGAACCGAACACACTCCACCAACCATCGTGATCGAGGGCTTGGACGAGATGGTCCAGGCTCTTCTCGCCGCATAGCCAATCTTGGATCGCGGGCCCGGTCACCTCAGCGACCCGAAGCCTGACGGCGGCCCGCGACGCGGTGACGCACAATGGGGTCGAGCAACGCTGTTTGATCGTCGCGGAGGAGACGCTGATGTCGTTAGTGTCTTGGATCAAGTCGATCCTGACGGGAGCGCCCGAGACATCCTGCCTGTAGGGGCCGCTCTCCTTGGGGCTGAGCTTCGCGGTGATCCGCCCAAGGCATTGAGCTGGGCTCTCGGCGCCGCTCGCGTCGGGTCCGCCCTGGCCCTGGCACCGGCGGGCAAGCCAGCTCGTGCGTGGGCGACCGGCGGCACGGCCCATAACCTCGCCGGCCTCGAGCGCATCAAGGGTTGTACGGGCGACCAACGTCTCACCACTCAGGAACTCTCAGTGCTTGCCGCACGTCTCCTGGCCAAGCCAGCCCGCGACCTCGCCCGGCACAGCGGAGAAGATCGGTCCCGGATAGAGATCCTGCCACCCGGCCTGCTGATCATCGCGGCGATCCTCGCCCACTACGGCCTCAAGGAGTTGACTGTCGTGCCAGAAGGATTGCGCGAGGGGATGGCCGCCGCCGCTTTTGAAGACGGCGACGATTGGTGGCGGGACCCGTCGCAGAAGGGTTGAGCGGTCCAATTGACACAACTCTGCGAATAGTGCGCCCTTAGCGTCGGCGGCGTCTGGCCGGCCCGAGGGTTAACCAGTAGACGCCAAGGCCCCAGGCGATCAACCGCAGTATCCAATATGAGGTAGTCGTTCAACTCCAGCGCGACCTCATCACGTGAGGCTGGTCGGTCTTCGTCTGGACGAAGTCCGCCGATCCGCAGAGCATTCCGACGGCGGTCGCACCACTCGGACAGAGCGATGGGTCGAGGCCCAGGGCAGGCTCTTCTCCGAAGACTCCTTTTTCGATCCAGCGATCCCGGCCGTTCTCTCGCCTGGTCAAACCTTCGAAGCAGACTTCGCAATTCCGGCCCCCCGCTCGGCCCGCCTTCGGCGCATCTCGGCGAATCGATCATTGCCTGGGCGATCGAGGTCCGCTGGGATATCCCTATGGGTTCGGACCACTTCATGGCCGTCGCATCGCCGATCGGCACGATGGCCTCCAGACCGACGCCGCCCTGTTTGCCGACACCGGCGCCAAGCAAATCGGGGTTCTGCGCGAGGGGCGAGAGCACGATCAGCGTGTCGTCAGCTCTGCCGGCACCAGTTGGTTCCGAGATCGCGGTAAGTGTTGCCTGGCCATCGGCGCCATCGGGCCAGGGCGCCGGGATCGAGCTTCACCGCCGTACAAATGCCTCTAACGGCATCGAAGGGGTCGTCGCGTCGGTCAACGTCGATTCGGCACAACTGGACAATGGCACTGCCGAGGCGCAACTGCTCGTTCCACCTGGATCGGCTCCTTCGTTTGATGGCGCTGGTCTGGAGATTCGACTTCGTCATCCGCGTCCTGGTCGACCGCGAGTTCCGGGCCGATGCGGCAATTGAGCGCCCGGTGAGCGTGGTCTAGGTTCAGGTGGTCACGACGAACGAACCGGAACAAGAAACGCCTTGGTCGCCAGCGTGGCGCGAAGGTTGCCCGCATCGACATCGCCCGGAACTCGCGGCCCTGGTGTGGTGTGCGCTACGCCGCTCCGGCTTGCACGAGGTCGATCCGATCGGAACCTACCTGACCTGCGAGCCGCGGGAGTGTGCTTACAAGCTGAAGCCGGTCGCGACCTGGAGCCGCGGCTCGAGCTGGGACGCGGAGCCGGCGCGAATCCAGCTCGCCGCAGACACCGGGGACACGACCGCATTGGACAGCGTTTGCAGTACTCGTGGCGCGACTCGGAAGACGGCCGTATCGATTCCAGCGGCAGCCCAAACCCACTGGTACCGAGCCAGATCCTGGTCCATCACGATCCGCACGTCGCGGTCGTATCCGAACGGCGGTACACCGGCGATGGAGTAGCCGGTCAGGTCGCTCACTTCCATGGCAGTAGCTAGGCGAATCTCGACCTCGCCTGTGACTGCGGCGAGGGAGCCCAGGTCAACCTGGTTGCGCCCCGAGACGAGGCAGACGATCGGCAGCAGCCGGCCCTTGGGACGGGGCGCCACGAATACGAGCGACTTCACGATCTGTCCGGGGTCGGCCCCGAGCGCCGTGGCTCCCTCCTCGGGAGTGTGCCTCGAGGCAGTCACATACCTAACGTCGAGAGCTACTCCCTTGCGAGAGGCGACTTCGAGGACTCTCTGAATTCCTGGATGCCAAAGATCGGACACGTGTGGAACCTTGCTGCCTTCTTCAGGCCTCGACTTCGAGGAGGAGCAGGATCGGCCCGCCGTCTAGGGCCGATCCTGCTGGATGTTTCCGAACGAGGGGCGCCCCCGAAAGCGCAATAGCACCCGAAAGCGCCGTCGGGGATTAGCGGCGGCCGAAGGCGCGATGCCGACCGCCAATGCTGTCCCACACGACGATGACGATGAGAGCCCCGACCACCGCAACGACGATGCTCGTCAAGTTGATGCCGGTCACGTCGGCGATCTTGAGGAGATCTGAGGCAACCCATCCGCCGACGACGGCGCCCACGATTCCGAGGACGACCATCATCAACAGGCCCTCTCGGGTACCCATGATTTCACTGGCTACGAAGCCGGCGATCGCGCCGACGACCACCCAGGCTAGAAGTGTCATATTGGGGATATCCACGGAAGTCCTTCTTTCTTGGCGCCAGCCGATTCTCGGCCGACTGCGAGGCCTGGTCGGTACCTGGTCCACCGCCGGGAGACACTCCGGCCACTGCTTTCATTGACGGTATGCTGGATCTGGCTACGGACGAGAGGATGAGAACCCTCCCGCTCGCCCGAAGTCGAGGCAAGTTGTCGGCCTGACCCCTTCGTCGCCGACAAGGGCCGCCCGCCTCGCAAACCGGCTGCGAACGGCTAGACGCGAGCAACCGCGGCGGTACTCTTGTCCTGCGGGTATCCAGGGACGATCTAGAGCCCTCCGGGACCCGACCAGCAGACAGGTAAGGCGGTGGACATGGGATCCGATTCGCTGTCGTCCATCGCCGGCATCATCTACATCATCATTGGCGTGATCGTGGCGTCGGGTCACGCGTACTTCACGAATCTCAAACAAGTGATGCCGATCCTCTCGGCGATCCTCGCCGTGCTTGCATGGCCGCTGGTCCTTATAGGCCTCGACCTTCACTTCAAGTAGCAGGCCGTTAGGCGAAGTAGCACGCCGCCGGGGACACGCCTCGGTGCGCTGATGGTGACCACCTCGTGGCCCACCAAGATCACCCCCGAAGCGTCGAGATCAACGCGCCGGTAGTGCGGGGAGTCGGCCCGGGCTATCGAGGGAAGCCGGCTGGGCTCCGCTTCGTCGCCACGATTTCGGGCAGGCCTGAGGGTCTTCATCCTCATGGGCGGTGCTCAGGATCGGTCAGGCTAAGGGCGGACTTGGTGCCGACGCTGCCCGTGTTGGCCGAGCGGACCAGGTCCCAATGGAGGAGACCCCGATGGAACGCAACAACAGGTTCAGCAACCCTAAGTCGATGTTGATCCTCGTGGCCTGCATCTGCTTNNGGCTTCCTGTCGTTCATCGTCTGATACCCCGGGCAATACCGTACTGGCCCCTTCAAGTCGCGGGATCATCCGTAAGGAGTTAGCGATGGGAACTGCTGAGACGGGTCCCCATCCTCGCGGCCTCGGTTGAAGGCGAGCCGGCTGAAACTGAAAGAAGGTCCCCTATGGAACTCCTACTCATCATCGTGATTCTCATCCTCCTTTTCGGCGGCGGGTTCGGCTTCTACCGTCGTCGCTGAGGCCGACCATCCGTGGCTACTACCGCAGAGGGCATCTGAAATGGCCGTCAAGAAATCGTTCACCCGCGAAGAGGCGCTCGCCGTCGCGACTGAACTCGGGATCGACTTCAAGGCGCTGAAGTGCGACCTCGAGCAGTTCCGGATGGGGCTGGATGTCGAGCTCGAGCATGGGCTCATAAGTCCTGAGACGAATGTCACCGGGGACGATTGGAATCTCACCGGGAAGATCGCGCTCGCCCACCTCAATGAGTTCCCGGACTACTACACACGTCTGGCCGTACTGGAGCGTGAGGCAGCCGCCCACTTGAGCGCACGGAAGTAGCATGGAGCGCTACCGGCGCCATCTACGACAGGAGAAAACCCATGACCGAGGACGCGGCGGGTGCCCACCAGACCACGAAGAGTGAGCAGCTGCCAAACCATCCACCCAGAGGCGATGAGCAGGCCAAGGGGTTCGTCGCAGGTGGGGTCGGCGGGGCTGTCGTCGGCGCTATCGTCGCCGGGCCCGTCGGAGCCGTCGTGGGAGGCACCCTCGGCGCGACGTCGGGTGCGGCGGTAGGCGCCGGCGTCGAGGCGGTCGACGAGAAGAACAAGCACGACGAGGTCGTTGCCGAGCACGAGGCGAGGCGCCCGTAGCTCCCGTTACGGGCCTTTGACTTCGTCTCTCGCCGCGCGCGAGTGCCCGCCGAGACCAAGGCCGGTTGAGCCTGGAGCGCGTTCCGGCTGTTAATGCGGAACCAGCGTCGTGACGATGAGGGCAATGGCTCCGATGGCCATGATCGCGGTCATGCCCCAGCCCATGACGTTCATCACCCGGCCATTCGTGCGCTCGCCCATGATCGCCCGGTTGTTGGCGATTAGCATCAGCAGCACCAGGATCGGTGGCGTCAGCAGACCCGAGACCACCGAGGCTAGGACGAGCGCCGAAATCGGGTTGATCCCCAGGAAGTTGAAACCCATGGCGGCGACCATCCCCAGGACAATGGTGCCGTAGAACAGGGGCGCCCGGGCCGGCGATGCGTTGAGGCCGTATGGCCAATCGAAGGTCTCAGAGAGAGCGTAGGCCGACGAAGCGGTCAGGACGGGAACGGCCAGGACGCCGGTGCCGATGATCCCGATGCTGAAGAGGAGCGTGGCCGCGGGACCAACCAGCGGCGTCAGGGCCTGCGCCGCATCGGCTGCTGATCCGATGTGGGTCTTGCCCGCAGCGTGGAGCGTGGCACCCGTCGCGACGATGATGAAGAACGCCACGAACTGCGAGAAGAACATGCCGACCCCGACGTCCCAGGCGCGATATCGCAGCTCCTTGTCGGTGGCTCCTTGGCGCTGCCACAACCGATAGCGTCCCTTGGCCATCTGGTCCTCCACCTCAGCCCCGGCCTGCCAGAAGAAGAGGTACGGGTTGATCGTCGTGCCCAGGACGGCGATCACGATGGCGATGTACGCGGGGTCCAAGCTGATCGTCGGGAGCAAACTGCCGCGCAGGACAGCCGCGGCATCGGGATGAGCGAGCACGGCCGCCACCACGTAGGCGAGCAGCGTCAGGGCGAGCCACTTGAAAACCCGGGCGATCTGGTCATAGCGCGCGACGACCTGGAGTATGAGCAGGGCGACGGTGATCCCGACGATGAGGACCGGAGATAGGATCGGAGCAAACAGACTGATGGCCCCCGCCATCGCACCGATGTCGGCCCCGGCCGTGATCACATTCACGACCACCAACCCGACGACGGCTCCATAGAGCAGCGGGCGGGGGAAGTGACGCCGGATCGTGCCCGCCAAGCCACGACCTGAGACCAGCGCGATCCGCGCGCAGAGGAACTGCACGGCGATCATGAAGGGCAGCGTGAGGACCGTTAGCCAGAGCGTCGCAAAGCCGAACGCAGCGCCCGCCTGGGCATAGGTCCCGATGCCACTTGGATCGTCGTCGGCCGCGCCGCTGATCAGCCCCGGCCCGAGGATCCCCAGGCCACGTCGGAATGGGTTTTCCCTCGCGATCGCCCGAGCCCCGGGGTCCTTCGGCCGACCCCGATGCACGTAGGGCTCCTCGGGCGCATCGCGCTCTGGCTCGATGGCCTCATCTTTTTCAGCGGTCATTCTCTACCTCCCTCGACGCCATAGGATCGGATTCTGGCGTCATCGGTTGGCAGCCGGGCATTAGGCGGCTGCGCCCGCTGCCTATAGTTGACCGCCCCGAGTTGTGACGCGATACGCGACCTTGAACGACCCCCAGCCAAGCTCCGGCAGCACTATCTGGATTTCAGGGAATGCGGCGACGAATTCGGTGTCGCTGAATGGTGGCGGACCTGCTCTCATGTGCCCCAACTCTAGTCTGCCGGTCACCGTCGCGTGAGAGTGATGGGCAGTCTCGCCTCGGTCCCGGAGCTGTAGCACCGCAGACGAATGGTCGGCGGGAGCCGCATCGACCACGCTCGAGAGTCCAACCGCAGCGGGCACAACGCCTTGTACAGCCCGCGCCCGGGCCTCGGAGATCGCGTAGACAAGTCGCAGAGGGGCCTTCAGGTTACCGGCTTTGGGGAAGGTGACAGCCGAGGCTTCGTGAGTCGGACGAAGGCAGACGCCGCCGCCGCGCCCGAACATTTCGACGGCAAGGCCACCGAGTAGCGGCCGCTCGTCAGCAAGAGGCGAGACCTCGGCCGCGGGCGTTCGCTCCGTCGGTTGGGTCACGACGATAACCATGGGCTTGGCGGACGTCGGCCTGATCTTGACGACGATATTCGGGCAGACGGCAAGCGGTCCGAGGAGCATCGTGCGGCTATGGGCGAGCGGACCAACGGGCGCCTATTGAATGTCATCGGGTGGACGACGACGATCGTGATGGGCGCAGCCGCCGTGGGTCTCATCGTGACCACGATAGTCGGCTAGACAGCTAGCGTTCCGAGCGGGGCTTCGTGAGCATCGCACGTCTTCTGGCAGGCCGGTCACGCCACGGAGCACAGCCGTTACCCGACCCCATGGCTTGAATAGGGCCTCACGCGATCGCGCGCGCGAGCCAAGCAACAGGTATTCGGTAGCGAGTCGCAGCCTTCGCGGGTTCGCGTCGATATCGAGATCGCCCAGTGCAACCGTGTCGCGACCGAGCGTCGATTAGTCTCGATCCGAGACAGTGGCCGCTCCGGGCGACTCATTGAGCAAGCCCTTCGGCCGCCATCCCAACGCCGCGAGGGCTTCGAGAGAGGCTCGGCGCACGTTGGCGTCGCTGTCTCCGGACCCGACTTTGAGGGGCTCGACGGCTCGCGGGTCACCGATCCGGCCCAAAGCCTCAGCTGCGGCTCGGCGGACGCTCCAGCTCGCGTCTTTCAGACAGGCGAGGAGCGAGTCAACTGCGCGCGGGTCACCGATCTGACCAAGAGAATCGGCCGCCGCCTTGCGGATTTCAACCGCACGGCTTCCGCTTCCGATAACGCCGATCAGGTGCTCGACCGCACCCCGATCGCCGATCCTCCCGAGAGCTTCTGTGGCTGCCAGACGCACGCTCGCATGGTCGTCCCCAAGCGCGGCAATGAGGGCCTCGACGGCGTCCGCCCCGCCCATCGCACCGAGGGCCATAGCAGCGTCCCGGCGTACCCGCCAGGGCACCGGGTATTCCAGGGCATCGATCAACCCTGAGACGTCTTTCTTGGCAATGAGCCTATCGACGTTTGGCGGGCCGAAGAGGGGCAAAGTCAATCCTCCTCCGTTTAGTCTGACACGGAGGAGGCGGTGTTAGGGTCGGCGGAGTTACCGGCTAAGATCGTGCTCAAGGAGCGGCCCGGAGAGCCACCGGACACCGATGCCCAACGCCAAGCCGATCCGAGCTCCCTCGTAGGCGGCCGCTATGGGATTGGTACTCTGGGACATGGGCCCGCTCGATAAGANNATCGACGGAGCGCCCGACCCGGAGTCGCTAACCCCGCAGGGCTGGCAGCGCGCCGGCGCACTCGTCGGGCTGTTCGTGCCCACCCCATCAGATGGCCGCGATCCGAAGCTCCCGACCCCAACCCATCTGTTCGCTTCCCAGATCGGGAGTGGGAGCAGCGAGAGACCGCGTGAAACACTCCTGCCCCTCAGTAAGCGACTCGGCCTGGATGTTGACTCGCGCTTCACGAAGGAGGAGGTCGGCGAACTCGTCGACGCGATTCGGACGATTGATGGCGTGGTCCTGATCGCCTGGGAGCACCAGCTGATCCCGTCGATCGCGAACATGCTCGCCGAGGATCCGTCGCGGGTGCCCCAGATCTGGCCCGATCAGCGGTACGACCTCGTGTGGGTCTTCACCAGCTCCGGCCAGGGGGGCGGTATGGAGTTTCGTGAGGTCCCGCAGATGTTGCTGGAGGGTGACCAGCCAACGCCGATCGGGACGACCGGACACGGTTCAGCTACGCTGCAGCTATGAAGTAGCTGATCCTGACGTTCACGCTCTAGACGAGCCCGCCGTGCCTGCCACCACGCAGTCATCGCCACACCGAGAACGCTCGCCACGCTGAATGCAGCCACCAGAACGTCCTTGGTGTTCCCCTGTGGGCGTGATCAACTTGTGGTTCCCGGGCCACAGCCAGTACCCACCTCGCCTTAAGCCGGTCGACGGGTTTTCATCCTCGTGGCTGGTGCAAGGTCCAGCCTAGAGTCGGTCGCAGCAGTTGGCCGAAGAGTCTGCGGCGATATTTCGCCGCGCCCCGTGGCCGGCTTCTGTGTTGTCGCAGCGGCAGCGCCAGTAGGCCCAGTTGGCAGTGGGAGGTCCGGAGCGATGTCTGACATGAACCAGGCCCGGCCAGAGGTGGAACCGGCGCTACCTGTCGCCAAAGAGGCGGAGCCCGAGCCAGCCGTCGAAACACAGGCAACACCCGAGCAGGCTGTCGTCCCGCCGGCAACCGTCCCAACGGATGTCAACGCCCGGCCGACACAGATGGTCGTCGGCACGCGGCAGGGACCGGGCTTTCTTGCTCGGGCAGTCTGGTTCGTACTCGTCGGCTGGTAGCTGACCGCGATCGTGATCGTAGTCGCCTACGCGCTGGCGTTGTCCATCCTGGGATTGCCCTTCGCCTTCTATCTGTTCAACCGCATTCCGGCGTTCTTGACCCTCCGCGGCCGCAGCAAGACTTATGAGGTCGAGACCATGGCCGATGGGAGGAGGTACCACTACGACCCACCCGTCAAG
>PMKN01000016.1 GCA_003158675.1 Chloroflexota bacterium | reverse complement strand
GCAGATCGTCAGCCGGACCGGGCGATACAAGTACCTCCTGGCCGTCGCCATGATCCTGATGATCATCGGCCTGGGTCTCTTCGTGAACCTCCGGGCCGACACCCCGAACCTGGTCCTGTGGTCCTGGATGCTGATCGCCGGCCTCGGCGTCGGTCCAACCATGGCCATCTTCACTCTCATCGTCCAGAACGACGTCCCGCCGGCCCGGCTCGGGACCGCGACGAGCGACCTGACGCTCTTCCGCCAGATCGGCACTTCGGTCGGACTGACGGTGGCGTTCACGCTGTTCCGCGACAACCTGACCTGGGGCCTGCTCCGCGACTCGATCGTGAAGGCACTGCCGGCCGGGACGCCGGTCCAGGCGCAGCCGCCGGCTCAGGCTCCCGCCGGGTTCGACCTTGGATCGTTGACCGCCGTCGGCAGTTCGCCGGCGGGCGGCATCCTCTCCCAGGTGCCTGCTCAGTTACAGGCCGCGTACGCGGCCGGCTTCCACCAGGCGTTCTCGATCGCGATCGCCGACTCGGTCTGGATCGGCGTCATCGCGGCAGCGCTCTCTCTTGTCGCCGTCCTGGCGCTCAAGGAGAAGCCGTTGCGGGCCCACTTCCACGCCGAGCAGCACGCAAACAGCGGGCTTTCGAGCCGAGCCGCCGGGCCTGTCGTCGGAGCCGCCGAGTAGATTCTTCTCTCCAGTCGTTGTCAGTGGCCGCAGGCTGGTCCTGCGGCCACTCTTTTTGCCGACGGGCCGTGTTTGCCGACGACTCGCTGCCCGAGCCGGGCCGCCCCGCCATCGACGGATTTCGGCGGAAGGGCCAGAATCGGGGCATGTTCATGCGGCTCATGTTCACACGGCCCGGTCCGGTGCTCTGCACGGCGGCGAGGGCGCTGGCGCTCTCGGCCATCGTCGCGGGCTGCGGCGGCAACGCGACCGGCTCGCCGAGCGCCCCCTCGAACCCGAACTCGTCCGCCACGGTCGAGATTGCCGCCCCTGCAACCGGTCTCCCGACGGACCTGCCCAGCGCCACTCCTGCCGCGACCGCCTCGCCGACGCCCACCGCCTCCCCCACGCCGGGCTCGGGCCTGCCGGACTTCCGCCACATCTACGTGATCATCATGGAGAACAAGGACTACCGCAGCATCGTCGGCTCGAAGGCGGCGCCGTACCTCAACTCCATGATCGCTCGGTACGGCATGGCCACTCAGATGTACGCGGAGGCGCATCCCTCGGAGCCCAACTACATCGCCCTCACGTCCGGCGGTCTGCAGGGTACGCATTCCGATGGGTCCTACCGGCTCAACGTCCCGAATCTCTTCGACCAGATCGAAGCGTCGGGGCGGTCCTGGCACGTGTATGCCCAGGGCTACCCCGGCAGTTGCTTCGGTGGCTCGCTCGGATCCAAAGTCGTCGACGGACCGGGGGCTGCCGGTCAGTACGCCCGCAAGCACAACCCCGCGATCAGCTATGCCTCGATCAGCGGCAACCCTGCCCGCTGCGCCAACATCACCAAACTGGCCGGCTTTGACCCCGCCGCAGCCGACTTCGAGATGATCATCCCCAACCAGATCAACGACATGCACAGCAGCTCAACGAGGGCCGGAGACGACTTCCTCAGAGCATTCGTGCCGAAGATCACCGCCAGCCCGGCCTTCGCCGACTCACTTCTCTTCATCACCTGGGACGAGAGGGGCGGCGGCGACCCCGTCGGCGGCGGCCATATCGCCACCGTCATCGCCAGCCCGGGCATGACGCCGGGATCCCGCTTCACCGGCACGGCCACCCATTACTCGATGCTGCGCACGATCGAGTTAGCCTGGGAAATGCCACTGCTGGGCGAAGCCGCGAAGGCGTCGACGATCACGCTCCACTACTGATCGTTGAACGCCCGCGGACACCAGTGCCGCTTCGGTCTGGTCACGCGGACTCCGGCACGGCATCATTCGGCAGACGAGAGATCTGGAAGCAGGAGGCCCAACGGCCGTGGCAGTTAGCGAGCGAGCAGGCAAGCCGGCAGAGGCGGCCATGCTGGTCGATGTCGATCGGCTGATAGACGCCTACTACGACATCCACCCGGATCCCAACGTTCCGACACAGGCGGTCGCCTTCGGGACTTCCGGGCATCGCGGGTCCTCTCTGAACGGCTCGTTCAACGAAGACCACATCCTTGCCACAACAGAGGCAATCTGCCGCTATCGAAAGGGCCGAGGGATCAGCGGGCCGCTCTTCATCGGCAGGGACAGCCACGCCCTCTCCAAGCCGGCTACCCGAACTGCGCTGGAAGTTCTCGTCGCCAACGGCGTCTCGGTTCTGGTCGACAGCGGCGACGGACTCACTCCCACCCCGGCGATCTCGCACGCCATTCTGACCTACAACCGAAACCGAACCGACGGCCTGGCCGACGGCATCGTCGTCACGCCATCGCACAACCCGCCCGAGGACGGCGGGTTCAAGTACAACCCACCCAACGGGGGCCCGGCCGACACGGACGTGACCGGCGCCATTCAAAGCGACGCCAACGAGCTGCTGCGCGTCCACCTCAAGGGCGTGAGTCGCGTTCCCTTCGAGCAGGCCATCGTCTCGGCCGGCCGCTACGACTTCACCACCACCTACGTGGCGGATCTGGTCAACGTAGTGGACATGGACGCCATCCGGGCCTCCGGCCTGAAGCTCGGCGTGGATCCGCTGGGCGGCGCGAGCGTGGACTACTGGGCCGCGATCCGCGACCTCTACCACCTGGATCTCACCGTCACCAACGAGATAGTGGATCCGCAGTTCGGCTTCATGACCGTCGACTGGGACGGCCGGATTCGAATGGATCCGTCGTCGCCCTATGCGATGGCCCGGTTGGTGGCCCTCAAGGACCGCTTCGACGTGGCCTTTGCCAACGACGCGGATGCGGATCGCCACGGCATCGTTTCGGGGGCCGCGGGCCTGATGAATCCCAACCACTTCCTCTCGGCCGCGGTCGCCTACCTGTACCGCCACCGCGACTGGCGCCCCGATGTCGCCGTGGGCAAGACGCTCGTCTCCACCAGCATGTTGGATCGGGTCGCCGCGGAGTTGCCCCGCAGGCTCCTCGAGGTGCCCGTCGGTTTCAAGTGGTTCGTGGACGGGCTCGTCGATGGCACGCTCGGCTTCGGCGGCGAGGAGAGCGCCGGGGCGTCGTTCCTGCGCCGTGCCGGAACCGTCTGGACCACCGACAAGGACGGGCTGATCGCGTGTCTGCTCGCGGCGGAGCTGACGGCCAAGACGGGCCAGAATCCTGCGGTGTCATATGGCCAGCTGACCGCCAGGTTCGGGGCGCCCGCCTACCGGCGGATAGACGCTCCGGCCACACCTGAACAGAAGGCCATCCTGGCGAGGCTGTCACCGGAGCACATAAGCGCCTCCGAGATCGCCGGCGAGCGGGTGATCTCGGTCCTGACGCGCGCGCCTGGCAACGACGCACCGATCGGCGGGGTCAAAGTCGCCACGGAACACGGCTGGTTCGCGGCGCGCCCTTCCGGGACCGAGGCCGCGTACAAGATCTACGCCGAGAGCTTCCTGGGCGAAGGGCATCTGGAGCGGATTCTCAGCCAAGCGCAGCTCGTCGTGGCGGAGGCATTTGGGGCTGCCGGCTAGTTCGCCACGCGTTACAATTCAGATTCTTGCGGCCTGCACCCGCAAGGAGGGTAGGCGGCTGCGGGTGAGTAGGATCGGCCAGGCTCCGTGAAGTGCGGTTCGGCACCGTTCGCATCTGACCGGAGACCCACTGGCACAAACCCAAAAGTACCGTCAGAGTGAACCGGAAGACTGCACTTGACGGGCCAGCAGGCTCGTCTAAGGTGAACGCGCATACGGCCCAGAAAACCAAGAGTGAACCTGTGGAACAAGTAGATCGTCAGCGACAGAATGGACCATCCGGCAAAGGCCCGAGCCAACCGGTTGTTTCGTTGAACCGCGAGATCATGGCGGTCCTCGTCTCGGAGGAAGCGGCCAACATCGGCCGGACCATCGCCCAGATCATCCGCGGCGACGGGTGGCGCGAAGCCAAGGCGTCAGCTGTCCTGGTGGCCGCAATAGCCACCTGGCTCGGCCGTGATGCCGTGCAGACCGTAGGCTTCTACGCCAACGGCACAGGCCCCACCGAAGTCGTGGCCAAGATCGGCGACCACTACATCACCGGTTTCGGCATCGAAAACGAGGCCGATTTGACGGCGAAAGCCTGCGAACGCCATCGCGCCAGGTTCAGCCAGTCTCGGCTGGACGATTACGATCTCGCCTCGGTCAACTCGCGCTTCACGTGGGGCACTCCGCTGGCACAGCGCGCCGCCGACCGGCTGGCGGCGATGCTCGCGGACGAGGTCGATCCGGAGATCGCTCGGGTCGTCCTGGGCGTTTCCTAGCGAGCCGCCCCAGCAGGGGCCTGCGACTCTGGACCCGGAGGACCACGCTCTAAAGTCGCGCCCGCAACTCCAGAACGTGCTCCCATTCGTGCTCGAGCATCCGCCTCAGCATGCGGCGGGCCGTGCGAGGCGGCTTGCCCTCGCGCTCGACGAGTCGGGTTCGCTCCTCCGGGGTCATGGCTCGGAGACGGCTCATCACGACATCCCGCTCGGCGGCAAGTGCCGCCCAGGGATCGGCGCCTGATCCTTCTATCGCCGCCAGGGCGGCCGAAGCGCCAGGCAGCGTGCCCAGCGTCGAGTTGATGTAGGCCCACTCCGCTCCGGCGACGTGCGAGAGGATCGCCGCCGCGGACCGGCCGCCGGTGGCCGGGGGTTCGGTCAGGGTCAGGTGCTGGGCTCTCGCGGCGGCGACGAGCTCCTGCCTCGACCACTCCGACCATTGCAGCTGGCGGGCGGTTTCCTCCGCGGTAAGCGGCTCACGATCCGTGGCGAAGACTTGCTGTCCAAAGCCGAGGACCTTGCGCTCGATGACGTGCTCCGCGACGTGGAGCTCGATGGGCTCGGGGTTCGGCTGGTCGTCGCCGTGTCGGCGCAGGAAGTCGATCCGGTCGCTGATCGCCGCGCGGGTATTCTCGATCGCCTGCTCGCTTGTCGGACCGAAGGCCACGGTCCCTGGCAAGCCGGGCACGGAAACCCAAGTTCGCTTGTGCTGCGGCCCCGACTCCAGGTACAGATCGAACCGCATCGGTATCAGATCCCCAGGAGCGTTTCCGGCGTCGTGTATTCGAGGCCGTGCGCATCGGCGACGGCCCGGTAGGTGACGTGACCGCAGCAGACGTTGAGGCCATCCCGCAGGTGGCAATCGTCGGCGATGGCGTTGCGCCAGCCCTTGTCCGCCAGCGCCAGTGTGAAGGGCAAGGTGGCGTTGTTCAGGGCGAACGTCGAGGTCCTGGCCACAGCGCCCGGCATGTTCGTCACGCAATAGTGGACCACGCCATCCACGACGTACGTCGGATGGGAGTGGGTCGTGGGCCGCGACGTCTCGAAGCAACCGCCCTGATCGATCGAGACATCCACAACCACAGAGCCGCGCTTCATGGCCCGGACCATTTCGCGTGTGACCAACCGAGGAGCCGTGCCGCCGGGGAGGAGAACGGCGCCGATTACCAGATCGGCGGCCAGCACGCTCTCCTCGATTACGTCCACGGTGGCGTATCGCGTCTTGAGTGCTGGCGCGAATGCCAGATCGAGCTCCTTGAGCCGCGGCAACGAGCGGTCGATAACGGTCACGTCGGCCTCCAGGCCGAGGGCCATGCGGAGGGCGTTCATGCCGACGACCCCGCCGCCCAGAACCACGACCTTGGCCGGTGGTACGCCGGGGACGCCACCCAACAACACTCCCCGCCCGCCCGCCTCCTTCTCCAGGGCATGGGCGCCCGCCTGGATCGACATCCGGCCCGCGACCTCGCTCATCGGGGCGAGCAGCGGCAGCCCGCCCCGCTCGTCGGTGACCGTCTCGTATGCGATCGCCACGCAGCCCGCCTTCAACAGGCCCTGAGTCTGGCTCGCATCGGGAGCCAGGTGCAGGTACGTGAACAGGACCTGGTCCTCTCGCAGCATCGAAATCTCCGACGGCTGCGGCTCCTTCACCTTGACCACCAGCTCGGCGCGACCGTAGACCTCGTCTGCGGTCGTGACGATCTCGCCGCCGGCGGCTCGGTAGCGCTCATCGTCGAGGTCGATCACCTCGCCGGCGCCAGCCTGGACGATGACGTGGTGGCCGTGCGACGTCAGCTCCCGCACGGCGCTCGGCGTCAGGCCTACACGGAACTCGTTGTCCTTGATCTCGCGGGGCACGCCGACGAGCATCTCGACCTCTCCGGGCGATCAGCCACTTAGCGAGGCCCCCAGCGGGCGCACGTATCAACCTGGAGGCCGTTGCCGGCATTCTCTCACTTGCGACCGATCCTGCCCTACGGACGAGCAGACGGCGCGACTGGTCCAGGGTCGCGCCGTCTGGCGGTCGAACTCGCGTTGCGGCGGCCCGTGGCCGGTTGTCGGGGCGAACTAGCGCCGCGCCGTCGCGCTGACCCTGCGCATGTGCGAGCGGTTGACGAGGACAGCGTCGCGCGGCGTGTCTCGGAGCGTGACTCCGTTAGCCTGGACGGTCGGCGAGAAGACCGGCACGAATAGCTCGGTGCCGCGCTCTGTTAGGGAGTACGGGTCCTGCGACGGAAGCAGCAGCAGCACGCCAGACACTTTGAAAGGTGTGGCTTCCAGGGTCACGTCGTATGCGACCCGGAACCTGGACCAGGCGTCGCGGTCCGCCTCGCTGACCACAGGCTCTCCGTCTTCGGCCGGCATGACGATTGAGATGTCGTAAGGGTCGACGGTCTTCACGCTCGGTGCCGGCACGAGGGACACGGACAGGTCGTTGGAACCCTGTTGCGCGTTGCTGACGCCGATCGCGGCGCGCTTCTCCAGCGCCGCAGCGAGCTTGATGCCGCCCTGGGCGAGCACCGCGTCGATCCGACCGTCCTCGGTCAGCGCGACGAAGTGACCGGGACGCTTTCGGGATACGACGATTCCGGTGCTCCCTGCCACTGGGTCGAACAGGCCAACGGCCACAGTCGTCTCCTTCGCGCCCGTCCAGTAAGTCGATCTCGGCAGTTCGTGCCGAGACAGAACGGGATAGGTCGGTTTCCGAACGTATCCAAGGTTTCGGCGCTTGGCGACGCCAACTTGACGGTCTTCCGCCGTAGCTGCATCCAGCCGTAGGTACTGCCCTCGTAACCGCGAATTCCCAGCTTGCCCTCTGGCGAGAGCCGTCCGGACTTCTAGGATGCCGGCCGATACGGCAGGTAGTCCGGGTACCACATGGCCGAATCCACCGCGTCGAAGACTTCGTCGTCGCGATAGAGCCGCCCCACACCGCAATCGCGGCTCTGGCAGACGACCTTGGCGGCAATCTCGCGAGAGACCTGGCGCAGTTCCGAGACGGCCGGATACAAGGCGCCCACCGCGAGCCGCTCCGGGCTGACCATGCCGGCCAGAGTTCGGGCCGCGAGGAGGAACATCTCGTCGGTGATCTCGCGGGCCTCCGCGACGATCGCCCCAAGACCCATACCGGGGAAGATGAAGACGTTGTTGGCCTGGCCGATCACGTGGTCCGTGCCGCCAACATTCACCGACTCGAACGGGCTGCCGGTGGCGATGAGGGCACGGCCGTCTGTCCAGGCCAGAATGTCGGCCGGAACCGCCTCGGTCTTGGCCGTGGGGTTCGAGAGCGGGAAGACGACCGGCCGTTCGGCATGGGCGGCCATTTCGCGGATCGCGACTTCCGTGAAGGCCCCAGGCACGCCGCTTGTGCCGATGAGCATCGTCGGCTTGACGGCGGCGACGACCGCCGCCAGATCGAGTCGAGCCGCCGGCCTCAGCGCGGCGAATCCGTACGAGGCCAATTCCTCGCCCGACAGCGCGAACTCGCGTTTGTCGTCGTCGAGCGGGTCTCGGTCTGCGAACACGAGACCTTTCGTGTCGACGGTGACGATCGCTCGTTTGGCACTGGCTGCGTCCAGGCCGTCCGCCATCAACGCCGCGCGAACGAGCCGCGCAATGCCGGTGCCGGCGGCACCTGCACCCAGGAAAACGAAACGCTGCTCGGCAAGTGGCCGGCCGACGGCCCGGACAGCGGCCAGGATCCCGGCCAGGACCACTGCGCCTGTGCCCTGGATGTCGTCGTTGAAGCTGGTGATGCGGTGCCTGTAGCGGTCCAGGATCCGGATCGCGTTGTGCTGCTTGAAGTCCTCCCACTGCAAGATCGCCCGCGGACAGACGTCGAGAATGGCCGCGACGAAGGCCTCCAGGAAGTCGTCGTACTCGGCCCCTCTGAGTCGGCGCTGGCGATAGCCCACGTACGCCGGATCGGCCAGGAGATCCTCGTTGTCCGTGCCGACGTCGAGTGAGACGGGCAAGGTGTGTGAGGGGTAGATGCCCGCGCCGGCGGTGTACAGGGAGAGCTTGCCGACGGGGATGCCCATGCCGCCCGCGCCCTGATCGCCCAGGCCGAGAATGCGCTCGTTGTCAGTGGCGACGATCAGGCGAACGTCATCGACCCCCACGCCGCTCGCGAATGAATCGGGCCGGGCGTTGCGCAGCAGATCCGGGATCCGATCGCGGTCCGCGGGCGTGATCCACAACCCGCGTGGCCGCCGCAGGATGTGGCTGAAGCTCTGGCACGCCCGACCGACCGTGGGCGTGTAGACGATCGGCATGAACTCTTCGAGGTTCTCGAGGAGCACCCGATAGAAGAGCGTCTCGTTGCGGTCCTGCAGAGACGACAGACCGATGAACCGCTCCAGGTCGTCGCTCTTGCGGCGGATGTGCTCGAGTTCCAGGCAGACCTGTTCGTCGATCGTGGCCACACGCGACGGCAGCAGGCCGCGCAGGCCGAAGATGTCACGCTCCGCCTCGTCGAACCCGGTGTCCTTGTTCAGCAGAGGCCTCTCCAGCAGATCGGCGCCGGACTGCTGGACCTGCACGATCCCGCTCGGACGAAGGCTCTTGACCGATCGCGGCAGCTGTCTCATGCGGCCAGCATCGACCGGCCCTGGCGACGACGCAATACCCTTTCGGCCCTTCCCGCATGGGCCCGGCGGCGCTACTGAGCGGCTACGCGCACGGATCGGGCTCGCCCGGAACCATAGCCCGGACCGTCAGCGTGTCCTTGACTTTCGCGCTGTCGACGAAGCGGGTCAGCTGGTTGGACTGCTTGACGAGCGGTTCGAGCAGAGCGAGATCGGCGCCCGCAACGACCGCGCACCGGGAGGTCTCGTTGCCCATGGCGGTCCCGAACTTCGAGAACGGCGTCGCCAGCGGCCACGGCACTTCATTGGGCGTGATGCCGCTGGTGGCATCGGCCGGTGGGATGGCCAGAACGGCCAGGCGGTCGGGCTCGTACGGAGCCGACGGCCCGAGATCATCGGCCAGCCACATGCCCAGCCCGGTGAGTCTCTGCCAGAAGGCGGCGAATGCGCCCGCCGTTCCCGGAGCCGGCGAGGCACCGGTCCCTGTTGCCGCGTCCGGCGAGCCTGTCAGGTCGTAGGTCGTACCATCGACGACCAGCTGCAGATGGCCCGTAATCGAGCCTGGCATCGGGGCGCCGCTGAAGTCGGACTTCGCGCCGAGAAGTCCATCCTTGCGCGCCTCGGCCACGATGGCGTCGATGCCGGCCGCGGAGATCGGCTGAGCCGACAGCCCGATCCACAGCGGCCCGGGGTAGATGGCCGGAACAGCGACGACGCCGTCGATGAACTGGCCATCCGAGATGGTGGCGATCGGCAGCAAGCTGAAGGTGTACTGCGGCGCCAGGGCCTGAGTCTGCCAGGCCCGCAGGTAGAAGCCGCTCGCCGATGAGGGGGCGCTCGGCGAGGGCGATCCACTCGGCGTCGGCGCCGGGGGCGTCGGCGCGCCGGAGGCACCGGTGGGGCTGGCGTTGCCACCGGCCGTGACACACCCGGCAGCCAGCATGAGAACCGCGCCTGTGGTCCCAACCCAGCGTGCCAGCGAGCTGACCGGGCGGTAGTTCTGAGACATTGTCGAGCACCCCTGTTTGCGGCGGATCGTGAACGTCCCCCAGACGCCGAAACCGAGGGGCCGGTTCAATTGGCTACGGGTAGTTCGTCGGCGGGGAGCCTGCGGCGCTGGGGCAGAGAACCGAATTCGCGTCGATCATGACCAGATTGGCGGGCAGCGCAACAGTGGAAGTGTGCGTCATCCCGAGCATCTCATAGGCGATCGAGAGGCTGCCGAAGGACATGAACCCACCTGCTTCGGCCGTCACAGCCGCCCACGCCGAAGGCGTTCCTGCGGGAGTGGGAGTCGAGGGAGTCGCCCCGGTCTCCGAGGTCGAGGGGCGGCACTTCCTGAGGTGGAGGTGCGCGACGACCGGCACGGTTGCGTGGGGCGGGATCTCGAAGCGATGGGTCGCGCCGTCGCTCGGCTGACCTGCGGGCGCAACCGATCCCGAAGCGAAATAGCCGTCCGCCTCCCACACCGAGCTGCCATTGAGAGGTTCGTTCATCGTGGTGACCGTCAGCGGGAAGGCGCCCGTATTCACGAGGCTGAACTTCACCTGGATGTCGCCGCCCGGCACCGCCGCGAAGACGAGGTCGTCCGGGCCGCGGTAGGTCGTCGGCGCGGTGCCGAGATACAGAGAACCCGAACCGTCGGCCGGTCCGGAGGCCAGGAGCGAATCGCCTTCGATTACCTGAAAGCCCGCCCCCGCGGCCGCCACGATCGCCACGACGACGGCAACGACAGCCAGCCGGCGCAGCCTGGCCGCCCGGCTCAGCATGGGGCGCGGCGCCACGGCCTGCGCCCGAAGATCCTCTCGGGTCAGCGCCACGGCGTCGAGTATGACCAGCCCGATGGCGATAGCCACCACGATCGCCACCCCGGCCAGAATCGCATCGACGACGAATTCGGGCATCAGCAGGTCACCACGTCCGAGCCGAACACCAACCCAAGTGAGTCGTTCAGGAGAAGATCCGTCTGTCGTTCGGTGCCCAGCACGCTGTAGCGGAACGGCAGCGTCCCGATGGTGACGTAACCAGTAGTGGGCAGGTAGCCGTGGACAGAGAAGGGATCAGGGCCGGGAGTCGGGCCCGGCGCCACCGCGGGGCAGTCTTTGAGATGCAGGACCATGAGCATCGAAGAGGATCCCTGGGGCGGTATCTCGAAGGGGTGGAAGGCTTCGGAGTAGTAGTCGTCGGGGCCGGCGCCGCCCATCGTCGCCCCCTGCGGTAGGCGCAGTTCGACAGACGAGATGAACGTCGCGGCAGGTTGCTCGCCGAATAGGGCCGCGTCGAACGAGGTTACCGTCAACGGGAGCTCG
The DNA here is from genome assembly GCA_003158675.1 of Chloroflexota bacterium. Taxonomy (GTDB): domain Bacteria; phylum Chloroflexota; class Limnocylindria; order Limnocylindrales; family CSP1-4; genus Fen-1039. The sequence continues at coordinate 21,933 of PMKN01000016.1, read as the reverse complement.
CCCTGGTTCGACAGGTCCAGCATGATGCTCAGCTGGCCACCCGGGACGAATGACATGTATGTCTCGCCGCCACCCACGCCCATCCTGGAGCCGAGCGTGCGAACCGCATCCGAGCTCTCGAGGTTGCCGTAGGTCAGGGGATTGGCCTGGCCGAACTGGACCAGGTCGCAGCCGACGACGACCAGGGCCGCCGCCACCAGCACCACTGCCACGCGACTGGCCCAGACGCCGGGAGGTCGTATCTGCCAGAGGCGGGCCCAGAATCCTTCCTGAACGATCGAAAGATGCGCGTCGGCGAAGGAGCGCCAGGCGAGATAGATGATCAGCAGGAGCGCAGCAACGAACGGCAGGGCGACCAGCAACGCGAACGGCAGCCCGTCGATCGGCAGCGCCAGGACGGGACCGGTGCGGGGCCAAGGGCCGATGGGCATGAGGCCGAGCGTGTCGGTCGAAGAGGTCGGGGTCGGGCCGGCGCTCTGGGCCAGGCCACCGGCGAGCGGGCCGGCCGGGCCGCGCGTCGTGGCGGCAATGAGGATCAAGACCGTCACGGCGACCGTGCCGGCGGCCGTCACAGCGAGCGCGGAGACGGGTCGGAGGAGCGCCCACGTAGACCGTCGCGGCGGCGCATCCCGGGTGACGTGCGCCACGCGCATCCGGAGCCGGTCCGGGGCCGGACCGGCATCCCGGGCCCGCAGCCATTCGCGCAGGTCGCTCTCCGGCGGCTCCCCCGAGGCCCGATCACGCCTCATCGGAGGCCTCCTCGCGCCAACCCTGGCGTTCCATCTCCGTGCGAAGGCGGCGCAGAGCGTGGTGGAGCCTCGATTTCACGGTTCCGGCCGGGATTTCGAGGCGGCGGGCGATTTCGTCCACAGTCAGATCCCGGTAGAAGCGGAGCGCGACCACGATCTGGTGATCGGGCTCGAGGCGGACGAAGGCCCGGTCGAGGGCGTCGCGCGCCAGTAGCTGGCCGGATCTGTCGGACGTCTGTAGGTCGGCCCGCTCGTCCTCCTCGGAAGAAAGCTCGACGACCGGATGGCGCCGCCGGTGCCGCAGCCGGTCGCGGCAGACATTGACGACGATACGGCAGAACCATTGCTCGAAGCGCGCCGGATCTCGAAGGGTCCCGAACCGCCGCCAGGCCAGGACCGCCGCGTCATGAGCGGCGTCCTCGGCCTCGGTCGGATCACCCAGGATGACACTGGCCAGCCGATAGGCGGTGTCGAGGTAGCGATCGGCCAGCCGCGAGAACTCGCTGGCGGCGTCGACCCGTCCCCGTTCCACCGCAATGTCCGCGGCCACAGCCTGCCCATCTTCCGCTCGGTCATCGCCTCGTGGGGCCTTCATCAGCCCTCCATTCCGACTGACGTCGCGGACCACAGGAACGTTCTCCGACGAGGCAGCCGAAATGGCGGCAGACCGTCAGCCCTCTATGACCGCCTTGACCGCGGCTACGACGTGATCGATGTTCGAGGGCGTGAGCCCCGCGACATTGATCCGGCCCTTGCCGACGACGTAGACCGCGAAGTCGTCTCGCAGGCGCGCCACCTGGTCGGCCGAAAGCCCGAGCAGAGCGAACATGCCGCGCTGGCGCTGGATCGGGTCCCAGTTGCCCGGAACTCCGGCCGCCACCAGAGCCTTCACGAGCGCCGCCCGATTGCCGAGGATGCGGTTGCGCATGCCGGCCAGATCAAGTTCCCACTGGGCCCGCAGGACCGGGTCGGTGAGGATCGTCTCCACGATATCGCCGCCGTGCGCCGGCGGGTTCGAGTAGTTGGACCGGATCGCGATCTTGAGGTGGCTCAGAGCCGAGGCGGCGCGTGCGGCATCGGCCGCGACGACGGTCAGCGCACCGACGCGCTCGTTGTAGAGGGCGAAGTTCTTCGAGAAGCTCGAGCAGATCAGGAACTCGGCGCCGGGGCAGGCCAGGCCAGCCAGCCAGTCGGCGTCTTCTCGCAAGCCGAAGCCGAAACCCTGGTAGGCGAAGTCGACCACGGGTACCAGCTCGCGCTCGGTGATGACCTCGGCGATGGCCGCCCAGGCCTCCGCGTCCGGGTCCACGCCGCTCGGGTTGTGGCAGGAGCCGTGGAGCAGGACCACGTCACCCGTAGTCGCCGAGCGGAGCGCGGCCAGCATCCTCACGACGTCCACGCCGCGACCTGACGAGTCCAGATACGGATACGTCCGCAGCGCGAACCCCGCCAGCGAGAATAGCTGGGGGTGATTCGGCCAGGTGGGCTCGCTCAGCCAGATCGTCTTCGACGAGCCGGTCTGGAGCAGGAAGTCCGCGGCCACGCGCAGGGCGCCGGTTCCGCCCGGGGTCTGCGTGGTGGCGGATCGGCCGCTCACGACGATCTCGTGGTCGGCTCCGAAGATCAGGTCCCGGACTGCCTTCTTGTAGCCAGGGCGCCCATCGATCGGGAGGTAGCCTTTCGAGCCGGCCTTCTCGAGCAGGCGGCGCTCGGCTTCCAGCACGGACGGGATGACCGGCGTGACGCCGGCATCGTCGACGTAGACGCCGACCGCGAGGTTGACCTTGTCGGGGCGTGGGTCCGCACGGAAGGTCTCGGTCAAGCCGAGGATCGGGTCCGGCGGAGCTGGCGTCAGGGAGCGAAGCGGCAGGGCCACGGGGACGTTCCTTGGTGCTGGATGATGGCGGTTGCCGCAGGAAACTCTACAGGCAAGATGCCGAATGCTGCTGTCTGGCGCGCTGCGACGCCGGCTCGCGGCCGAGGCGCCGCCTGGCACGGCGAGCCGGGACTGGCCCAATATCGGCCATGCCGTTCGGCCGTCTTCAGGATTCCTAAAGGATCCGATGCCACAAATACGCATACGGGACACGGACCTCGGCCTCCTCCGCGCCGCGTCCCATCCACCTCTCCCCGCTCCATGACGCCCTCCCGATCTCCCTCCGGGAGGGCGTCGGGCTGTGTACCGGTGCGCTCGAGGTTCCTCGTCCCGGTCACGTCGATGGGCGGTGCGCTCACGTGGCGGCATGATCGAGGCGCCTGCCGGCTGTGCTAGGCTCCGTCCTTGTTTGAGCCAATCCTGGAGGGGAAGCGTGAGGCGGGTCCGCGGCTCGGAGGCACTCTCGGCCGTGACGGCGCACCGGCGCGATGTCGTGCTGCTGGCAATCGCAGCGATGCTCGTGCCGGTGATCCAGTGGGTCTGGACCAGCCTCTACGGCAGCTTCAACGACTTCCACCACTTCTGGCTCGCCGGCAAGATGCTTCTGGACGGGCAGTCGCCCTACGACGTACAGGCCATGCGCGATCTCGCCCGGTCCGAGCAGATGGCCTTTCTCGTCGGCACGGGCTATTCGTATCCGCTGCCGTTCGCGATCTTCATGGTCCCGTTTGCCATGCTGCCGTTCGCACTCAGCCTGGAGTTGTTCCTGGGCCTGTCGGTGGCGGCGTTCGGGCTGACCGTGGCCCTCTGGATCGGCTGGGCTCACGGCTGGGAGCCAGCGCTGGCGCGACGTCGTCTTGGGCTGGCTCTCGCCGCCGGCTCGTACCCACCGATCTTCGGCACGGTCGCGAACGGCCAGTCGAACCTGCTCCTCTTGCCGCTGATGGCCGGCGGCCTGGTCCTGGCGATCGGCGCGGTCGGTCCCGGACGGCGGACGTTTGGCGGCGTTCTGATTGGCCTAGCGGCGATTGTCAAGCTGTTCCCGGGCGTTGTCGTCGTGCCGCTGACAGTCGGGCGGCGGTGGGGCGCAGCGGTTGGGACCGCCGCCGGGGCACTCGGCGCCGTCGTGGCAGCAACGCTCCTGGCACCGTGGGCGGCTCAGGACAGTGGCAGCTTTGCCAAGATCCTGGAACCGGACTCGTACTTCACGAACCAGTCGCTCAACGGCTTCGTGACCCGGCTCGTCAACCCGTCAGACCGCACCTTGCCGCCTTTCGAGCACGCTTTCGACCCGCGCCTGCCTATGCTTGCGGCGACGCTGGCCTTCGGCCTGGTGACGCTCGCGCTGTTGTGGCGGGCCCGCGATCGTCTGACCACGAGACGGGGCCTGGCGCTGGGCCTGGCATTGGCGCTGGTGGCGGGCGTGATCGGGGCGCCGAAGAACAGCTTCTGGAACGGGGCGCTGGTGCTGCCGGCCTTTGGGCTGCTGCTGGCGTTCGACGCAGTCGACCTGCGCCTACGCAGCCTGGGACGAACCGATCTGGCGCTGTTGGCGTTCTGGCTCGGGACCGCCGCGGTGTGGACCGTGTTGTGGATGTCGCCGCCGCCGAAGACGGCGCTGCCGGCGCTGGTCACGCTGCTCCAGTCGTCGGGGCTGTACGGGCTGCTGGCCCTATGGCTGGTTCTGGCCCGGCGTCTGACGATGCCGGTAGCCGATGCTCGTTTGGGCGCTGCGGGGGACGGCGGTGCCCAGGTCGCTCCAGGCGCCCCTCAGTCCAGGATCTCGTAGCCGAGACGGGCCCGAAGCCGGCTCAGGGCCATGAGCACCGGCGTACCCAGGGCGACCACGGCCAGCGCGTCGCCCACTGCGCGAAAGGCATCCCATCCAAACGAGGTCACGACGTAGTAGCGGCCGAATTGGGCCAGCGAGTCGGCGGCCGAAAGGCCGGGGATCCAGCCGATGTTCTCGACGCCTCGAGCGAAGGCCACCCAACCCCAGATGTCCATGAGAGCGCCGTACGCGAAGCCCGTCACGATCGCCACGACGACGAGGACGGCCAGGTCCAGCCTGCCTGGCGGCATGCCCGGCGCCCCGATTCGGCGGCCGTGATCGAGGGGGCGACCGCGCCCGAAGCGGCGCACGACCGAACCGGTGAGGCCGGCCGAGGCGCCGACCCAGCCAACCGCGAACGTCTCGTAAGGAAGCCAGGGCCCGATCCCGCCCGTGACGAGGCCCGAGACCAGCAACGAGAAGGCGCCGACGAGGAACCCGTACGAGGCCCCGAACTCGTAACCGGCGCACATGACCAGGAAGAAGATCGGGCTGAAGCCGGCCACGCCGTTCACCAGGGCCAATCGGAGCGCGGCATCGATTGCGGCCAGCGCCGCGAGCAGAGCGAGCCGGCCCGAATCGAGGCGCCTCGTACCGGTCTCCAACAGCGCCAGCGACGCCACGGCGCCGAGCGTGACCGCCAGGGCGGGCACCTCCGGCGGCAGGCCGAGGCCCAGGAAGGGCCACACGAAGAGCACTACTCCGGCCAACGAGATGGCCGCGACGCTCATCGACGAGATCCGGCGGCTGGGGTTTCGGCCCGCTCCGCGGCACGACCGGCGCGCAGTTCGACCGTTCGATCGGCGAGCGTGGCCGCCAGGTCCGTGTCGTGTGTGGCCAGGACGACAGCCGCGCCGCCCGCCGTGAGGGTCTGGACCGCCGCGGCCAGCGACCGACGCGCGGCCGCATCCATGCCGCGGGTCGGTTCGTCCAGCAGGACCAGGGTGGGCGAGCCGGCAAGAGCTGCCGCCAGCGCGGCTCGTTGCCGCTCCCCCGAACTCAGGTCGCGCGGGTAGCGATCTGAGAGTCGGGTAAGGCCGAAGGCGTCGAGCATCTTGGCGGGCGCCTCGCGGCTGCCGGTGCGGCGGAGAGTCAGGGCAACTTCGTCTCGGACCGTGGGCAGGTGGAGCAGCGCGCCGGGGTTCTGCGGCAGATATGCGGTGCGGCCGGCGGGCCGCCGCACCGCGCCCGCGAGCGGAGGGAGCAACCCCGCCAGCGTCCGCAGCAGCGTCGTCTTGCCGGAGCCGTTGGGGCCGAGCAGCGCCACGACCTCGCCGCGGCCGCCTGCCAGGAAGATGTCGCTGAGCACCGGCTCCTGAGTGCGGCCGCGCACATGGCCCGCGGCTACGCCGCTTAGCTCCCACGCGGTGTCGTCGGACGAGGTGCGCGTCCGCGGCATCCTCACGTGCGGACGATTCGACGCGCCCGCAACCCCGCCCGCGACCCCGGCCATGACCTGGCCGTGATCCACAGTCAGCGTTCGGTCGGCGGCCGGCGCCACCATCTCGAGGCGATGCTCGGCGACGACAACCGCGCGTCCTTCGTCCGCGAGGCCGCGGCAGGCCGCCAGAACCGCGGCGGCGCCCCACGGATCGAGCTGGGAAGTGGGCTCGTCCAGGGCGACGAGCGCCGGCCGGAGGACGAGGACCGAGGCCAGCTGCACCCGCTGGCGCTCCCCGCCGGAGAGGGTCGAGAGGCGCCGGCTGCGCAGGCCTTCGATCCCGAGCGAAGCCATCGCCTCGTCCACGCGGTCGTGCATCTCCGCGCGGGCCACACCCAGGTTCTCCAGGCCGAATGCGATCTCGCGCTCGACCGTGCCGTAGACCGACTGCGTTTCGACGTCCTGGAACACGAGGCCCACACGCTGGGCGAGCCGCGCGATTGGCGTCCGCAACGGGTCCAGGCCCGCAACCTCCGCCCGGCCAGAGATGCGCCCGCCGTGGAACTGCGGCACGAGGCCGCTGAAGAGCCGCAGCAGAGTGGACTTGCCACCGCCCGAATCGCCGGCCACCAGCGTCAGTCCGGGCTCGATCTCCAAGTCGACCGCGCGCAGCGAGGGCTCGTCCTGGTCCGGATACCAGTAGGAGACGCCGGCCAGGCGGGCCACCGCGACGCTCATTCCGGCCGCCCGACGACCGCCGGCAACGCCAGACCCAGACAGCCGACGACCAGGAGCGGGTGGACCGGCGGCAGCGAGAGGGTCGGGTACGGATACCAGTCCATCGGCGCGCCGGCGAGGCGCAGGCCCACGAACAAGGCCGCGGCTGAAAGCGCCGCCACCACCACGACGGCGTCCAGCCGCCGGAAGCTCGGCGCCGCGTAGCTGGTGCGCCGCCCGGCCCCGAACGCCCGAGCCTCCATCGCCTCCGCCAGCCGGACCGAATCCTCGATGGCCGTCAGCACCGTGGGTACGAGGACCTCGTTCCAGGACCTCAGCCCACCCGGCTTCCAGCCGCGCATTCGCTGGGCATCGCGGACTTCGGTGAAGGTCCGCCCGAAGCCGGAGACCAGGTTGAGCGAGGTGGCGACCGCAACGCCGGTCCGCTCCAGCGAGGCGGGCATGGCGTCGACGACGTCATGCGGCTCCAGAACGAGCGCAAGCGGAGCCACCGCCAACAGTGCCGCAACGAGCCCGAGTCCGAGCGCGCCGCCGAAAGCCAACGATTCGAGCGTCAGGGGCCCACCCACGAGCGGCAAGCCGGCGGGCAGGCGGACCAGCGCATTGGCTCCCGTATGGCTGGCGAGCACGTTGATCAGCGCGGCGAGGGCCGCTGCCACCAGGACGGTGACACCCAGGGTGCCGAGGCGCCGACCCGGCGGCAGCGACACGAGCAGAACGTTGAGGGCCACGAGCGCGACCAGTCCGCGATAGACCGGGTTGTCGCTGACGAGGGCGACGGTGACCGCGGCGAGCGACCAGACGACCCATGCCCGAGGGGCGAGAGTTCCACCTCTGGGCGCCAATGACTCTTGCACCGACGGCCTGCTCACCGGCGCGAACGACGGCCGGAGAGGAACCGAAGGACCGCCAGTCCGGCGAGTCCTCCGCCGACGCCGGCGGCCAGAAGTAGGCCGGGATCAGGGTCCCCGGATGGAGATGGAGCTGGCACCCGGGGCCCGGGTGGGGCGGTGGCGGCCACGATCGAGTCCGTCACCGGCGACAAGGCGAGCGCGGCGGTGGCGGCTGCCGCGGCCGACGTAGGGTTCGCGGCGACCGGCGTCCGCAGGGCAATCGGCGGCGCCGTTGCGGTGCTCGCCGTTGCGGCGTTCGCCGTTGCGGCGCTGGCGGCCACGGATTGGCGTGGGGTTTGTGCCGGCGCGGCGGCGCAGACCCCCACCGGCGATACCGGCGCATCCGGAACCCCCGAAGCGGGCACGTAGCGGAATCCCGCCGCGTCGCCGCCGTGCAGCATCAGCGTCGATATGCCCACGCTGGCGAGCTGCCACGCCCCACCGCCCCGAGCTACGAAGACGGCCCAATATCTGTCCTTGCCGGGGCAATCGACGTAGTGAGCCGGCTCGGTGTCCAGGGCGCATACGGCATCGCCGAAGCCGCCGAACGTCTGGCTCGACCACGCCACTCCGGACACGTTGAGCAGCTCTTCGCCCGAGATGGCGTCGGCGGCGAAGGCGACGCAACGGGTCACCACCGAGCCGTCGCCGTGCTCGACGACCAGGGCCGCATGGTTTGAACCCGCGGCGGCGCAGGCGGGCACGGTCGGCGCCACCGGCGCGACCGAAGCGAGCGCCGCCAGGAGGGCGGCGGGCAGGAACAGCGCGCGGCGTCGCATCACCGTTCCCACGGCCGGCGGAGATAGAGCCAGCCGCCGCCCAACACCACGACCAGCCCTAGCGCTGCCGCCCCGCCGTACAGGAGCGGCCCCGGCGAGGAATTGGCCGGGCCCGAGTTCAGCTCGCCTGGAATGGACGTAACGCCGGCGACTTCCATCGACGTCGCAGGCGTCCCAGTCGGGGTCGGTTGGTCGGTCGCCTGGAGAGATGCGGTCGGCTCGGTCGGCGGCATCGAATCGGTCGGGCTGGCCGTCGGAGAGGCGATCGGAGCCTCGGTCGGCCGGACCGTGGGTCGGACCGTCGGTCGGACCGTGGGTCGAGCAGTCGGCCGAACGGTGGGCTTCGGGGTCGGCGCGAGCATCGATGTCGGACTCGGGCTGTCCGCCGGACTCGGGCTGTCCGCCGGACTCGGGCTGGCCGCCGGGCATTCGATCGGCGGCAGGCTTCGGCCGGTCGTGGGCTGGACTGCCACGGCGTAGGAAATTCGGACCAGCGCCGCAGGGACCTCGCTCGTCGTGAATGCGTTGGGCCCCGAACCTGGGTACGCGAAGCCGCCGCCAGCAACCTGGCTCGATCGCAGCTGTGTCAGTACCGAGTCAGCTCCCTGCAGCCAGCTCGAACCTTCGGGGTCCTGGCCGGCAGCGACCAGAGCCTGGAGAACGATGGCGTCGGAGTCCGGGTCACTCGCAGGCGGACCGAAAGTCGAGTCGTTCTGGTAAGGGAAACCACCGTCGGCAAGTTGCTGCGAGTGCAGATAGGCCAGTCCCGCCGTGTCCGCCGAGTGGTCGCCCGCCGCGTCGAGAGCCATGAGCGCGATCGCCGTCGAGTTCGTGTCACCCTGTCCCGCAGCCACGGGCGCCGTCCCGAAGCTCCAGCTGCCGTCTGGATCCTGCTGCGCCTTCAGTGCCGCGGCCGCCGCCGCTGGCACGGGACCGCCAGTGGCCACGACCGCCAGAACCGCGAACGATTGGCCGAATGTGGAGCCGTTACCGTAAGCGCCGGTGTCCGAGTGGTAGAGCGCCGCCAGCCTGGCCATGAGATCGCGCCCGACGAAGTTGGCCGGATTCCCGCCGGCCGCGACCACCGCGAGAACCGCCTTGCCGGTCTTCGCCGGGTCGCCACTCGCCCCGTCGGACGCCGTCGCGAGGTAGTCCAAAGCGGTGGCCGTGCCCGCGCAGCTCTGCAGAGTGGCCGGATCGTAGCCCGCGGCGGCCGCCCCAATCACGAAGTCGGCCGTCTCGCCGATGGATCCGTCGAGCGATCCGTCCGGCCGTTGCGCGGCCCAGAGGTACTGGAGTGCGGCCGTCGCCCGCTCCGAATCCGTGGGCTCGGCTGCCAAGATGGGGAGAGGCGCCGCCGGCTCGAGCGCCGCCAGGGTCAGCGGGGCGGTGAGGAGACTCGCCAGTAGCGCGCTGGCGACAACGTGTCTGCGCATTGTTCCTCCGGCGGCAGCGCCACCTGCCGGAGGGACCTCGCCGCCGGAGGCCTCCCATCCGATCCGCGCAGGTGGGTGACTTGCGCCGTCCGGTCAGGTCTCCTGGCTTGCGGATCGTGAGCCACCGGCATCGCCGATGGCTACGCTGCTGGCCGCCTTCCGGGGCGTTGCCCCGTGGCTCGCCTCGGCCGCCCGTCTCCGGGCAGACCTTGGCTCTGGCCAGCCGCTCCTCGCTCACAGTTGCGCGACAGCGCCGGTCTTGCACCGGCTTCCCTGATCCGAGCGGCTCTATTCGATTGGCATGGGCAGGTTACTCCGCGGCGAGGGCGGCCGCCAGACCTCACAGCCGCCCCGCAGCCAGGCCGCGAGTCTCTTGGAGCCGAGTATCGTGTAGCCAATCGCCGCAGTCGGAGATCGAGATGGCACCGGTTCGGTTCGGTCTGTTCGTCCCCCAGGGCTGGATCCTCGACCTGGTGGACATCGAGGATCCGATCGAGCAGTACGAAACCATGAGCCGCGTGGCCCAGACGGCAGAACGCCTGGGCTTCGACTCGATCTGGCTGTTCGACCACTTCCACACCTACTTCAAGCCGGTCCTCGAGACGACCTTCGAGTGCTGGACGGCGACAGCCGCTCTGGCCCGGGACACCAGCAGCATCCGGCTCGGCCAGATGGTCACGTGCAACAGCTACCGCAACCCGGCGTTGCTCGCGAAGATGGCATCGACGGTAGACGTGCTGAGCCACGGGCGACTCGACTTCGGGATCGGGGCCGGCTGGTACGAGCACGAGTACCTCGCCTATGGGTACCAGTTCCCGCCCACGCCGGGCGAGCGGCTGCGAATGCTGCGCGAGGCGCTGCAGGTGATCCGCGCCATGTGGACCGCGCCGTACGCCTCGTTCGAAGGCGAGTACTACAAGATCTCCGGCGCCATCAACGAGCCGAAAGGCGTCCAGAAGCCGCACCCGCCCATCTGGATCGGCGGCGGCGGCGAGAAGATAACGCTCCGGCTCGCGGCGCAATACGGCGACGCCACCAACTTCGGCGGCCATCTCGACGACATGTCCTGGTACGCCCACAAGTTCGACGTGATCAGGGCTCACTGTGAGGAGCTGGGCCGCGACCCGGACTCGATCATCCGGTCGTCGAACGTCGAGACCACTCTCTTGCGGGCGGGCGAGGACCCGGACGAGATGACCAGGCGATACCGGCGCGACCAGTCGCTGGCGGAATACAGGACTCACGCCGTGATCGGCGGCCCGCAGCAGGTCATCGACACTTACGGCCGCCTGATCGACGCGGGCGTCAACTACATCGTCGTCTCGGACCTGCCGGGGCTGGCCCGCATCGAGGTCCTCGAATACCTGGCCGCCGAGGTCCTGCCGGCGTTCGGATAGGACCGGGTTGCGGGCGCGGCTGCCGCGACGCCGCGAAAGCCTAGAGCGAGTCCAGCAAGATCGCGGCGATCTCGTCGTCGGTGAGCACGACCGGGTTGGTCTTCATGCTGCTGCCGCGCGAGTCGGCGACGATGGCCGGGATGTCGGCCGCGGCGATGCCGTAGGCCGAGAGCCGTGGAACGGCGAGACGGACCCGCCAGTCTGCCAGCAGCCGGACCAGCGCCGCCCGCGCCTCGCGGTCGCTCGCAGGCGAAGCGGCCACGCTGCCCGCGAGAATCCGGCCGACCTCGGCATACCTTGCCAGCGCGGCGCTTTGCGGCTCGCGCTCCTCCAGCGCGGCAATGTTGACGCGAGTGGCGGCGACCAGCGTCGCCCCGCAGGCCACGCCATGCGGAATCGGGAATAGCGCGCCAAGCGGCGATGCCACGCCGTGCACGGCCCCAAGTCCCGTCTGGGCCAGGCAGATCCCCGAGCAGAGCGAGGCCGTTGCCATCGCGGCGCGCGCCCCGTCGGCTGCGGCACCGCCCAATCCCGCGACCGCCATCCCATGCCAGGCGAGCAGCCCGTCGCGAGCCGCGGCAAGGCCTCGCAGGGCCAGCTCGTCCGCCACCGGATTGGCCCGAGTCGAGAGGTAGGACTCGAGAAGCTGAGTCAGTGCGTCCATCCCGTTGGCGGCGATCAGCTCCGGCCCGCAACTCCGCAGCAGCTCCGGGTCCACGATCGCGACGCGGGCGATGAGAGCCTCGTCGCGGAAGGAGCGCTTGAACCCGCCCGCTCCACGGACGCTCAGAACCGCGTTCTTGGTCGCCTCGCTGCCCGTGCCGGCGGTGGTGGGGACGGCCACGAACGGGACCGCGGGACCCTGGTACGGGAGCCCCGGCGCGATCCCCTCGAGGTGGTCCATCACGGAGTTGCCCGGGATCAGAAGGCCGGCGACCGCCTTGGCGGTGTCGAGCACGCTGCCGCCGCCGATGCCGACGACGACCTCCACGGGCCCGTTCCCGGCCCCGAGCCCGCCGGACTCCCGGTGCTTCCGGCCGCGGACTCGATCCACGATCGAATCGACCAGCGCCGGCGAAGGCTCGCCCTCGACGCCTTCGACCTCGAACTCGAGGCCGGCAGCCGACAGGCTGGCTTCGATCCGTGCCCAATCGGCGGTCTCGGTGAAGCCCGGCTCCCGAACCACGACCAGCACCCGCCGCCCAAACCGGCGAACCACGGCCGGCAGCTCGGCCACTTTGCCTGGTCCGGCCAACAGCTCGGGCAGGCGGAGCGTGGACGCGTACTCGAAGCCTTCCATCCGCTACCGGCCCGCCTCCCGCGCCGCCGGAAAGAGACCGTCGTACCGGACGCCGGCTCGCGGCTCGACCATCCAATCGGCGACCTTGTCGCGCCAGGCCAGGTAGTGCGCCGTCTCCTTGTGGGCCTTGGCCGACGCCTCGTCGACGTATGCCTCGTAGGCGATGAAGCGCGTCGGGTCCTCGACCGACTGCAGGATGTCGAAGCGGAGGTTGCCCGGCTCCCTAACCGAGCCCTCGTGGTTCGGGCGGATCGCCTCGACGAAGTCCGCGACGTTCTCGGGCTTGACGTGGACGTAGACCACGGTTACGAACATGGCTCCTCCCGGCGTTGGCGCGCGGCGTGTGCTGCACGCTAATCATCGGGCATCGGTCGAGAGGCGGCCCGAAATCAGCTCGCCATTGGCGTCGGCGACGGCGCGGGGGGTGGCGGAACCACGTCGCTGGCCGGCCACACGACCGCTTCGATGACGAGATCGTTCGCGGTGCACGACCCGCCCTGGCAGACCGCCATCGAGCGGCCGCGCTCGAGCTGGGCGACGATCGCCTGGCCAAACAGCGTTTCGGGCAGGTCCACCATCGACCGGACCTTGATACCGTCGAGCACCCAGAAGCTGCAGGTCGGCAGTGTTGCCGGTGGCGCCGTCTGCGAAGGTGCGTAGCAGGCCGGGTCGCGGGTCAGGTCGCCGCCTAGCAAGAACGTCTGCGCAGCCGGCAGGTTCGACGCCCGGTACACGGGCTGGCCAGCCAGCGTGATAGGCACGCCGTCGGACCCAAGCTGGTCGGTCGCGGACGATGACGGGGTCGAAGGACTCGCCTGAGCCGGCGCCAGCGGACTCGGCGGCGCGGGCGGCGTCGAGACCGGCAGGTCGGGCCAGACGATCGCGGTGATGACCAGCAGTTGGTTCCAGCAGGAGCCGCCCGGGCAGACGGCGACCGCTCGACTGCTCGTGACCTGCGCCACAATCGGCGATTCATCGAGCGAGCCCGGGACGTCCACCATCGTCCCGACCTTCAAACCATCGAGCGTCCAGAAACCGCAGGCCGGTGGCTTCGCGAGAGGCGTCGCCGGAGCGGCGCAGGTCGTGTCGCGAGCGAGCTTGCCGCCGAGAAGGAACGTCGGCTGGGCCGGCAGGTTCGCGGCGCGATACACCGTCTGGCCGTTGAGCGTTGTGGGCGCCCCGTCCCCCGCGCTCGTTGCCGGCCCCGTGCCCTGCGATGAAGCCACGTTCGGCGTGGTGGCGTTTGGGGTCGGGACTGCGGTCTCACTCGGGCCCGCGGTCGGCCAGACCACACCTTCAACCACGACCGAGGCCTGGCACTGGGCGCGGTCCGAGGCGGGGCATTCGGCCGCCTGCGAATCGTTGACGTGGACACGGGCCACGACGATCTCGTCGGTGGCCGCGTCGATGTTGCTCTCCGGCGCGATCTGGATGCCGTCGAGAGTCCGCAGGTAGCAGTACGGCAGGAGCTGCTGTTCGGCCGCGTTCTTGTCGGCGGGCATCGGGCACGGCGGCATGAATGCGGGCTTGGTGAACGGCCCGCCGAGCAGGAAGCTACCGGACGTGGGGAACGAATCCTGGTCCGCGGCGCGATAGACGCGCTCGCCGGCGAGCTGGGTTGGGACCACAGGCCAGACGACCGCCTCGACAACCACGGCCCCTTCGCACGCGGCCTTCGCGTCGGCAGAGCATGAGGCGGCGGCCGGATCGTGCGTGTGGACCCGGACCACAACGGCCGGCCCACCGAGCCAGGGCGTGAGCAAGTCCGATCCTCGGGGCGCCAGCGTGAAGAGGCCGGAGCCGGGGCTCTGGCCGGCGCTCGAGGCCAGGTGTGTCCAACCGCACTGGCCGACAAGATCCGCCTCGGCCGTGGGCTGTGGCGAGGAGGCCGGGCATGAGACCGGGTAGTTGACCGGGTACCCGCCGAGCAGGAAGCTGGCGGTCCCGTTGGGCAAGGCTTCACTCAACCGGTACACGTGCTCCCCACCGATCTGGGCCGGGATGCCGTCTGCGGCGAGGGCCGCGCCCGTTGGCGTTGGCGACGCCGGACTCGACCCCGACCAGACGACCGCCTCGACCACGACCGCGGCTTCGCACGCGGTCTGCTGGTCCGGCGAGCAGCCGGACGCATCGGGATCGTGGGTATGGACGCGCATGACGATCGCGGGTCCGTCGAGCCAGCCCGTCAGGAGATCCAGCCCGCGCGGCGCCAGATTCCAGAAGAACTCGTTGTTGTCCTGCGCCCTTGCTACCAGCTCGACCGTGCCGCACTGAGGCACGAGGGCGTTCTCGAGCGACGATTGGGGCTGGGCGCTCGCCGACGACATCGGCATCGGCGGCGCGCACGGGATGGGCCTGTCCACCGCGTAAGCGCCGAGGAGGAAGCTGCCGCTGAGGTTCTGCCAGTCGGCCTGCGCGGCCAGGCGGTAGACGTGCTGGCCGTCGATCTGGTCGGGGATGCCGTCCGAGGCAAGGGCGACGCCGGACGAGCCCGGCCCAGAACTCCCCGGCGCGACGGTGGGGCCGGTCGCCGTGCCCGAGAGCAGGCCCGAGATGACAAGCACCGCAACCGCCAGGCACGCTGCCGTCCACACCGGCAGAGCCAGTTTGGGCCAGGGCCTGCGCCCGTCTCCTCTTCCCCGGGCCGCTGGCGCGGACCCCAGCACCTTCTCGCGCAGAGCCGGGTAATCATGTTCGGCGCGGCCTAGCTCGACCGCGAAGCGCCCGGAGAGTCGTTCCTCGAGCTTCCCGTCTGACTCGTCGGCAGAAGCGCCGCCATGCATTTCAGTCTTCATCGAGCAACTCCCGGAGCCGTGCGAGGCCGGTCTTGAGCCGGCCCTTCGCCGTGTTCTCCGTGACGCCGAGGGCATCGGCCGTTTCGCGCACGGAGAGTCCGACCATGTGGTGGAGGACCACGGCGGCTCGGATCGGGCGGGACAGGCGACCCAACGCCTCGTCGAGCTCGATCGATTGGGAGGCGTCGGGGCCGCCCATAGGCAGCTCGTGGACCTCCGGGTCGAGCCGCAGCGTTCGACGCAGCCGCCGAACAACCCGCAGTGCCTCGCGCGTTTGGACGGTCAGGAGCCAGGCGCGAATTGCACCCGCGTCCCGGATCGCCGGCCCCGCACGAAGCGCCCGCTCGAAAGTGATCTGGACCAGGTCTTCAGCTTCGGCCTCGTCCCGGGTAATAGCCCGGGCCGCAGCCAGGAGCAGCGGACCGTGGACGTGCAGCGTCGCGACCCACTCCGGAGTCGGTGCCGCCGGCACAGCCCTGGAGGGCCGCGTTACCGCGGCCCGGTTGTCGTGGTTCCTGTCGAGCGGTTCCGTGATGGCCCTCACATCACATAAGAGGCTCCAACCGGCCGAAACGGGTATCGGCCCGGCTCAGTGTGGTTCGAAGAGGCCGTTTGCGCCAGATCGAAGCCGGCTCGTCGCCGGGCGGCTAGCGGCGGGCCCGCTCCCCCGCCAGCGTAAGTTCGAACCAGATCGCGCGCTCAGCGTCCAGAAGGTTCTCTTCGATGCGCCGGATCGACTCGCGGTATGCCGGCCAGACCGCCAGCTCGAACGCCTGAGCGGGCGCGGCCCAGCGCATCGCGTCGTGCTCGTGGGAGAGAGCGGGCTCGGACCCGTCCGAAACACGCACCGCGAAGATGGCGGCCGTCACGATCGCCCCGACCGACGGCTCGTGGAACTGGTTCACCTGGTCCAGGTCGAAGAACCCTTCGATCTCGCGGCCTCCGAAACCCGTTTCTTCACGCAGCTCGCGCAAGGCGCCGTCGGTCACCGATTCGCCAGCCTCGAGAGAACCGGACACGCACTGCCACAGGCCGGGCAGAATCCGGCCCGGTGAACGGCGCAGCATGAGGATCTCGACGCCGGGCCCGGGCGCCGCGGCTCGGAAGATCCAGACGTCCACCAGGTCCGGCCGAAATGGGCTCATCGATACCCCGGCTTGCCTGTCAGCTAGATCCGCTCGAACCGGTCGACCGGAAGGACGAAGACGACCGCGCCGCCCACCTCGACCTCGATGGGATAGGGCAGGAAGAATTCGCCCGGCTCCATGATCGGCGGGATCGGACTCATCGTCTGCGTGCGCGAATGGCAGTTGGCGCGGACAATGCCCAGAATCTCCTCGACCTGGGCCTCCTCGGCTCCGACCAGCACGGTTGCGTTCGCCTGCTTGAGGAAGCCGCCGGAGCTGTGGAGCCAGGTCGCCCGATACTCGCTCTTGAGCAGGGCATCGATGAGAGCCTTGGCGTCCTCGTTGTGAACGACCGCGACGACGAGCTTCACGGCCCGAGTATAGGTGCACTCGCAGGCTCGGCGGCAACCGTCGCGCACGCGCGGGCGAGGCGAGTCGCGGGCCGCGGCGCCCCATCGCGCGCGCGGAGACGCGGCCTTACAATCGCCACAGGTCGTCCGCCGCCGCAGGTCCGTGCCGCCAGCCGCAGGGGAGCATCCGTGTCGAAGGAAACGCCGCACCAGCCCCGATCCGAAAGTGAGTTCTTTGCGGCCGCTGCCGCCGCAGTCGCGCGCGGCGACGACCTCGACGACACTCTGGCCGAATTGTTGGGTCTGGCCGCCGAACGCGCCACGGCCCGCGCCGGGGCGGTATACATCCTCGACTCGGACCGCGACGAGTTGGAGCTGGCGGTCACTTTGCGGGTTGCCCCTGACGCCGCTGCGGATGCCGGGACCGTCAAGGACGCGACGACAAGCCACGATCCGCTTGCCAGTGCCGCCCGATCGAGGCACCCGTTGGAAGTGGACGACGCAGGCCGCGTGCCGGTGCTTCGCGGCGCTAAGACCGCCTTCGTGGTGCCGCTGATCGCGCGTCGCGACGGAATCGAGATATCGCTCGGGACGATGGCCTTGGGGTTCGCGGGGCCGCTTCCCGGCGGCGAGATCCTGGCGGGTGTGCAGCCGTTCGCGGACCTTGCGGCCGTGGCCGTGGAGCGAGCGCTGGCTCTCGCGATGGGCTCCGAGCGCGCCGAATGGTTCGACCGCCTCGCCAACATCGATCAGCTCACGGGCCTGGCGAACCGCCGCACCGTCGATCGGTTGCTCGAGATGGAAGTGGCCCGCGCCGGCCGCCAGGGTGCGGCGCTGTCGATCGCTCTGTTCCAGGTCGACCGCTTCGAGGAGATCCAGCGGACGGGCGGGAACGCCGCCGGAGACGACGCTCTCCGCCGCGTGGCCCAGATCCTCGCCGAATCGGTCCGGCTCGTCGATACGGTTGCGCGCTACGCCGGCGACCAGTTCATGCTCCTGGCTCCGGGCCCGGACGGCCTCATCGTGACGGAGAGGCTGGTGCGTGGCATTGCCGCACTGCCGCCGGCGAAGGACGGCGCCATCACCGTTTCGGCGGGGATCGCTAGCTTCCCAATGGACGGCCGGACGCCCGAGGAGCTGCTTGCGGTCGCCGAACGGGCGACGCAGTCGGCCAGCAAGGCCGGCGGCGGGAGAGTGGTCGCCGAGATGGCCTCGACGGAGCCTGGCGCAACCGACTAGGGGCGGGCGGAGGCGCCGCCATTAGCTCAGCGCAGGCCGGCTATCCAGCCGTGGAGCGAGGCCCAGGCCCCATTCCGGCCGGCCAAGCCAGGGGATCAGACTACGGGCGTTCACTCGGAAAGTCGTAGACATAAATGGTTCCGGCCGCGATCACCGGACCGGTGGGCTTGGCAACGCCGGCGTTCGGTTCTCTGCAGACCATGACCCACAGAGAGCTCGACGGGGGGACGTTGTCCATCTCCACGAAGCCTTTGCCCTGGTCGTCCAACGCGAGCGAGCCGGCCTTGGTCGTGGCACCGCCGTCGACGCTCAGCCAGACCATGTAGACCGCATCCGCGGCGGTGGGCTGAAGCCCGTTCAGATACACCAGCACGTGCCCGCTCGGCAGGAGGACGGCCTTCCCGGCGGCCTGGCTCCCGGTCTGAGAGAGGACGGCGGAGCGGGCCTGCGGATTTGCCATCGCGTTGAGGACCTTGTTGGAGTTGTCGATCGCGGTGTGAGCGCGATTCAGATCGCCCTGCAGCGCGAAGGCATACCCGACGAGGGCCACGATCGCCAATCCGGCCGCAATGCGAGTTGCCCAAGTCCCGACGCGCCGAATCCGACTGGACCGGGCGGAAGCGATCGAGACGACCCTGCGCGGTTCCCCTTCGGCGGAGGCGGCTGACGAGATGGGAGCGGCGACTGCAGGAGCGTTGGCGACAGTCCCAAGGGTCGCCGCCGGGGCGCGCAAGTCCGCTCGGGCGGCCGCCAGGACCGCCTCCTTGAGGCGCGCCGACGGCTCTTCCGGCGCCAAGGAGCTGCCCAGATACGCCACTACGCCGCCGAGCTCGCGAAGCTCGGGGTGCGGCTCACGGCAGGTCGCGAGGTGCTCGCGCACCGCGTCCATCTCGGCCGAATCAAGCGCATCCAGGACGAAGCCCGGGGCCAGATCGCGCACGAGTTCGCAGTCGAGAGTCATCTCAGCCATCGCCTTTTGGGCCGATCCAAGGCGGCGAGGAGGCCGCCGCAGCCCCAAGTGGCGAGCCCATGCCGTCGGAATCGTCGCCGGAGCCGGTCAGTTCGCGCCGCATCGAAACCAGGCCCAGTCGCATCCGGCTCTTCACGGTGCCGAGCGGGGCGCCTGTCTTGGACGCGATCTCACGTTGCGTCAGACCATCGAAATAGGCCATCTCGATGGCTTCTCGCTGGGCCAAGGGGAGCATTCGGAGCGCGAGGCGAATCTGCTCGGCGTCGAGCCGTCCGGCCACCTCGGGCCAGATATCGGGCAGGGTCAGCGCTGTCGGAAGCGGCTCTTCGGTCTCGTCCGCGATGGCAACGCCGTTACGGCGGCGGCGCATGGAATCGATGGCCCGATGACGGACGATGGCCAGCAGCCAGCCTTTGACGCTGCCCTTGTCCTCGGCGTATCGGGCGGCGTTGCGCCAGAGGCCCAGGAACGAATCCTGGACCACGTCCTCGGCCAGCCCGACTTCGGTGGTGATGCGAAGGGCGACCGCGTACGCGATCGCGTGGTAGCGATCGTAGATTGTCTCGAGTCCGCCGATCTCTCCGGCGGCGACCTGCCGCATCAACTCGGCCTCCGATTGGCCCTCCGCCGGGCCCTGCTGTGGATCCAGCGGCTGCGGCGCGGCCACCGGGTCCCTCATCTCTTCATTCGCAACGAACCGCGATCCGGTTCACTCACCAGTGCCGACGGTACCGTTGTCCCGCGCCGGGACTCCACGGCCCGTAACTCGT
Organism: Chloroflexota bacterium; assembly: GCA_003158675.1. GTDB lineage: Bacteria > Chloroflexota > Limnocylindria > Limnocylindrales > CSP1-4 > Fen-1039. The sequence continues at coordinate 2,302 of PMKN01000016.1, read as the reverse complement.
CCCACGCGGCGAGCCTGGGCTCGGCGGCCCGCAACACTGCCGCCTCGACGAGATCGAGCGTGTGGAGACCGTCCACTACGACGAAGCGGGCCGGATCTGCGGCCGCAAGAGCGAGGAAACCCTCGCGCACGCGGCGGTGGAACGCCACCTCGACCCGCTCCTCGAAGCGCGTGGTCTCTCCGCCATCCTTGCGGGCCAGACCTTCCTCCACGGGAACGTCGATCAGGACGGTCAGGTCCGGAGTGAGATCGCCGACCGCGAGTTGCTGGAGCGACCGCAGGGCTTCGAGAGGCTGGCCGGCCCCGTAGCCCTGGTAAGCCAGCGTGGAGTCGGCGAAGCGATCGCAGATCACGACCTCGCCGCGCCAAAGGGCGGGTTCGATGACCTCGGCCACGAGCTGCGCCCGAGCGGCGTTGAAGAGCAGCGCGTCGGCGGCGGGGACCGGCGACAGCTCGACCGAGTGCAGGAGAATCTGGCGGACCGCCTCGCCAAGGGCCGTCCCACCCGGCTCGCGTGTGACGACGCAGCGCCGGCCGGCTGCGGTAAGCGTGGCCGCCAACCGTCGAGCCTGGGTGGACTTGCCGGAGCCCTCCGGGCCCTCGAGGGTCAGGAAGAAGCCGCGTCGGCGGCCGCCGTCGAGGTGCATTCCACGAGTCTATCCGAGCCGCCGCCAGGCGGAAGGCCCCTCAATCTGCGGCGCGCCCCGCGGGCGGTAGGTTCGGCTCAGGGGTAGAGGCGGACGCGTCGGTAGGGCTCGCGCCCCCGAGAGCGGGAGATAAGGTTCGCGCGCTCCGCCATCTGATGCTGGAGCCGCCTGATGTAGGCATTCTGCGGCGAAAGCTCGACCGGCTCGATGCGCTGCATCACCAGACCGATCGCTTCTTCGGTCTCGCGCAGGGCGGCCTCGCGGGGGTCGACCTCGAGCGAGAAGATCGAAGTCAGGCTGGCCTGCATCTGGACGATTGTGTTGCTCTTGAGGACATAGATCGGCAGGCCGCGATCCTCGGCCTCGCGCAGGCCCGCGGTCTTCTGCCGGTACTCGCTCTTGAGGGTCATGGCCACGTCCGCTTCGGCCGGGTCGCGGGCGATGATCACGGGCAGCTGCAGCTCCCTGATAGCCTGCTCCAGGCGCTTGCGGCTGATGCCGTGGGGCAACACCCGAAGCGTCGGCAGAATGGATCCTCCTTCACGGACGCGGAGGACCGGGCTGCCGTCGTCCTCCTGCGAGGCGCCGTTCGCCGCCCCATTTCTAACCAGGTCGGCAACGGCTTCGTCGTCTTCGACCGGCTCCTCGTCCTGGAGATCCTCGCGCTCCTCGCCAGTGTCGTGGCCGTCCGGCTCGAACGGCTGCCGGACAGCTCCCGTCCGCCCGGTTTCGACCTCCGCCGGCGGCTCCTCGCCGACTTCGTCGGCACGGTAGTCGTTGAGGGCCCTGGTCGCCTGCTGAGCCCATGAGCGCTGCCGCTCCAGCTCGCGCAGCTCGCGGGCGCGCGGCTCGGGCGGAGCTGGCGTACCGCGTTCGACGGGACCGCGCTCGATCGGGCCGCGATCCGCTAGCTCTCCGACCTTGAACGGCGCGGGGGGCGCCGCGAGCGGGCTGCGCGGCGACGCCGCGAACCGCTCCCCGGGTAGCATCCGCGCACCGGGGCCCGTGGCGAAGGGTGCGCTCGTTCCCGCGTGGGCCGCGCCGCCAGGCCGGTCCGGTGCCCCGCCAGACCCGCCTGAGGGGCCAGGGGTGCCGCCGCCGCTCGCCCCTTCCGGTCCACGTGTGCGGCGGGACGGGTCGCGCACCTCTCGAGCGCCGCGGACCGGCGTCCGCCAGCCCCCGCCGGCGCCGGGCCTATACCCCTGGCGCGCCGCTCCCCGATCCATCTCGCGCCAGTCCGACGGGGCGTGGTACGAGCCCGCGCCTCGCCAGCCCGGCTCCGTCCGCCACCCGGCCCCGGCGCCCACGAGGCCCGCGAATCGGTCGCTGCCGAAACGGTCGCTCGTCAGCGCCTCGCGCGGCGACGGCTTGGGCCGCGACTGCGAGCGATGGACGCCGCCCTCGTCGCGCCAGCGCAACTCGGCCGAGGTGGGGTCGCCGCGCAGCATCGCGTCCACGGTTTCGGCTACGTCCGCGTGGACGGTGACCTTCTCGCGATCGAGGATCTCCACGATGACGTCGAACGTGGGCGGCGCCTTGCGCTCCAGGACGCTCTTTTGCGAGCGGCGGCGCCGCGCCTCCTCGTCGCCCAGAGTGACTGTCTGAATACCGCCGATCAGGTCGGTCAGCGTAGGGTTGAGCATCAGGTTGTCGAGG
>PMKN01000038.1 GCA_003158675.1 Chloroflexota bacterium | reverse complement strand
GGCGTGGGCGTGGGCGTGGGTGTGGGCGCCAGAGTGGGTGTGGGCAGGGCCAAAGGCCGGGCAGAATCGAGGACACCGGCAAACGTGTTCGGGGTGCCGCAGCCGGCCGCCACGGAGGCCACTACCAAGGCGGCAGCTGCCATCACGGCGACCCGGCGTGCCAACGTATGCGCGGACATTCCCAGCTTCCTAACGATGGCCGGCGACGAGTGACGTCTCGCGGCCACACCGGGGGAGTGTCGCATATGGTGAGCTTGGATTGCCATGGCCCTGGGCAGCCCGGGCCGAATTGCCGCGGCCGGCGAATGCCGGCGCCACGCCGCGGACGTTCTATGATCGAGGGTGGATGGGCGAGCCAGCGATGGAGCGGAAGACATGCCACTCACCGGCGAATACGAACCGAGCACGGCAGCATGGGCGCGCAAGCAGGCCGAGCTGTACGAGGCCACCAACGGCGAGCAGGGGGGCGACCTTCGCGGCCGGCCCGTGATCGTGTTGACGTCGGTTGGGGCGAAGACCGGCAAGCTCCGCAAGACAGCTCTGATGCGGGTCGAGCACGATGGCGTCTATGCCGTCGTTGCGTCACTGGGCGGCGCGCCCAGGCACCCGGTCTGGTACTACAACCTCAAGAAGAACCCGCACGTGGAGTTGCGGGACCGCGCAACCAGCCGCGAGTACATGGCTCGCGAGGTGACTGGCGACGAGAAGTCGGCCTGGTGGGTACGCGCGGTCGAAGCCTGGCCGGACTACGCCAACTACCAGACCAGGACGGAGCGGCAGATCCCGGTGTTCGTCCTCGAACCGATTGAGTAGGGCGTCGCGCGGCCCTCGTCCCCGGCCAGCCGCCGGTTCCGGGCTAGGTAGCGGCGCCGCCCTTGCCCGCCGTCGTCCCGGAGCTGCTCGCCGTCCCTGAAGACGCTGTGCCGCCACCGCCGGTCGAGGATCGCACTCCGAACAAGTAGCCAACCAACGCGCCGAACAGCGTGGCGATCCCTTCGCGCCCCAGGACTCCGGCGATGCCGAGTACAGCTACGACAACCACGACCACGACGGAGACGATCATCGATCCCCACGCGCCGCCGATGAATGGCAGGACCGAGGCATTCGTGGCCGGGGCCTCGACGACGATGCCCAGGCTGGCGGTCTTCGATCCCGAGGTGGCGGTTAGCTTGAACGCACCCACCTTGGCCGGCACCACTTTGACCTTGGCGCCCTTCGAGGGGTTCACGGCGGCGGCATCCACGGGATCAACGGTCCACGTGGCGCCGTCCGCGAGCGCGCCGGGCGTTGCCGAGTAATCTGCCGCCTTGCCGAGTGTCAAAGTCGAGGAACCGGAGGCGGTCAGCTCCTGGGCGGCCGTCACGTCGGCCGTGTCCGCCAGCATCCCGATGCTACGCGTGGCCGACTCGCTCGTGGCCGAGATGGCTTCCGGGCTCGTGGTTCCGCCGAGCCGCGCCAGCCGCTCCACGGCGGTGAAGTACCGGCGCTCCGAGTCCAGGACGAGCAGGACGACGAGAAAGACCACCACCAACCCGAAGAGGAATATGAGTGCGAACGCAACCAGGCTGGTTCCCTCGGAGAAGACGGCCGTCGAACTCAGCGTCTGGCCCGAAGACGCGGCTGGTGAGGGACTTGCGTCTTGTGCGAGACACCGCCCTGCAAGGAGTGCGGTGGCACCGACCGACGCTGCGACAGAGCGACCCAGCAGTGTGGCGATTCGGCGGATCGACACGGCAGTCCTCCCCAATCCCTTGACCTCGCCAGTCTGCGGCGCAGGCTGGGCGATGAATCGTCCTGCCTCTGAGTATACGAATGCCACGCCTACGGCCGGAACTCGCATGGTCTCGGGTTGCGTCAGCAGGAGCGTGTCCGGCCGTGGTCGAGTGACATCGCCCCGCCTGGGACCCTGACGGACCGCTCTCAGGCTAGGAGCTCTCTTGCGCGGCCGAATACCACGGGCGCCAGAGGCTGGGGTTACGGGCGGTTGGAGTTGTTCCCGGATACGGCCTCGAGCCGATCGACCAACCGCAGCAGATCGGCCGCCTCGGACTTTCGAAGCTCGCCCGTTTGGAGCGCCAGCAGGAGGAGCCGCTTTCGCTCGGTCTCGTCAGCGCCGAGAAGGAGTTCGACCAGCCCCGCCTGGTCAAGCTGCCGCTCGTCGCCTTCTTTCGACTTCTTGCGGTTGAACAGCACGAGGATCCTCCTGGATTGGGTTGTCGAGCCGGTGCCTCTCGACGACCTTCCGGGATCAATACTCGGCCTCGTCGGGTGCGAGTATCGCTCCCCGATTGTACGGGTTTGGGTGACCCGAAAGGACCCCTGCAAGGTTATGAATGGACGAGGTACGAAGCCGTCCCGCGTGGCGGGCTTGGATCGGCTGCCCGATGCGGCGCGTCCAGTCGGGCGTAGCATCGACTCAAAGTAGTTTCGAGGTCAACGAAATGTCAGCTGCCGCGGGCGCGAGCCCGCTGAAGATAATCGAGCCAGGCCGAGGCGAATACAGCCCGGGCGTGTGCAATATCGGAACGGCGGAGATCGCCCGGCGCCGGATGGCCGGCCACGTTGCGCTCGCCGTAGGCGTCGCCGTGGGCGTCGTGCTGGTGGCCAGCGGCGCACCTCATTGGACGAGGTTGATCCTCTTCCTGCCAGTGGCCGGGTCGGCAAGTGGCTATCTGCAGGCGTGGCTGCACTTCTGCGCCGCGTTCGGATCGCGGGGCGTCTACAACTTCGGGCCGGTGGGGACGCAGCAGCAAGTGGCGGACCGCGAAGCCAAAGCCCGAGATCGGGCGAGGTCGGCGCGAATCGGGGTGGCCGCGGTTCTGATTGGCGCGGCGGTCGCCGTGGCGGCGGTCCTGCTGCCCCTGTAGGCGGCGCTTCGGTGCTGTTGAGCGGCCCGGCTCGGCGCCTGCTGACCCGGGGCGCCAGGCCTTTAGCGGCCAGACCCCAAGACGCTAGCTCGCCGCCCTATGCTGGTCGATGGGAACTACCTCGCCCGGCCCGGCGTGGATCTCGAGGCGATTGCGGCCTGATGCCTTGGCCACGTACAGCGCCTCGTCCGCGTCATGCAGCGCCGCGTCGATGTCGAGGCAGTTTCGCTGCGACAGTTCGCGGGCGCCGGCGCTGGCGGTGACCAGGTTCCACGGCGGGTTGTCGGGATGCGGCATCCCGGCGGCGGCGATGGCGCTGATATAGCGCTGTCCGGCCGACTCCAGCACGGACTCGTCGCAGTCGTGGAGGAGCACCAGGAATTCCTCGCCGCCATATCGGTACAGCCCGTCGCCAATGCGGCTCGTCTTGCGGAGCACGTCCGCCACTCCCCGAAGGGCGGCGTCGCCGGCAAGATGACCGGCCGCATCGTTGAGCCGCTTGAACCGATCCAGATCCATCAGCAGCAGGCCCACCGTGCCGCCGTGGCGTTCGATTCGAGCGGCCGCCTGGGCGAGATCCTCGTTGAGGCGAAGCCGGTTTCCGAGCCCGGTCAGAGCATCCAGCCGGGCGATCGTTTCGAGTTCTTCGTTCAGCCGTAGAAGCTCGGCCTGCTGAACGACAAGTGTTTCCTGCTGCATGAAGAGGAATTCGTCCTGGCGGCGCAGATCTTGCTCGTGCTCCTTCATGCGGGCATACAGGCCGCGCACGGCGAGCAGCTGGCCGTTCATCTGCTGGCGCCTGCGAAGCTGGATCTCGTTCGCGCCCAGGCTGACACCGGAGGCCACGGCAAGGACGAATCCGAATGCGGGCAGATCCCTCGACCACGTGGCGGAGCTCGGGAAGATCGCGATTGGGACCAGGAAGAGCATGTTGGCGGTGACCAGCCAGATCAGGTGCGGCCGGCGCTGCAACGGGACGAACACGGCAAAAGCAATCGGAATCAATCCCGCCGAGCCGAGCGCGATGGGCGCCGACGGCGGCACCAGGATGGCGATGGAGGCCATCGACAGCATCGGCAGGAAGCCGACTAGCGCACCCAGTTGGATGACGTACCGGCGGCAGCGGCAGGGCACCGTTTGAGCCACGCCCAGGCCCGTCAGCACCAGGGGAGCGGCGATTGCGATCTCGGCCAGCGCGGTGCCCGGTGCTACCAGGCACGCGACCATGGCGGTGACCGCGATTCCGGCCGTCACCGCCAGCGACGAGAACAGCACACTGTCCTGGAGTTCGCGGCGGTAGACAGCCCGCAGGCGACGGTTCCCAGTGGCGGAGCTCGCGTCGGATCTCTCCGTTGCTCCAGTTGGCACGGCAGGCTCCATTGGCAGGTTTGCCCAACCGCGCTAGTTATCGGCCAGGGCAGCCGCCAACTTCAGCCGCCCGCATGGCGGACGGCTCAGGGCGCGCCAGAAAAGCTTCGAGATGAGGCCGAAGCTTGTGCGGTCAGGCGACCTGTGCGGTCAGGCGACCTCGACCGCCTCGGGGCCCACGGACGAGTGGTCGAACTCGATATCGATTGCCACCCGACGAGGGTGGACGTGGCTCGACTCTCTGTACAGCCTCAACAGGTGCGCCTCGGCGGCGCGCATTCTGTCGATGGACTCCCATTCCGGGAGGTCTGGCTCGGCGGCCTCTCTGGCCTCCATGGCCTCGACTAGAGCCCGCAAGACTCCCTCGATGGTGGACGGCTCAGGCACAGGACCCTCCTTCCACGGGGGTTGCGCCGGGACCGCGGCGCACGGTCACGATACTCCTGTCCTGGTTTCGAATCCATATAGGCGGCGTTCCAATCCCGCAAGAATCGGGGCGCGCAAGGAACACACCCTGTCTCGGCCGGCGGCGCAGGAGTGGCTCCTGGCGCAACGAGTCTCACGGGCCTTCGCTCAGACTGTGGCGCGGCCTCGAAGCGTCGAGCGACTGCCACTTGTTGGTGGCGAGCCGGGGGAAGAGCTTGGCGATGGAGGCGCGCCGCGCTCCGGCTCGGCCGTCATGTCGTATGCGAGGGCGGCCACGATTCTCTCGAGCAGCCAGCGGGCGGTGCCGCGGGCCGCGATATTCAGGAAGGCGCGATCCAGAACGGCCCCGACTTCGCCGCCCGGAGGAGCGTAGTACCCCTCCAGCGTGATCTCCGACGAGGTGACGCGGAGACGGCCGGCGAAGACGGGAAAGAGCGGCGCGAGCGAGGACGACTGCCAGCTGATCTCCATTTCGCAGCCCTCGGGTGTGCGCCGCGCCTCGCCGAGATCCACGTAGGCGGCCTTTCGGAAGGTCAGCCGTGGGCTGTGGTCTCGGACGGGCAGACTCAAGTCGGTCAGGTAGCGTCGCACGCCGGGCGTGGCGGAATCGGCCGGCAAGGTAACCGGGAGGCCCAGCCAATCGGCTTCGACCAGAACGCGGGGCGGGCAGCCGCGCACGAGGTCAACCTCGGCCCGCTGGCTGAGCCGGAGGGGAGTGACATGGCCGGGGACGCTCATCATCGGATCCGGATCGTATCGAGGGAACGTCCGCAGCGGACCGGATGGCCGTCACCCAGACACGTTACGAACGGCCCCACCAGACCCACCCATCGAGGTAGGAAGGCTCGCGACGGCCGGCGACGTGCTAGCGGCCCTTGTCCGGGTCGGTGCGCTGTCCGACCGGGCAGCTGATCTCGTTGGGCATGCCCATCAGCCAGGCCAGCCTGTCGCGGTGGCGGCTGGCGACGCGATACACGACGTCCGCGGCCATGGCAGCGGGAGGCAACGACGCCCACGGCCGGAGAAGCCAGCCGCCGGGCAGCGCGTCGAGAAGGGCAAGGGCGGCGTGGCCGCCCGCCACGACCTGGCCCGTCGCCTCGTCGACCACATGAATCTCGTCTCCGAGGTGACCCTCTGCAGCAAGGCGCTCGAGGATCGGCCGGCCCGACGTCCCGGCCAGCTGGAGAGGCATGAATTCCATGCGGGCGTCGCGGTCCCAGCGCCGCAGGTGTCGGACCGTGTCGCGGCAGACCCCACAGCCGCCGTCGTACAGGACGGTGAGCGAGGTTCCGGAGGTGCGGTCGGCGCCGGGGACCGGCGGGCGAGGGGGTGTCTGTATTGTCACTGGCGGATGTTAGCGCGGGCGTGGCAGTGGCGCGGCCCCGAGTCACCGCGGATGCGAGATCGGCGCGCAATCGGTGAACCGTCGCTCGCTGTATGCTCCCCCAACATGTCCGCCAATGCCGTCCCGCCCTCATCGTCGAATCCTCGGAACTCCGCCAACGCCGCCGTCAGGGCGGAGCCGAAGGCCGTAGGTACAGCGGGCACGGCAGATCCGCTCTCGCGCGAGGTCAAGCTCCTCGGCTCGCTGCTCGGCCAGGTCATCGCCGAACAGGGCGGGCCGCAGCTGCTCGAGCTGGTGGAGCGCTGCCGCCTGCTCTCGATCGAGTTTCGGGAAACCGGCGACGAGGCGGTAGGCGGGGCCCTCGCGGCCGAGATAGACGGTCTGCCGATCGAACAGGCCGAATCGCTGGCCAGCGCCTTCAGCCTGTACTTCCAGCTCGTGAACCTGTGCGAGGAGCGCGACCAGGTTCGCCAGCTCAAGCTGGCTCAGAAAGCCGGCCGGCTCGATGAAGGATCGCCCGAGGGTGCGATCGAATGGTTGCGCGAGCGCGGCTGGTCGGTTGATCGCATCGAAGAGCTCATGCGCCGACTGCGCATCTCGCCGGTCCTGACAGCGCATCCCACCGAGGCCCGACGCCGTACGACGCTCGTTGCTCTGAGGCGCTGCTATGTGCTCCTCGAGCAACTCGACGATCCGCGCCTGAGCCAGACCGAAGACTCTGCCATCCGCAGCAAGCTGCGCGAGGAGATCAGCCTGCTGTGGCGGACTGCTTCCGTGCGCAAGACGCTCCCCAGTCCGATCGACGAGGTCCGGACCGCCCTGGCTTTCTTCGACGAAACCCTGTTCCGGGTCGTCCCCAGGGTTTATCGGGACTTCGACCGGGCTATGGATCGCCTGCAGAAGCGGGGCCGCACGACCCGCGTCGATCTCGCCAGCGACGCTGGCCTGAGCGGGACCCGGCGGCCGCGCGTGAGCGCTTTCCTGGAGTGGGGCTCGTGGATCGGCGGCGACAGGGACGGCAATCCCACCGTCACCGCGGAGTTGACCCGCCAGGTGCCGCGGATTCACGCCGACCACGTTCTGCGCGGCTACGAGGCGGTGACGACCCGGCTGCTGTCCACCCTCTCGATCCAGATCCCGCGCGAGGCGGTCCACCCCGAACTGGACAACACCCTGTCTCGCGACGGCGAAGACCTGCCCGAGACCATGCGGGACCTGGTGAGGCGCTTCCCCGACGAGCCGTATCGGCGGCGCATGGGTGCCATCGCCGAGCGTCTGCGCCGGACTCGCTGGTACCTGACAGAGGAGGCGGGCCCGGTCGCGGGCCACTATGAGAATCCGGAGCAGCTGGTAGAGGAACTGGCCGAGTTGCAGGCCAGCCTGATCGCCGATGGGCTGCCGCGCGTGGCCTACGGCGAGGTCCAGGACCTGCGCTGGCAGGTCGAGACGTTCGGATTCCATCTTGCCAGCCTCGAGATCCGTCAGCATTCTGAGGTCCACGCCGAGGCTCTCAACGCCCTCATGCACTCGCGCGGCATGACCTCGCCGGACCTAGCCAGGGAGCTGGTCCCGGGCGTTTCGCCGGGCGAGGTGCTGGCTACCTTCCGCGCCGTGGCCGCCATTCAGAGACGCTTCGGCGAGGCCGCCTGCCATCGCTACGTGGTCAGCTTCACGAGAACTGCGGACGATGTGATGGCGGTCCTGCAGCTGGCCGACATGGCGGCAGGTGGGATCGTGCCCACTATCGCCACCGGTGGTTTCGTGCGCGGCCAGGCGAACCTGGACATCGTGCCGCTATTCGAGACCGCCGATGCCCTGACCGGCTGCGGAGACGTGCTCGAAGAGTTGCTGGCGAACCCCGACTACCGGCGCCACCTGGAGTCTCGCGGCAACCGCCAGGAGGTGATGCTCGGCTATTCGGATTCGAACAAGGAATCCGGATTCCTGGCGGCCGTCTGGCTGCTCTACCGGGCCCAGGCCCGGCTGGCGGAAGTGGCGCGGCGCCGCGGCATCCAACTGACCCTCTTCCACGGCCGGGGCGGAGCCATCGGGCGGGGCGGGGGACCGACGAACCGGGCCATCCTGGCCCAGGCCCCGCGCTCCATCGACGGCCGGTTCAAGATGACCGAGCAAGGGGAGACGGTTTCGGCCAACTACTCGAACCCGGGCATCGCCGAGCAGCACCTGTGCCTGGTTGCGAGCGCGGCCGTGATCGCCTCGACACCCGAGCACGACGACTGCGTGGCTGAGGTCGACGCCCGCGGCAGAGCGGTGATGGACGACCTTGCCGCCCGCGCCAGGCAGGCCTACCGATCGCTCGTCTATGACGATCCGGCGTTCCCGGAGTTCTTCCAGGCGGCTACGCCCGTGGCGGAACTCTCGGCCATGGCGCTGGGGTCGCGGCCCGCCCGCCGTGGGAGCTTGGAGCCGCCGCGGCGCCTGTCACAGCAGTCATGGGTCATCGATCCGGCGCAGCCGGCGCCCGGGATCGAATCGCTACGGGCCATTCCGTGGGTCTTCTCGTGGTCGCAGGCGCGAATTGGATTGCCGGCGTGGTATGGGCTGGGATCTGCCCTGGCCGGCTACCGAAAGGCACACGGCCAGCAACGCGCCACGGACAAGCTGGCCGCCCTGTACCGCGATTGGCCGTTCCTCACCAGCGCTCTGGACAACGCGGAACTGATCCTCTATCGCTCCGAGGTGCAGATCGCCCGTCTATACGCCGCCCTCGCTCCAGCTCCTGACGGCGAGCGGCTGTGGGCGCTCATTCTGGCCGAGTACGAGCTTTCCATCGCCGAGCTCGCCAATGTGACCGGGCACACTGAGCCGCTGGAGGCCGATCCGGCGGCTCGACGATCGATCCGGCTCCGGCGCCCCTATATCGACCCGCTGTCTCATATCCAGGTCCGGTATCTGGCACGCCTGCGCGCTCTGCCGGTAGGGGACCCGGAGCGCGAGCGCCTGGCGAGTCTCGTTCAGCTCACGGTCAACGGCGTGGCGGCCGGCCTGCGCAACACTGGCTAGGGTGACCGGAAACGCGATGTCTGCGCCCAAACGAGTTCCGAAGGATCGCCCGGCGGCCAGCGTGGCCACCGGAGCGGCCCCAGACGCGGCCCCCGTGGGTACCGGCGCGACCACCGTTAAGTGGCAGGCTCCGCCTCTTCCGGCCGACGATCCGACGCTATTCGGCCTGGGCCTGGACGAACTGGCCGCCCGCTGGTCCAGATCCATGGCCTCGTCCGCGATCGGGGCCGAGGCGATGCGCGGCGCCGACCGTCGCGCTCAAGGCCTCGGAATCGCCGGCACACGGCTGATGGAGCACGCCGGCTGTGCCGTCGCAGCGGCCACCAGGGCCCTCGCCGTGGAGACGGAACGATGGGGCAAAGGGCCGATCCTGATCCTGTGCGGACCCGGCAACAACGGTGGCGATGGCTTCGTGGCCGCGCGCCACCTGTCACGCCACGGGGCCAGGGTGGTGGTCGTGCTCGTAGCCACGGAAGGTCGCCCTACCGGCAAGGACGCGGTGCGCAACTGGGACCGCCTCGAAGCCGAGGATCTGGTCGAGCGGATCCACGCCCCCGTGGCGCGGGACGTTGCCATGCTCGGCCAGGGGATCGAGAAGGCTGCGGTGGTTGTCGACGCGCTGTTGGGCACCGGGACCGCCGGGCCGCTGCGCGAGCCCATCCGCGGCGCGGTGGACCTGATCGCCAGGGCCCGCCGGGCCGGCATCCCGATTCTGGCTGTGGATTGCCCCACGGCGGTGGATCTCACCAGCGGCGATCTCTCCGATCCGGTAGTGCGGGCGCATCTCACCGTGACGTTCCACCGCCCCAAGACGGGTTTGCTCGCAAGGCGCGGCGCGGCGGTGGCGGGCAGGGTCCTGGTGGCGCCGATCGGGATCCCGCAGGACGCCGATCCGATCTGAGCCGGCGCCCTCCCTTGGCCGCAGCGGCGCTGGCCGCGACGCCGGCCGCGCCACCCCCGCCCCTAGGGCACGATCAGGACGTACCCGCCGTTCCAGGTCTTCACGATCGGGTCGGTGTACTTCGTGAAGTACTTCGCGAGCTGGTCCGTCGTCAGGCTCGTGTCGGGCGGCAGGTCGTAGCCTGACGAGTTGATCGCTCGCGGGTACAGCGGTCCCGTGACGTCGACCGCGGTGATCGTGAAGTCAGCCGTGGTCGCCGGGTCGGCAGTTGCGCTGAAGCCGGTCATCACCCAGGCGTGGCGTCCGGCCCATACGAGCATCCCCACCGGCTTGTTCGTAATGCGCATCCGAAGCGCGGCCATCTTGAGCGCCGAGGCGCTGTCGGTGAAGCGCTGCACCGAATAAGCGGCTCCGCCGTAGCGGTTGAGGATGGCGGCCCACCCGGCCGGACCGGTTCCCACGCCGTAGTTGCCGCCGTCGTTGGCCTGGGCGTAGGAGATGTAGGTTGACTGCGAGTGGCTCGAGGTGTCGCTCTGACCGAGGATCGTGTTGAGCATGATCTGGCTGCTGGCCGCCACGCACCAGGTCGTCGTGGCCTGTGTGGCGAAGGCCGGGGGTTGGTACAGGTCGAGCGCGCCAGTCCAGTCGGGCAAGGCGGCCGCGACCCGCAGCGCGCCCGACGTGACCTGGCTTCGGAATCCGGCGGCGTCCTGGATGGTCAGCTCGTAGCGGTAGCACGCCGAGCGATACAGCACCCGGTCGACGCTCGAGCCCGCGACCGGCACCGCCACCGGATCGGACCACTCCACTCCAGTGCAGGCGCCGTCAATCGCGGGGGCCCACTGCTCGTACAGGTTCCGCTGGGCGATCGGTGAGCCGAAGGTGTCCCGCTCAGCCCAGCCGATCCGGGCCGTGGTGTCGTATGCGACCACTCCGTCGATGAGCGGGTTCGTGAACACGGCGGCGGCACCGAGGCCGGCCGGGGCCGGAATGATCGGGGCCGAGGCGACCGATTGCCGGCCCGTGTTGGTGTCCAGCACGAGAACGAACCTGTAGCAGCGATTCGGGGCCAGCCCGCTGGCCCCGAATGTCGTGCCCGACACCGCTGCCGATGTGACCGGCAGCCAACGGATGTCGCAGCCGTGTACGCCGTTCGGCCGTGAAGTCTGCACCACCACGGTGGTCGCGGAGACGGCTACGCCCTCCGCGATCGTCCACGAGGCGGCGTACGAGCCGGAGTCCAGAACGCTGACCACGCCCGGCACCGGCGTGACGAAAGTGGCGGCGGACGTTGTCGCCGCGGCCGAAACCGGCGCGAAGGAACTCGCCCCAGCCATCAGCACAAGTGCGAGCGCGACGGATAGCTGGCTGCGGCCGTTCAATTTGATCGGATCCCCATTTCTGCGTGCTGATTGCAAGCCGCCGCGACCATAGCATCGGCTCAGTGGTGACGGTAGCCGAACCCGAGGCGGCTTTGAACCCGCCGGGAGTCCGGTCGGCCGACCGGGCCTTTCTTACCAGTAGGATGCGCGTTTGGCCGGGGCGCCGTTCCCGATGCCGCCCCGGCGGGTCACGTCGGTTGCCGCTTCCCGGCTCGGCGGGTACGCTTCGTGAGTCCACCCAGCTTCCCGCAGCGCGAGGCCGCCGAACCATGGCCGCAGGCTCCAGCAACGACTTCGATCTGATCGTCCTCGGCGCCGGCACGGGTGGCTATACGGCCGCCTTTCGAGCCGCTCAACTGGGCATGCGCGTGGCGCTCGTGGACGAGGGCAAGATCGGCGGGACGTGCCTGCACATCGGCTGCATTCCGACGAAAGCGCTTCTCGAATCGGCCGAGCTGCTGGCCCGTCTGAAGAAGGCCAAGGATTTCGGGATCCTGCTCGAAGGTCAGCCCGGCTTCGACTATTCGGTCATCGCCGCTCGGCGCGACCAGGTCGTGAAGCGGATGTGGACGGGGCTCAAAGGCCTGGTCGACAAGAACAAGGTGACGTGGGTAGCGGGCCGCGGTCGGCTCGACGGCGCGGGCACGGTTCGCGTCTCGCTCAACGGCGGGGATGGCAAGCCCGGGGCCGGCGGCGAGCAGACACTCCGCGCGAAGGATGTGATTCTGGCCACGGGGAGCCGCGTCAAGAGCCTGCCCGGGATAGTGCCCGACGGACGGCGGATCATCACCTCAGACGACGTCACGACGAAGGCCGACCTGCCCAAATCGATCGCCATAGTCGGCGCAGGCGCGGTCGGATCCGAGTTCGCCTCCATGTATCACGACTTCGGCGTTGCTGTCACGCTGCTGGAGTACCTGCCGGCGGTCGTTCCTCTCGAGGACCGCGACGTGAGCGCCGCCCTCGAACGCAGCTTCACGCGGCGCGGGATCAAGGTTGTGACGAAGGCCCGCTTCGACGCCGCGTCGGTGAAGGTGAGCGATGGCGGCGTATCCCTTGTGGTTGGCCCCGAAGGCGGGGCGGCCGAGGAGTTGCGTGTCGAACAGCTGCTGATGGCGACCGGTCGGGCGGCCAACACCGAGGCCATCGGCCTGGAGACGACGAAGGTCGAGCTGGAGCGGGGCTACGTGAAGGTGGACGGCTGGATGCGCACGGCCGAGCCGCACGTCTACGCCATCGGCGACCTGATCGGCGGGCTGATGCTGGCCCACGTTGCCGCGCACGAGGGCATCGTCGCGGCGCACGAGATCGCCGGCGAAGGGCCCGAGGCGATCGACTACGACCATCAGCCGCGGGCGACGTACACGCATCCGCAGGTCGCCTCGATCGGCCTCACCGAGCAGCAGTGCACGGAGCGCGGCATCGCCATCAAGAAGGGCGTGTTCAACTTTGCCGCGATCGCCAAGGCCGTGATCGTGGGCGAGACCGAAGGCTTCGCCAAGGTGATCGCGGACGCGGAGACGGACGAGGTCCTGGGCGTCCACCTGATCGGGCCTGCCGTGACGGATCTGATCGCCGAAGCGGCGCTGGGCATGACACTCGAGACCACGGCCTGGGAGATCGGCGCCGCCACGCACCCACATCCCACGCTCGCGGAGGTCGTCGGCGAAGCGGCGATGGCCGTCGCGGGCCGCCAGATCAACGCCTAGCTGGGCCCGACCAGCGGAGCTTCGAGCCTGACCAGGAAGTCGAGCACGCGCGTCCACAGGAGATCGGCTGCCTGCGGGTCGAATTCGGCCGGGAGGCTCGGGTCGGTGAAGAGGTGGCCGGTGCCCGGGTAGTCGAAGACTTCGCATCTGGCCGGCCCGGCCTCGATGAAGGCGGCGAGCCTGGCAATGACTTCCGGCCCGTCGTTCCACGGGTCGCCGGTCATGTTGTGGATCTGAGCAGCGACTCCGGAAGGCCACGCCGGGACTGGCAGGTAGGCGGGGTCCAGGCTGGCGCTCAGGAATAGTGCGGCGCGGGCCCCAGGCCGGGTCGCCGCCAGGCTCGCTGCGACGCCGCCGCCCATCGAGAAACCGGCATAGACGAGGTCAGCCGGTAGCGTAGAAACGGCCTCGGTGGCCCGGGCCATGAGCGCCTTGTAGCCGATCTTGTCCGTGAACGCAATCGCGGGTTCGTAGTCGTCGAAGACCTCGTCGTTCGGGAAGTAGCTTGGGGTGTGGACGACGTGACCGGCGGTGCGCAGGCGATCGGCGGCGAAGGCCACGCCCGGCCGACGCCCCAGCGCTGAGTGGAACAGGACGATCTCGGCCATCGATTCCTCCTCTATCGGATCGACTGTCAGGTTTGCTGGTTCGACCGCTTCTCCACCCAGGCCAGGATCGAGTCGGCAACCTCTTCCCAACCGGGGGCGGCGATGAGCCAGTGAGTTCGGTCGGGGAACTCGAGAAGCTCGGTTATGGCGGTGGAGCGGCGGTATTTGCGAAAGTTCCAGCGGATCGTCGAGGCGTCCACGGCACGGTCCTGCGATGCCGCCGTGATCAGCAGCGGCGCGCGTTTGGAGTTGCGGAAATCGACTCTTGTGGCGCGGCCGAAGAGCAGCTGCCAGTACAGTCGCCCGGGTGTGGGTACGACCTGGCGCTGGTAGGCGGAGAGCTGCTCGTCCGCCTCGAGGTTGTGGCAGAAGCTCCAGGCGAAGCGTCTGAACGACATCGGCCGAACCTTGCGCCAGCTGCCCCAGGCGAGCAGGCTCGGCAGGCCCGACCAGGTGGCACGCGGTCCGGCGAGAACTCCGCGCGGAGGGGCGGGATCGATCGCCACTCCCACAGCCCCGAGGCCGCGGTCAAGGAGTATCTGCACGACCAGGCCGCCCATCGAGTGGCCGATCAGGATCGGCGGTTCGGGCAGGGATTCCACGATCCGAGCGTAGTGGTCGGCGAGTTCGCCGAAGCCGATGCCGCCCAGCTGTGGGGCGGGCGAGCGTCGCAGTTCGGGGACTGGGCGGTCGTCGTAGGGCCAGGCGGGGGCGATGCAGTCATAGCCCCGGGATTGATAGCGCCGGACGAAGCCTTCCCAGCACAGCGGAGTCATCCACGCCCCGTGGATGAGCACTATCGTCCTTCGCACTCGACCTCCCTTGGGCTGTGGATCAAGGACTACCTCCAATCATGATGGTTGGCTCCGTTCGGGTGGCGTGCGGGCAGGTCCCGGTCGGGCTACGGTGTGAGACGCGGGGTGGAGTGCTCCCGCGCGGGCTGGCGGGCACGCCGCGCCGGACGGCGTCGCGCGAAGCGGCCCCGTGGGCGGCGCCTGCCGCCGTCTCACCGCCGCGGTCGGCCCTTCGGGGCGACGCCAGGCGGCCTCGATCCCGTGCTCACAGGACGAACCCGTCAATCGCGCCTAGCCGTTTCGGACCGAGATGCGCCAAACTAGGGATCGCGGCGGCGGGTCCGCCGCCCGGGAGACCTCGTAGGAGGAGCGATAGTGGCCAGGGTGACGATGCCCCAGCTCGGCGAGAGCGTCGCCGAGGGGACGATCGGGAAGTGGCTCAAGACGCCGGGTCAGACCGTCGCCAAGGACGAGCCGCTCCTCGAGGTCATCACCGACAAGGTCAACGCCGAAGTCCCGTCGCCGTTCGCCGGCGTGCTTCGCGAGATCCTGGTCCAGGAGGGCCAGATGGTTCCGTACAACGCGGAGATCGCCGAAATCGAGGAAGTGGCGGGCGAAGTGGCCACTCCGCGTGGATCGGGCACGGCCGCCGCGAAGGCGGCGGCTCCCGAAACCTCGGCCGCGGCCACGGCCCAAGCCACTCCCACGGCTCCCGCCGTTGCCGCGATTCACGCCGCTCCCGCGCTCGTGCCGGTGATGGAGTTCGCGGCCGATTCCCAGAACGGCGATCCCGATGCTCGCATGACCCCAGCCGTCCGACGTTTGATGCGAGAGCACGGCCTGACTCCCGCCCAGATCGTCGGCACGGGCCATACCGGCCGGATCACCCGCGACGACGTGATGACATTCGTCCAGCGTCGCGGAGCCGGCCTGGCTTCGGGATGGGGAGCCGCCCCTGCGGCCGCGACTGTCGCGCCGACAGTCCAGGCCGCCGTTTCGCCGTCCGCTGTTCGAGCACCCATACGGAACGTCCCGAGTCATGCGCCAGGCCTGGCTCTCTCGGTTCCTTCGGCCTCGCCGTCGTCGCCGTCGGGTCCCGTCGTCTGGGAGGTCGGCCAGGACGAGGTTCTGGTGCCGCACAACCAGATGCGCCGCGGCATCGCCGCCCAGATGACGCGCGCCGCGGCGGTTCCGGTGGCTCACAGCACCTTCGAGGCGGATATGACCGCCGTGGTCAGTCTGCGGGCGTCGCTCGGCCCGGCCTACAAAGCCCGCGAGGGGGTCGGCCTGAGCTTCCTGCCGTTCGTGGTCAAGGCCGTCGTCGAAGGGCTGGCGGCCAACCCGGATCTCAACGCCCACTACACCGAAGGCGGCCTGCTGCGCAAACGCCACCTCAACATCGGCATCGCCATCGCCGTCGATGGACCGCAAGGTGCCGGCCTGATAGTGCCCGTCATCCACGACGCCGACCAGCTGTCGATCAGCGGCATCAATCGGGCGATCCAGGATCTGGCGGCTCGAGCCCGAAACGGCAAGCTGCGCCTCGAGGACCTGCAGGGCGGCACGTTCACGATCGACAACACCGGCTGGTTTGGCTCGATCCTGACGGTCCCGATAATCAACATACCCGAGGTCTGCATTCTCACGACGGAAGCGGTGGTCAAGCGGCCGATCGTTCGCGAGACTCCCGAGGGCGACGTCATCGCCATCCGCTCGATGATGAATCTGGTCGCCGGCTACGACCACCGCGCCACCGACGGAGCGCAGGTCGGGCGGTTCGTGCGCGACGTGATCTGCCGGCTCGAGGCGATCGGGCCCGACACGCCGATCTATTAGACTCTCGGTCATGGAAAACGAACGGCTGTCGGCGCGCGTACTCCCACCCTCGATCGCGATGGGCGGCGGGACCTTCGAAGCGGCCCTCGACGGGTCGGCGCCGTTGCGGCGGCACCCGGATTGGATCAAGGCCCGCATTCCGTCGGGCGAGACCTACCACGAGGTCAAGCGGCTGCTTTCGGGGTTGTCGCTGCACACCGTTTGCGCCGAGGCGCAGTGTCCTAACGTGGGCGAGTGCTGGGATCAGCGAACGGCCACGATCATGATCCTGGGCGACACCTGCACCCGCGCCTGCGGGTTCTGCGCGGTGAAGACCGGCAAGCCCACCGTCCACGACCTCGACGAACCGCGCCGCGTGGCCGAGGCCATCCGCGGTCTGGGGCTGGATCACGTTGTCGTCACCAGCGTCGCCCGAGACGACCTGGCCGACGGCGGAGCGAGCGTGTTCGCCGACACTATCCGTCGGCTTCGGATCGCGTGCCCCGGCATGGGCGTGGAAGTCCTCATCCCCGACTTCAACGGCGAGGAGGCGCCGCTTCGGACGGTGATGGCGGCCGGTCCGGACATCCTGAATCACAATGTCGAGACGGTCGCGCGGCTGCAGAAGCCGGTGCGGAAGCGAGCGCGATACGATCGATCGCTCGGAGTTCTCGAGCGGGCGAAGGCTTACGCGCTTGAGCTGGGCGGGCCGGCATCGGTCGCGGCGCTTCACACCAAGTCATCGGTAATGGTTGGCTTGGGCGAAACGCGGCCGGAGCTGCACCAGACGTTCCTCGACCTGCGCGCGGTCGACTGCGACATCCTCACTCTGGGGCAGTACCTGCGCCCTTCGCCCGAGCATCTCCCCGTCGAGCGCTACTACCACCCTGACGAATTCGCCGAGATGCGCGAGGAAGCGATGGCGCTGGGGTTCAAGCACGTGGAGTCCGGGCCACTGGTCCGATCGAGCTATCACGCCCGCGACCAGGTGCCCGGGGCCGAGGCTCGGCGCGCCGAGCGAGCCGCGCGAGTGGCGCGATCTGGGGGAGTGGACGGCGTCTCCGAAGCCTCTGCCGAGAGCTCCGCGCGGCGGCCAGGACCCTCGATCGACGCGTCGGGCCGCGTCATCTACCGTCCGAGCTGACCGCCGCTCGCCCCGCGGACCGCGCGCCCCGCGGACCCGCTCGCCCCGCGGACCGCTCGCCCCGCGACCCGCTCGCCCCGCGGACCGCGCGCCCCGCGACCCGCTCGCCCCGCGGACCGCGCGCCCCGACCGCTCGCCCCGCGGACCCGCTCGCCCCGCGGACCCGCTCGCACCGCCCGGTCGCTCGCCTCGACCGCTCGCCCCGCCCGGTCGCTTGCCTCGACCGCTCGCCCCGCGACCCGCCGCCTCGACCCACCCCGCCAGCGCCCTCCGCCCGACGCGGCCTCGACCCCGCCTCGCCGTCAGTGGAGCGCCAGATAAGTGTCTGGCAATCGACCCTGTTCATCCTTTGCAACGTGGACGACACGCGGGTGGGTTCCGTCATCAGGGCGGTTCGGATCAGGCGCGGCCAGCGGCAAGCCGACGTGGCCGCCGCGGCTGCCGTGAGCCAGGCAGTCGTCTCGACGATCGAAAACGGTCGTTTGGAGGAGACGTCGCTCCGGTTCGTTCGCCGCGTCGCGGCCGTTGTCGGAGTCTCCTTGCCCTTCGCCCCTCGCTGGCGCGGGGCCGAACTGGCGAGCCTGCTGGACGAGAAGCATGCGGTTATGGTCCGGGAAGTGGTCGGCCGACTCACAGCTGCAGGCTGGCGCGCATTGCCCGAACACACCTTCGGCATCCACGGCGAAGTCGGGTCGATCGACATCTTCGCGTGGCACCCGATCTGCCGAGCGTTGGTCTGCGTCGAGGTCAAGACGCGAGTTGCCGACCTGCAGGATCTGCTCTCGAAGATGGATCGAAAGCGTCGACTCGCGCCTGCGCTCGCTCGCGAGCTCGGATGGAAGCCTGTGTTGGTCGGCAGTCTGCTCGTCCTGCCAGAGGCGACATGGGCGCGAAACGCGGTCTCCCGCTTCGCTGCGGTCTTCGACGCGGCATTGCCATCCCGCAGCGCCGAGATTCGACACTGGCTCAAACGTCCGGACTGTGACGTCCGTGGCATCTGGTTTCTCAACTTCGCCCCGGGCAGTACAAAGGGACGTCCGGGGGGCTCGATGAGGGTCCGGCCTCGAAGAGCGTTGGCCGCGAAGTTGGCGTCACGCTTGGATGAGTCGTCGGCAAGAAGCCCTGACTTGGCTGCCGTGGGCTTACGACAGATCGAGCCTCCGTAGCATTGCCCAGCGTGAAGTTGAGCGACGGATTTGCCCGAACCGACGGTTAGCATCGCCCAGCGTGAGGTTGAGCGACCCGAAACATGGGCGTTGACCGCGCGAGTCGCCCACACGAGGGTCGCCCCTACAGGATCTTGGAAAGGAACGTCTTGGTCCGCTCCTGCGTCGGGGCGGAGAACACCTGATCGGGCGTGCCTTCTTCGACGACCACACCGTCGTCCATCATGANNCCTCGCCGATCATCTCGGGGTCCAAGGCGGAGGTCGGCTCGTCGAAGAGCATCAGGGCGGGCTTCATGGCCAGGGCCCGGGCGATGGCGATGCGCTGCTGCTGGCCGCCCGACAGCTGGTTCGGATAGACCTTCTCCTTAGCCGCCAGGCCGACTCGCTCGAGAAGGGCCCGGCCGACGGCCACGGCCTCGTCTTGGTCCATGCCCCGCACGTGGATCGGAGCCTCGATGATGTTTTCGAGGGCCGTCATGTGCGGGAACAGGTTNNCCATGCCGATCTCCTGGCGCTGGGTCGCGATGTTCTTCTCTTTGTCCTCGACCAGCTTCTTGCGGTCGCCGGACTCGCGATAGCCGATGAGGTGGCCGTTGACGAAGATGCGGCCGCTCTGGATCTTCTCGAGGTGGTTGACGCAGCGGATGAAGGTCGTCTTGCCGGACCCGGACGGGCCGATGATGACGACGGTCTCCTGGCGCTTCACTTGCAGGCACACATCCTTGAGGACGTGCAGCCGGCCGAAGAATTTGTTCACGTCGCGCGCGTCGACCACCACGTCCGTTTCCGGCCGCGGCACGCCGCCGATGGCACCCAGTAGATCGCCTCTGGTGTTCGTCATTGTTCGATCGGCGCCCGTAGTGACATCAGCCTTGCGGCGAACCCAGGACTCTCCGGACCTGAGCGACCGGCGGAGCCAGTCGCGGTGCCCCTCGAGAATCGGGTCTCGATTCGGCTTTGAACGAAGCCCCAGATCGTGGTCAGGAGCAGGAACCACAGGGCGCAGGCCGCATAGGCCTCGAACGGTCGGTAGTCGTTGACCTGCACAATGACGTAGTGGTTGTAGGTCTCGACGACGCCCAGCACGAAGATCAGGCTGGTGGTCTTGAGCATGTTGTTGAACTC
>PMKN01000048.1 GCA_003158675.1 Chloroflexota bacterium | reverse complement strand
TTGAGCCGGCCCAGGAGCTTGACTATCTCTGCAGGCAGCGCCGGGATGCCCGCCTCGTATATGGCCTGCTCGCCTGCCTGGCGCATGATCGTGTCGACTTCCGCCCTGGCCTTGGCCACGACCTCCTCGATGCGCCCGGGATGGATCCGGCCATCGGCCATCAGCTTCGTAAGGGCGACACGGGCCACTTCTCGGCGGACCGGATCGAAGGCACTGATGACTACCGTTTCGGGCGTGTCGTCGATGATCAGATCCACTCCAGTGGCCTGTTCGAGGGCGCGAATGTTACGTCCTTCGCGGCCGATGATCCGACCCTTCATTTCGTCGTTGGGGAGGTGGACGGAGCTGACAGTGTGCTCGGCGGTATGGTCCGCGGCGATGCGCTGCATCGTCGTGAGCACGATCTCGCGAGCTCTATCGTCCGCCTCGTCGCGAGCGGTTCGTTCGATCGCCTTCGCAATGCGGACTGCGTCGCGCTCGGCGTCGTCACGGACGGCTTCGAGGAGCTGCGCCTTGGCCTCTGCGGCGCTCATCCCGCTGACTCTCTCGAGCGCAGCCACGTGCTCAAGCTGAGCCTGGGCGAGCTGCTGACGAGCCGCTTCCAGCTCCCGTTCGCGGTCCAGAAGCTTGCGATCGCGTTGTTCGAGCATGTCGGATCGCAGATCGAGCTGCTCGTCGCGAGCCAGCAGGCGACTCTCAAGGGTGGCCAGTTCGGCGCGTTTGGCGCGGGCTTCGTCCTCGGCCTCGCGCTGGAGCCTCAGCTTCTCGTCCTTGGCCTCGAGTATCAGCTCTTTCTGCTGGGCGCGAGCCTCCGCGACGATCCGGCCGGCTTTGTCCTGGGCGCTCCTGACGGCCTGATTGGCGATCTGGCCGCGCGCAAGAAAGCCGGCGACCACGCCCACACCAAGGGCGACCACAACTGCGGTGGCCACAAGGGCGAATTCCATATGAACTTGCCTCCCATCCGGCCGATGACGGGGCCGGAGGTCAGTTGATTCGAAATGGGCGGCTTCGAGATGGCCGGGCGTCTCTCCATCTGCCCGGCCTACGTAGCCGCGTTGTCAGTGATTCGAGCTGGCGTCGCATGCGGTGTGCCCGCCGCGACGCGTGATCGTTTCGAACCGTAGTCTACGGCGCCGAAGGCAATCCGGCCACGCAGCCATGAAATCGGACCGCATCCTCTTGGGGCGGTGCGCCAGTTCGGTCGCGGGCCAATACCTAGTCGTCCTGCGGTTCGTCAGGCGTTCCGGCCACGAGCCGGTTCGCGGCGTCACGGCAAACCTGCGGGTCGAACCCGTTCCTGGCGAGGAGCGCATACGCGCGCTGACGACGCACGCGTGGATCCGCGACATGCGCGAATGCACCGGCACGTCTGGCAAGCAACCGGTCCGCGGCCTGTTCGTCCGGCGACGCCCCCTCGTCGTTCCCTTCGGGCGAGTCGTCCTTGCTCGAGCTATGGGCCGCCATCGCGGCATCGATCAGTTCTCGTTCGATGCCCTTCTGCATTAGCTCATGGCGCAGAACGCGACTCGACCGGGGTCGGCCGCGGAACCGCGACTCAACCCACGCATGTGCGAAGGCGGTGTCGTTCAGGATGCCCAATTCGGTCAGCCGCTCAACCGCACCCTCAACGAGCTCGCCGCGGTAGCCGGCGAGCATGAGGTGTTTGCGTACCTCGTCCGCCGAACGCGACCGAACCTCCAGGAAGCGGGCTGCGGCGTTCAGAACGACCTGCGGGTCGTCGATCGACCTTCGGCGCTCACGCCGCTCGGCGAACGTCTCGCGATGTCTGGGCCCGGGTGAGCGGGGCATCGCCAGTTACTCGGCCTCCTCGATCCCCTCCGCCGGCAGCGATACCTCGGATATCTTGGATCGGATCTGCTTTTCCACCTCGGCGGCGATGTCCGCGTTCGCCTTGAGGAACTCCTTGGCGGCCTCGCGCCCTTGACCGAGGCGAGTCTCACCGAAGTTGAACCATGCCCCTGTCTTGCTCACGAGACTCATCGCGGTACCGACGTCCAGAAGGCCGCCTTCTTTGGAGATCCCCTGGCCGAACATGATGTCGAACTCGGCGGCCTTGAATGGCGGCGCAACCTTGTTCTTGACGACCTTCACTTTGACGCGGTTGCCGACAGAGTCGGTACCGGCCTTTATGGTCTCGATGCGTCGTATGTCCAGACGCACGCTGGCGTAGAACTTGAGGGCGCGGCCACCCGGAGTGACCTCGGGGTTGCCGAACATCACGCCAATCTTCTCGCGGAGCTGATTCGTGAAGATCAGGCTGGTGTTCGAGCGGCTGACCACGCCCGCGAGCTTACGCAGCGCCTGGCTCATGAGCCGGGCCTGGATGCCCACGAAGGAGTCGCCCATCTCGCCTTCGATTTCGGCCTTGGGCACGAGGGCGGCCACGGAGTCGACTACGACGGCGTCCACGCCGTTGGAGCGGATCAGTGTTTCGGTGATCTGGAGGGCGTCCTCGCCGGTGTCGGGCTGGCTAACGAGCAGGTCGTCCACGTTGACGCCGCAGGCACGGGCATACCCCGGGTCGAGGGCGTGCTCCACATCGATGAAAGCCACCACCCCACCCTTGCGCTGGGCCTCCGCGAGGATGTGCTGGCAAAGGGTCGTCTTGCCCGAGGACTCGGGGCCGAATATCTCGGTGATGCGGCCACGCGGAATGCCGCCCACGCCCAGGGCGAGGTCGAGCGCGATCGAGCCCGTCGGGATTACGTCCACCTGGGCCCTCTCCGACGAGCCGAGGCGCATGATCGAGCCCCGGCCGAATTGCTTCTCGATGGCCAGAATCGCCGCTTCGACGGCCTTCGTCCGTTCAGTTGGGCGCTCCGCGCCGGTCGCCCGAGGCTCGGTCCCTCGCTCGATCATCGCCACCTTGCTCCTCGCTCCTGTCCTCGATCGTCCTCGCAGGTCATCGCAGGTCATCGCGGGAACGATTTCTGGGATTTGCGGAACAGTCGCCCGATGGCTACCGCCCGCGAGTTAGCTCTCGGCTTCTTCGGTCCGCGGCTTACGCTTGGGCTTCCAAACCTCGACGTTGGACGGCGGCTCCAGCAGCGGCTGGATCTTTGGAATCTTCTGCCCCGCGTCCTTGGGCTTCTTCTTCTCTTGACGGTGAGGGCGGTCTCGGCTCGCCATCGGGTGTGCCTCCGCGTGCGAAAGGTTACGAGTGAGGTCTTCACTCCGGCTGCACTGCCAATGCACGCGCTCCTGAGGGCGGAGCCATCGCCCGAAGTTCGGGCATGCGGTCCGAGAGCGTGCCTGAGCGCAGCGCTGAGCGGATTTCGGCCATGAAGTCTAGGGTGAAGGTCATGTTGTGACAAGTCGCCAGCCTGTACGCGAGCAACTCCTCGGCCCGGAACAAATGGGCCAGATAGGCCCGTGAGAAGCTCCGGCAGAGCAGACAGCGGCAGCCATCCTGGACCGGTCTCGGGTCCTCGACAAACTGAGCGTTGCGCATGTTGAGGCGACCACCGGGAACCCACAACTGGCCGTTTCGTGCCACACGAGCCGGCAGAACCGAATCGAACAGATCCACTCCATGGTGGACGGCCTCGAGCAGGTCCGCCGGCGACCCGAGACCCATTAGATAGCGCGGCCTCGCGTCTTCGCCGAGCGCACCCACGGCAACGTCCAGGGCCGCTTTCCGCTGAGCGGGCGTCTCGTCTCCGGCCAACCCGCCGATGCAGATGCCATCGAATGGCAGGCCGGCTATGAACCGGGCGGACGCGGCCCGCAGTTCGGGATCCAGACCGCCCTGGACGATGCCGAACAGGGCCTGATCCGGCCGCGTGTGCGCGGCGAGGGAACGCTCGGCCCAGAGGTGCGTCCGAGCCGTGGCCTCGGCGACCGCTTCTCGGCTTGAAGACGCGGGCGGAACCGGCTGGTCGAAGGCAACCGCAATGTCGGCCCCGAGGGCTTCCTGGACGGCGATGGAGCGCTCCGGAGTGAAGCGGTGGTGCGAGCCGTCGAGATGGCTTTGGAAGCTGACGCCGTCGTCGTCGATCCTGCGCAAATCCCCCATCGAGACCACCTGGAAGCCGCCCGAGTCGGTCAACAGCGGCCGGTCCCACGCCATGAAGCTGTGCAAACCGCCGAGGCGGGCGATGCGCTCGTGGCCCGGCCGCAGGTAGAGGTGGTAAGTGTTGCCGAGAATGATGGTGGCGCCTGCCTCC
This sequence comes from Chloroflexota bacterium, assembly GCA_003158675.1. Classification (GTDB taxonomy): domain Bacteria; phylum Chloroflexota; class Limnocylindria; order Limnocylindrales; family CSP1-4; genus Fen-1039. The sequence goes on along the minus strand of PMKN01000048.1, from coordinate 56,703 downwards.
CGGAGATCGTCCGGGGAGAGCGCCTTCACCGTCGCGTTCGTGCCGACCGGCATGAACTGTGGGGTTTCGACGACTCCGTGGGGCAGCGTCAGGCGACCGAGGCGGGCGCGCGTGGAGCCATTCGCAGGGGGTGGCGCGAGCACCCGGAACTGGGCGGGCGAAACGCGGTCGGCCGGCACCGAATCCGGAGCGGGATTCATCAGCGGCTGGTCCCGCCCAGATCCGAACCTTCCCAGAGTGCCGGCTGATCCGTTTCGGCTCGCCGCGGCGGCGGAATGTCGTAGCCAAGGCGAGCCAGGTGCTGGCGTGCCCCGTCCGTAGCGATACGCCCCTGCGGCGTGCGGTCAAGGAATCCGAGCCGCAGCAAGAATGGCTCGTACACGTCCTCTACCGTCTCTGGTTCCTCGGCGAGGACTGCTGCCAGCGCCTGCACCCCGACGGGCCCGCTGCCGAATTTCTGGATGATGGCGGCCAGGAGTTTACGGTCCGTTCCGTCCAGCCCCTCGTCGTCGATCTCCAGCGCGGCCAGAGCCTTGTCCGCCGTGGCCGCGTCTACTCTGCCGTCGCCGTGGATCTGGGCGTAGTCGCGAACACGGCGCAAAAGGCGGTTCACGACGCGGGGCGTGCCGCGACCGCGACGGGCAATGGCGGTGGCCCCGTCCGAGCTAAGTTCCACGCCCAGCAGTCGAGCGGACCGCTCTACGATGGCGGTCAGGTCCGCGAGATCGTAGAAGTCCAGCCGATACGTGGCCCCGAAGCGATCGCGCAGCGGGCTGGATATCCGGCCTGCCCGGGTGGTGGCTCCGACGATCGTGAACGGCTTGAGGCTGAGGCGCAGGCTGCGCGCGGAAGGACCTTTGCCGATCATCACGTCTAGGGCGAAATCCTCCATCGCCGGGTAGAGGATTTCTTCCACCGCCCGATTCAGGCGATGGATCTCGTCGATAAAGAGCACGTCGCGCTCGTCAAGCGAGGTCAGGATCGCAGCGAGGTCACCCGCCCTCTCGATAGCCGGGCCGCTGGCGTAACGGATGTTCGCGCCCAGTTCACGCGAGATGATTGTCGCGAGCGTGGTCTTGCCCAGGCCGGGCGGGCCATGCAGGAGCACGTGGTCCGCGGCATCGCCCCTTTGTCGGGCGGCACCCAGCAGAATCGAGAGGTTGGCCTTGAGCTCCCGTTGACCGATGTATTCGTCCAGAGTCCGGGGCCGCAGCGTCCGATCGACGGCGACCTCAACCTCGTCCTCAACGTCGGGCGCGAGGATCCGCGATATGTCGGTCACGGGCGCGAGCTCATGCCGGGATCATAGCAGACAGAACGGGCGTTCTACAAGCCCATGCCGCCGCACTCCCTCGATCTGGGCGGGTCCGGCGACCGGCTACCCTCTGACGAGAGTGCGTAATGCCGCCTTGACTCGGTCCTCCAGGCCTGGCCCCACGGATGGGTCCACGAGAGCATCACGCGATGCCTGGCGCGCTTCCCCGGCTGAGTAGCCCAAAGCCAGAAGGGCAGCAACGACCTCGGGTTCGCCGGCCGGTCCACCGTGGGCTCCGGTACCTGCGGCCACGCCTGCCGCCGCAACCTTCTCCTTGAGCTCGAGCACAACGCGAGCCGCCAGCTTCTTACCGACGCCAGGGACTGCGGTCAGGAGGGCCAGGTCATCCGACAGGATCGCCAGCTGGAGGTCGCCGATGGCTCGCGACCCGACGATTGCCAGTGCCACCTTTGGGCCGACACCGGTGACGGTCAGGAGGAGTCCGAAGAAGCCCAGCTCCTCGGGTGTCTTGAAGCCATAGAGAGCCTGGAGATCCTCGCGCACGATGTGGTGGGTGAACAGCCTCGTTGGTCGCCCCGTCGGGGTCGAAGCCAGGACAGACGGTGCGGCGAAGACGCGATACCCGACGCCGCCCACCTCCAGGATCAGGCTGTCGGCGAACACGGCCGTGACGGCGCCGTCGAGCGAGGCGATCACGTTCGGATCGACGCTGAGGTGGCCCAGAGGTCGCTGCGAAACTCTCGACTATTCGCCCGCCGAGCGCTATCCAATTCCCTCTCAATGGCAGCGCCTGGCAGAGAGCGATTCGCGGCCGAAGGATGCATAACCCGGATGCCGGACCCAATCACGACCCGCCTCCGCGTTGCCTAGGAACCGGTCTTGGGCGTCGCCACCCTGGACGAGCGGCGGGCAACTCGGGCGGCGACCTCCTCCGCGCGGATTGCGTTCCGTATCGCCTTCTCGAATGGCGTCGGGCCGTCCGCGGCTGGATCGATCGCAGATAGGTCTAGCGCCCCGCTCCGGATGCGGGCCACTGAGCGCTCTCTATTGGCCACGCAGATGGCGATCGCCAGGGCGTCTGCGGCGTCATCCGGCGTGGGCATGTCGGGCAGGCCAAGGATCGCCTGGACCATGCGCTGAACTTGCTCCTTGGCCGCGTTACCGTGTCCGGCCGTGGCCACCTTCACCTCGTTGGGCGTGGCTTCTCGAACTTCCAGGCCGTGCTGGGCCGCCGCAAGCAACACCACGCCTCGCGCCTGTCCGACGGCGAAAGCCGTCTGCACGTTCTTGGTGAAGAAGAGCCGCTCGACGCCCACGATGGCGGGCGCATGCAACTCGATCAGATCCGTCACGGCCTCGTAGATGATCGCCAGCCGCTTGGGCAAGGTCACGTTGGACGACGTGGAGATCACGCCGTAGTCAATGGCACGCAACCGCGGACCGGTTCGTTGCACGATGCCGTAGCCGAGCATCGCCGTACCGGGATCGATGCCAAGAATAATCACGTGTCAACCTCGGCCACAATGCGCGCAGGCTTCACCCGCCGACCTCGGCGAGCAGCGATTCGGGGATCTCGAAGTTGGCGGTGACGCGCTGGACGTCATCCTGGTCCTCTAGCAGCTCAACCAGCCTCAGGGCCTGGCGAGCCTTTCCCTCGTCCAGCTCAACTGTGTTCTTGGGCGTCATCGATAGCTCGGCCGACTCGATCTTGACGCCTGCGGCCTCGAGGGACCGGCGGACCGCTTCCAGATCGGCAGGTCTGGTGTAGACCTCGACCTGCTCGCCCGAGGAGTCGACGTCGTCCGCACCGGCATCGATGGCCAGGAGCTCCAGCTCCTCTGTGTTACCGCCTGGCGCGAGCGCGATCACGCCGCGCTGCTCGAACTGCCAGGCGACGCTGCCGGAACCTGCCAGCTGGCCGCCTGCCTTGGTAAGGATCGAGCGCACGTCTGCCGCGGTGCGGTTTCTGTTGTCGGTGGCCGTCTCGACGATTATCGCGACACCGCCCGGGCCGTAGCCCTCGTACATGATCTCCTCGAATTGCTCGCCTTCCCCGCCGCCGGTGGCCTTCTCGATGGCTCGCTTGATCGTGTCCAGCGGCATGTTCTCCGCGCGGGCGCGCTCGACCGCCAAACGCAGTCGGAAGTTGCCGTCCGGGTCGCCCCCACCGGCACGCGCCGCGACGCTTATCTCGCGACCCATCTTGGTGAAGATGGCACCGCGCTTGACGTCGTTGACGCCTTTCTGGCGCTTGATCTGGGACCACTTCGAATGTCCTGACATCTGCCGGAGTATACCGCCGGCGGAGTGCCCGAGCCCGACCGCCCAGATCGCGGGCCGACGTCGTTCGCCCCGCGAAAGCGCAGCGCGTCGTCCTCGTCCGCTGGGACGCGCCGGGCTATCATGGCCAGGCTGCGGCCGGGCCATCCCAAGGCCGCGCTTCCGACGCGATCTGACGCCACCAGAGGATCGATAGAGCAGATGACAACCAAGAGTGTCGACCTCCCCCACCTCCGCAGCGTCGTCATTGCGGCCCATGCCGGGGCCGGTAAGACGACGCTGGCCGAGCGCCTCCTTTTCGATGCTGGTGCCATCACGCGGCTTGGCCGCGTCGACGACGGCACGGCGAGCCTGGACTACGAGCCAGAGGAGCAGAAGCGAAAGCAGTCTCTGACCCTCGCAGTGGCCAGTCTGGAGCACGAGGGAACCAGGGTTCAGATCGTTGACACTCCCGGCTACGCAGACTTCGCGGCCGAGGTAGTCGAGGGCGTCGCGGCCACGGACGCCGCCGTCCTGCTGATGGACGCGTCGGGGCACGTGGAGGCAGGGCTCGAGTCGGCGGTGGCGCTGGCTCGCGCGAACGCCCGACCGGCGATCTTCTTCATCAACAAATGCGATCGGGAGAACGCCAATCCCGGGAACGCGTTGGACGCGTTGCGGGCCGCCTTTGGGCAGAGGATCGCGCCGCTCCAGATCGCCATCGGGGCCGGCGAGACGTTCGCGGGCTACGTGGACCTCGTCCACCGCAAGGCATACCAGCTGCAGGGCGGCAAGGAAGTGGAGGTCGCCGTCCCGGCCGGCCTTGCCAACGAAGTCATATCCCGCCGCGATCAGCTTCTCGAGGCCACCTCGGAGGCGGACGACGACGTCATGACCAAGTACCTCGAGGGCGAGGAAATCACCGACGCCGAGCTCGAAGCCTGCTTGCACAAGGCCATCCGGACCGGCATGGTAGCGCCCGTCCTAGTGGGCAGCGCGTCCAAGGACATCGGCGTCCGGGCGCTACTCGACGCGATCGTCCACTACCTGCCGTCCCCCGCCGAGCTGGACCCGTTCGTCGGCACGGATCCGAAGGGCAAGGAGATCAAGGTCGTCGCGGACACGGCGGGCACGCTCGTGGCTCGTGTCTTCAAGACCACGGCAGATCCGTTCGTCGGCCGGCTGACCTACCTGCGCATCCTCTCGGGGACGATGCAGGGCCAGGGCCAGGCCTGGAACTCCACCCGCAACGAGCCCGAACGGCTTGGCCAGCTGTTGCTCCTGCACGGCAAGGACCAGGAGACCGTCGGCGCACTTCACGCCGGTGAGATCGGGGCCGTCGCCAAGCTGACCGTAACCGCTACGGGCGACACGATCTGCCATTCCCGCGAGACGGCCGTCACCCTCCCGCCCCTGAACTTCCCGATCCCGACGCTGCAGTCGGCCATCGAGCCGCAGACCAAAGCTGACCTCGACAAGATGGGCTCGGCCCTCCAGCGGATGCTCGAGGAGGAACCCTCGGCGCGAGTCGAGCGGTCCGAGACCGGCGAGCAGGTGCTCATGTCGATGGGCGATGCGCACGTCGCCGTCCTGGGCGAGCGCCTCAAGCGCAAGTTCGGGGCCGCCATCGTGACCAAGGTGCCCAAGGTTCCGTACAAGGAAACGATCCGCGGCAAGACGCAGAGCCACGGCCGCTACAAGAAGCAGACCGGCGGGCACGGGATGTTCGGCGACGTGTGGATCGAGATCGAGCCGAATCCGGACGGCGGCGTCGTCTTCGCCGAACGCGTCGTCGGCGGCACGGTGCCCAAGAACTTCTTTCCGGGCGTCGAGAAGGGCATCCGCGAAACGGCGGCTGAAGGCGTGCTGGCCGGCTACCCGCTCAGCGACTTCAAGGCCACGCTCTACGACGGCTCCTTCCACGCCGTCGACTCGAACGAGCTGTCGTTCAAGATCGCGGCTTCGATGGCTCTCAAGCAAGGCGTCCTGGAATGCAAGCCGGCTCTGATGGAGCCGATCATGACCGCCGAGATCAGGATTCCGGAAGCCTTCATGGGCGATGTCAATCGCGACCTCAACGGCCGCCGCGGCCGCGTGCTGGGTATGGACACCAAAGACGGAATGCAGATCATCACCGCCCACGTGCCCCAAGCCGAGCTCTTCACGTACGCCACGGAGTTGCGCTCGCTGACGGGCGGCCGCGGCACCTTCAGCGCCACGCTGGACCGATACGAAGACGTGCCCGCCCACATCGCCGAGAAGGTGATCGAAGCCCACCGCAAGGAAGTCGAGGCTGCGCACAAGGAGTAGCCGGGCGGGGCCGCATGGCGCCAGATACTGCGGCCAGCCGCGGTTCTCGTTGGATCTGCATGCCGAACGCGAATAGCGGGCCCCGCACCGGCCGGCGCGAGGCCCGCGTGTATCACTGCGATCGGGCGAACCGGCACACGGCCGTTCCTCGCGCCGGGTTCGGGCAGAACCGCAGGGTGACGTCGCATCGAGCCGGGGCCGTAGCCCTTGTAGACCGTCCCCGGTGGCGACGCCTCCGGTCGGGGTATCGGCCAGATGACCTCGCTCTGTAGGCATCGCGCACGGAACGTGGTGCGTAGGGTCGCCGAACGCGGCGCACCGCGTCGAATCAGGACGTAGACGCCCTCCCGCGTTTCGATCCACGCCCGCCGCGGCTGATCGACAGAACCGAGCCAGGCTCCGGTTGCCGTCAGCTCATCTCCACCAGCCGAACCGCCGCCGCCAGATCGAGATGGCCTTCGTAGATTGATCGCCCCACGATGGCGCCTGTGCACCCGAGAGCCCGTACGGCGGCGATGTCGGTCAGCGTCGAGACGCCTGCGGACGCGACGATCCCGCCGCGGTTCAGATCGACCATCTGGCCGAGCAGCTCGAGGTTCGGGCCGGTGAGCAGCCCGTCTCGCTCGATGGCCGTGACTATGAAGTTGCGCGCGCCGGCGTCCGCCAGGGTCGCCAGTGCCCTCGCCACCGGCACGCCCGCCGCGCCTGGCACCCAGCCCTGGCCGACCGCCATGCCATCGCGCACGTCGAGCGCAATGGCGATCCTCTCGGGGCCGAAACGGCGGATCAGAAGAGCGGCGAACTGAGCGTCCCGCAAGGCCGCCGTGCCGACGACCGCTCGTGCCGCCCCGGCTTCCAGTACCCCGCCAACCGCCTCGACGTCGCGCAGGCCACCCGCAACTTCGCAAGCGACCGACTTCCCCACCGCGGCCACCACCCGGGCCACGGCCTCGGTCTGGCGTCGCGTGCCGTCCTTCGCCCCGTCCAAGTCCACGATGTGGATCCACCTGGCACCGGCCGCCTCGAAGCCCAGCGCCACGTCGGCCGGGTCCGATCCGTAGACCGTCTCGCGATCGAAATCACCCTGGCTGAGGCGCACCACGCGGCCGCCTCGCAGATCGATAGCCGGCAGCAGCTGGAAACCCGATGGCAGTCGGGCTTGCATGCGTTGTACCATGCTACTATGCTACTACATCACCAGGGCAAGCGCGACCCGTCAAGCCAACGTGCGAAGGCCTCGCGATCCTGCCGAAACGAGGAACGACGATGAGCGCGATTGAAGCCTGGCGCGACGAAGCCGCCCGCAAGTTGTTCGAAGCGACGCTTCGCCTCGAGACGCTTGACGAGGCCTCTGCCTTCTTCCGCGACTTGTGCACTCTGGGCGAGCTCCACGACATGGCTCAACGCTGGGCTGTAGTACGGCTCCTGGATCAGGGCATGCACTACGCAGAGATCTCGCAGCGTACCGGGGCCAGCACGGCCACGATCACCCGCATCGCCCAGTGGCTGCACCACGGCGAAGGCGGCTATCTCAAAGCACTGGAGCGGCTCGGCGCCGCAACCAAGACCGACACTGGAGAGAAGACACGATGACGCGCCGCCTGCGCCTGGCCATCCCCAACAAGGGCCGTCTGGTCGAACCGACTGTCCGGCTCCTGCGAGATGCCGGGCTCGTATTCGAGGTCGGCGATAGGGCTCTCGTGGCCCGCGTCCAGAACTTCGACCTCGACATCCTGTTCGTTCGAACCAACGATGTCGTTGAGTTCGTGAACGACGGCGTCGCCGAACTGGGCGTCACCGGCTTGGACCTCGTGGCGGAGTCCGGCTCTGACGTGGCTCAGCTGCGGAAGCTTGGCTTCGGGCGATGCCGGCTCACGGTTGCCGTGCCCAACGACTCGCCTTTCCGCGCGGCCGACGATCTGGCCGGCTTGCGGGTCGCGACCTCGCACATGAACCTGACCAGGCGGTTCTTCGCCGATCGGTCGATTCCGGTAGACGTGATCCCGGTCTCAGGCGCCGCAGAGGTGGCGCCCCGTCTCGGGCTGGCTGAAGCGATCGTCGATCTCGTCTCGACCGGTTCGACCATGGTCGTGAACGGGCTTCGGCCGATCGAGGAAGTATTCGAGTCCGAGGCTGTTCTGCTTGCCAATTCGACCGCGCTTCGAGAGCGCGCCGACGTGCTCGACTCGATCCAGACGATGCTGAGCGCCACGCTGGCGGCGCGGGACCGCAGATACCTGATGATGAATGCCCCTCGCGTGAAGCTGGCCGAACTCGAGAGCCTCCTGCCGGGGCTCGAGTCGCCTTCGGTGATCCCGCTCGCCCACGAAGGCATGATCGCCATCCACTCCGTCGTAGATGCCGACGCGGTCTGGTCGCTGTTGCCCCGCCTGAAAGCCGCCGGAGCGTCCGGGATCCTCATCCTGCCCATCGAGAAGCTGGTCTCGTGAGCCCAGCCGTGTCGCTGCGCCGACTCGAGCTGGCCCGCGCAGCCACCGATCCCTCAGTCGCGGCCGAGATTCGGGCGCTAGTGCGTCGCGGCGTCGTGCCCGATCAACGGGTTCGTGAAGGCGCCCGCGTCATCCTCGCACAGGTGAAGGCCGGCGGCGACGCAGCCGTCAGAGATGCGAACGCCCGCTTCGGCGGCGCACGGTCCGATGGCTCGTTGCTCGTAACCAGGTCCGAGATGGAAGACGCCAGCGACGCCCTGCCGCCGCGGATCCGGGCCGGCCTCGAGCAGATGATCGCGAACATCCGTCGCTTTGCCGAGACCGAGCTGCCCCAGACCAGGACCACCGTTATCGTGCCGGGCGTCGAGATCGAACGACGTTGGGCGCCGTTGGCACGGGTGGGGGTTTACGCCCCGGGCGGGTCGGCGGCATACCCGAGCTCGCTGCTGATGGGCGTCGTGCCGGCCAGAGTCGCGGGCGTGGGCACGGTCGTCGTCGCGTCGCCCGCCGACGCCAAAGGCGCACTCAACCGGACTCTACTCGGCGCGGCCGCCCTCGCGGGAGTGGACGTCTTCATAGTCGCTGGCGGAGCCCAGGCAGTGGGTGCAATGGCGTACGGGCTGCCGGAGGCGGGCGTCGCGCCGGTGGACCGCATCGTCGGACCGGGCAATGCCTGGGTCACGGCGGCCAAGCTCGAGGTCTTTGGCGAATGCGGCATCGACCTGCCAGCCGGACCGTCGGAAGTGATGGTCGTCGCCGACGCCACCGCCGATCCTGTGCACGTGGCCGCGGACATGCTCTCGCAGGCTGAACACGGGCCCGACTCCCCTGCCCTGCTCGTCACCTGGGACGCCGAACTGGCCGCGGCAGTGGAAGCCGAGCTGGGACGCCAACTGGCCACGGCCGCGCGCCGCGAGATCCTGGAGCGCTCCCTCGGCCAAGGCGCGCTCATCGTCGTCGCCCCTGACCGCGACACCGCACTGGGCTTCGTCAACGACTACGCCCCGGAACACTTGTCGGTGGTCGTGGAGGATGTCGAAGAAGCCGTCGCGCGGCTCCGGAATGCGGGCTCCCTCTTCGTCGGGCCGTATGCGCCGGAGTCCGCCGGGGATTACGCCTCGGGAGCTAACCACGTCCTGCCGACCGGCGGGCTGGCGCGCTCGTGCGGCGCCCTCGCCACCGAGGACTACGGCAAGTTCGTCCAGATCCAGCGGATCACCCGCGACGGCCTGGCTTCGATCCGCGACGCCGTGGAGGCGATATCCGAGGCGGAAGGGCTGATCGCCCACAAGCGAGCCGTTGAACTGCGTTTTGAGGATGCCAGATGACGGAGAACGTCCAGCCGCTGCCGACATACGCCTGGGAGCCCACGACCGACGCCCTGGCGGCCAGGTACGGGTTGCCGCGCGAGTCGATCGTGCGCTTCGACGTCAACACCTCCGCGTTTGCGCCGGATCTCGCCGACGTGCTGGCCAAGTCGTTTGACCCGCCACTGTGCGAATACCCGCCCAGCGACTACGCCGAACTCGTTGCCGCGGCCGCGGACGCGTACCAGGTCGCGCGCGACGAGGTCCTTCCGACCGCGGGCGCAGACGAGGCGCTGGACTTGATCGCCCGTGCCAATCTGCGCGAGGGCTCGGTGGCAGTGGTTCCGACACCCACCTACTCGATGTACCGGATTGTCTCCGAGCAGCGCGGCGCAAAGGTCGTGTCGGTGCCACGCTCTGGCGCCAGGTGGGGCTTCGAGTTGGACATTCGCGCGATCGCAAGGGCGGCCCGCAACGCGAGCCTCGTCTGGCTGTGCGAGCCGAACAATCCCACCGGATCCTACGAGCCGCCGGAGCGCGTCGCCGATCTTCTGGAGCTGCTCACGGCGGACGCAGCCGACGATGGGCGCGAGCCGCCCACAGTCGCCGTGGACGAAGCCTATGTCGAGTTCGTGGGCCGCTCCGTCCTGCCGCTTCGCTCCGACTACCCGAAGCTTGTGGTGGTCCGGACTATGAGCAAGGCCCACGCACTTGCGGGCGCCCGAGTCGGGTTTGCGGTGGCCAGGCCTGAGACTCTGGCACCAATCGTGGCCTATCGGGCCCCAGCATCGGTCTCCACAGTCTCCGCTGCCATCGCCACCGCCGCTCTGCGCCGACCCGAGCTGGCAGCCGCCAACGTTACCCGCGTGTCCGTGCAGCGGACTCGCCTGCTCACGTCGCTCGCCGACCTGAAATGGCACCCACACCCTTCTGCGGCGAACTTCATCCTCGTCCAGTTGAGTTCGCCTGCCGCGGCAAACGCTGCAGCGGAAACGTTCCTACGCAGCGGCCTGGTGCCGCGGACATTCGCTTCCGACCACTCACTGGCCGATTGCCTGCGCCTGACCGTCAGGTCGGCCGCCGAGAACGATCGACTCATCGAAGCAGCCAGAGGCATACCGAAATGACGACTCAGATCGGGACAGTGCTCGAAGCGGGCAATCGAGCGGCGAAGGTCGCGCGGTCGACGCGCGAAACCCAGATCACGGTGGGGCTCAAGCTGGATGGGACCGGCGAGACGAAGATCTCGACAGGGATTGGCTTCTACGATCACTTGCTGGATTCCCTCGCCCACCACGCCCTGTTCGACCTGGAGATCGAGGCCAGCGGCGACCTCGTCATCGACGAGCACCACACGGTTGAGGATGTGGCGCTCGTTCTCGGCGCGGCGCTGGCTGCCGCCCTCGACGATAGGGCCGGAATAGTCCGATTCGGCGACGCATCCGTGCCAATGGACGACTCCATGGCGAGCGCCGTCGTCGATGTTGGCGGGCGGCCCTACGCGGTCATCGATCTGCCGTTCAAGGGCAAGCGGGCCGGGAAGCTCTCGCTTGATCTCGTCGAGCACGTCTTCGAATCGCTCGCCCGATCCGGCGGCATCACCCTGCACCTCAAAGGCAGGGGCAAGAACGATCATCACCTGGCCGAGGCGGCGTTCAAAGCTGTGGGCCGGTCACTCCGGGCTGCCTGCGCCGTCGACCCGCGACGCGGGCGCGCCCCCGCATCGACGAAAGGGGCGCTCGGCTGATGGGTTCCCCAGGCGCACCGGTCGTGGCGGTGCTCGACTACGGCGCGGCCAATATGGTCAGCATCGGTCAGGCTCTGGCCTCGGCCGGCGCGCGCGTCGTCGTGGCCACAAACGCGGCCGCCCTCGAGCGAGTGGACGCACTCGTCGTCCCTGGCGTGGGGGCCGCTGCGCCGGCAATGGTCCACTTGCGCAAGTGCGGTCTGCTCGAGCCTTTGCGCAATTGGGTTCGCATGGGCCGGCCGTGCCTTGGCATCTGTCTGGGCTACCAGCTCTTCTTCCAGCGCAGCGAAGAGGCCGATGCCGAGACTCTGGGGCTGCTGGGCGGCAGGACCATCCGACTCAAGGACGCCCCGACGTTGCCTCACATCGGCTGGAACTCGGTTGAGTTCGTTCGGCCCGATCCGCTGTTCGCGGGCATCCCGGACGGCTCTCACTTCTACTTCGTTCATTCGTACGCTCCCGTACCGCAAGACGACGGCATCGCTGTGGCTCGCACGACGCACGGACGCTCGTTCGTCAGCGCCGTCGTCCAGGGCTCGCTCTACGGCGTGCAATTCCACCCGGAGAAGTCCGCAGAAGCGGGCCAGCGGTTTCTCGGCAATTTCCTGCGGCTGGTTGCCTCGGCCTCCAAGCCGGCCCACGGCTCGGAGGTGGCGTGATGCTCGCCCGACGCGTCATCCCGTGTCTTGACGTTGCCAACGGCCGCGTCGTCAAAGGCACGAAGTTCGTGGACTTGACCGACGAAGGCGACCCGGCTGAGCTGGCAGAGCGGTACGCCCACGAAGGCGCCGACGAGATCGTCTTCCTCGACATCACCGCCGCTCCCGAGGGCCGCGGGACCATGCTCGACGTGGTACGTCGGACGGCCAGTCGCGCGTTCGTGCCACTCACGGTCGGCGGCGGCGTGCGCAGCGTCGACGAGATGCGCGATGTGCTGCGCGCCGGAGCCGACAAAGTCTCCTTCAACACAGCGGCCGTGGCAAAGCCCGAATTGCTGTCGGCCTGCGCTCGGCGCTTCGGAAGCCAGGCCGTCGTCTGCGCCATCGACGCGCGACGGCTTGAGGGCAGGCCCGGGTCCGAGCCCGGGGCATCTGCGGCATGGGATGTGGTGACCCACGGTGGACGCCAGGCCACTGGCATCGACGCTGTGGAGTGGGCCCAGCGTGCCGTTGCGCTCGGAGCAGGCGAGCTGCTGGTCACCTCCATGGATCGCGACGGAACACGGAGCGGCTTCGACACGGCGCTGCTCCGAGAAATCTCGTCGCGGGTTAGGGTGCCCGTGATCGCCTCGGGCGGGGCAGCCGGGCCGGAGGACTTCGTCCTTGCGGTGAAGGACGGCGGCGCCGACGCCGTACTGGCGGCGTCCATATTCCATCGTCGGATCTACTCGATCGACTCGGTCAAGCGGGCCATGGCAGCTGCCGGGCTGCCCGTCCGGCCGGTGAAGGAGGCTGTGGCGTGACGCCCAGGCGAATACCTTCGGACGAGATAGCGTGGGGTCCGAGTGGCCTCGTTCCCGCCGTTGTCCAGGACACGGTTGGCGGCCACGTGCTCATGGTCGCGTACATGGACGCCGAGGCCCTGGCGGCCACGTTCTCGAGCGGCCAGGTCCACTTCCACTCGCGCTCTCGCGACCAGCTATGGCGCAAAGGCGAGACGAGCGGCAACATCCTGCGTCTGGTCGACATCGCGGCCGACTGTGACGGCGACGCGCTCCTGCTCACCGTGGATCCTGTCGGGCCCACCTGCCACCGAGGAACGCGGAGTTGCTTCGATCAGGTGGTCGGCGGCGCCGCCGACGGCCTGGCCGCGGGCGGCGCGAACTCGATTCCGGCACCGTCCGTCGCGCCGCCACTCGCCCAGATCCAGGGCTTCGTGTGGCTGGAGACGCTGTGGGCGACGATCGACTCTCGGGCCGCCTTCGACCCCTCCGCCTCGTACACAGCACGCCTGCTCGCTGCCGGCGTGGATGGGCCGGCGCGCAAGGTCGCCGAGGAGGCGACTGAGGTGCTGATGGCAGCCAAGGACGATGCCACAGCCTCCGGCGAGCGCAAGACCGCCACCAGAGATGCCCTGAGCGGCGAGGTGGCAGACCTGCTCTACCACACGCTGGTGCTGATGCGCGAGCGCGGCCTGGCGCCCAGCGAAGTGATAGGCCGCCTGCGCGAGCGGCACAAGCCCTAGACATACCGGGTCCGCTGCGCCCCGGTCCCGCACCCGACACCCGTCGAGGCCGGCCCGGGCCCCTCGGCCGCAGCCGGCCTAGCTCTTCAGACGACCGATCCGAATGGCCTTCTTGCCCATCCGGACCACGAGGAAGCGTCCGTCGATTGGTGCCGGAACCGCGGTCCCGCCAGCCTCTATTCGTTCGTCGTTGATCGAGAGGCCGCCCTGAGAGATCGTCCTGCGGGCCTCCCCGTTGGACGCGAACAGGCCGCTCGCGATCGCCACACCGACCGCGCCCGCCCCGATATCCTCGGCCGTGAACTCGAAGTGGTCTATCGACTCGAACAGAGCCTTGAGCAGCGCAGGGTCTCGGATCGGCTCGCGTGAGAACGCCGCCTCGCTGACTCGTACCGCCCGGTTCGCCGCGTCGTCACCGTGCATTCGCGCCGTGAGATCGTAGGCGACCGCTCGCTGGGCGACCCGCGCCTCAGGGTGCGCGGCTTGTTGGTCCTCCAGCTCTTCCACTTTCGGTCGTTCGAACAAGGTGAACGTGCGCAGGTACTTGCCCACGTCGCGGTCGTCGGCATCGAGCCAGTACTGGTAGAACTGATATGGGCTCGTCTTCGCCGAATCGAGCCAGACGCTGGTGCCGGCCGCTGTCTTGCCGAACTTCGACCCGCTCTCGTTGGTCAGCAGCGGGTAGCTGAGGGCGAAGGCGAGGTCTTGGCCGTCGCCTTCGCCGAATTCCTTCCGGATCAACTCCAAGCCGGCCGTCATGTTGCCCCATTGATCCGCGCCGCCCATCTGCAGCTCCACGCCGGCGGCGCGGTAGAGGTGCAGGAAATCGGCCGCCTGCAGCAGCATGTAGGTGAACTCCGTGAAACTCAGACCCGCGTCCAGGCGGATCTGGACCGAATCCTTGGCGAGCATGTACGGCACGGTTAGATGCTTGCCGATATCGCGCAGGAACCGCAGCAGCGAATACGAGCTGAGCCATTCGTAGTTGTCGACGATTTCGGCACCGTTGGGCCCGTCGAAATCGAGGAACTTGCACAGCTGCGCCTGAATGCCGACGACGTTCTCTTCGACTGTGGCACGGCTCAACAGCAGTCGTTCGGCTGAGCGGCCCGACGGATCGCCGATCATTGCCGTGCCCCCGCCAACGACGACAATGGGCACCCCGCCGGCCCGCTGCAGGTGGATCAGCCCGAAGATCGGGACCAGATGTCCGATGTGGAGCGACGGACCCGTGGGGTCGAAGCCGTTGTAGCCCTTGATCGTTGCCCCGCCAGCCAGACGTTCCGCCAGGCCGCGGCTGTGCTGGTGCAGCATTCCCCGCCAGCGCAACTCGTCGAGCAGGCCGGCTAGGCCCGTGCCGCCATTGGGTCCGTGCCCGCCCATCATGTCAGCTGCCGTCATTGCCCAACCTGCTCCTAACTGCCGTCACAGGCTTCTCCGTCGGCCCGTCCGAAGGCCAGGCGGCCGAGTGAAATGACCGCGTATCAACGTATGCTATCGTGCGAGCCGTAATGCAGACCAGCCTGGCCCGACGACAACGTCGTCGGCATAGCGGCAGGGGTGCTTCCCGAGGGGGCGCCGTCGGACGCTTCGCCATCATCCTCCCGATGCTGCTGCTCGGGACCATGATGCTCGCCGGGGTCATCGGTTTCGGCGCGGCTGTGGACGTCTATGCGACCTATAGCCGCGATCTCGGCGATCCGAAGCAAATCCTCGAAGGCAACGGCAACTTCAATCAGCCAACGACCCTCTATGACCGAACCGGGCAGGTGCAGCTGGCCTCTTACGGCTCCGAGAACCGGCGCGTTCTGACCTTCACGGAGATCCCGAACCTCGTCCTCGACGCCCATACGGCCGCAGAAGACAAGACCTTCTGGACGAACAGCGGCATCGATCCGGCCGCCGTCCTCTCGGCATTCCGCGACGCCCTCTCCGGCTACTACAGAGGGGCCTCGACGATCACGCAGCAGCTGGTCCGGCAGGTGCTGCTTCCGCCGACCACCAGCCTCACGGACCGCAAGATCAAGGAGATCATCCAGTCGGTGAAGCTGACCCAGGAGTTCCCTGGTGTCGAGGGCAAGCAGACGATCATCACCGACTACCTGAACCTGAACTTCTACGGGAATCAGAGCTACGGCATCGCGGCGGCGGCGGCTGGCTACTTCGGGGTCACGGATCTCAGCAAGCTGACAATCGCTCAGGCCGTGATCCTAGCCTCCTTGCTCCAGGCGCCGACCTACTACGACCTCGTCCAGAACGCGGTCGAGCAGCCGGACGGCCGGCTGGTCGTGCCCCCCGCCTCCCAGATCGTGGCCCGGCGCAACTACATCCTCGAGGAGATGCGCCAGTACAACGAGGAAGGTCTGCTGCGGGGCACCTACAAGGATTCGGACATTCTCGCCGCCGAGTCCGAGCCGGTGATCGTCCAACCGCCGCTGCAGAACCAGTTAATCGCGCCCCAGTTCGACGAACAGGTGCGCGAGCAGCTGGCGGCGCTTCTCTGTGGTGCGGGCACCGATGCAGCTGACTGTGCGGCCGTGGACATCGGCGGCTACAAAGTCATCACGACCCTGGATGCGACGATGCAGACGACAGCTGAGAAGTGGCTCAAGGCCTACATCCTGGCTCCGAACCAGGGGTCCAAACAGGCGACGATCGACTACCTGGCCGCCCTGGGGATCACCGTTCAGACGGATTCATACGACTACTACCGCATCGTCGGACCGAACCCTTCCACGGGTAATGTGAACGGTCTCCGAGCCAGCAACATGCACAACGGCGCGCTGATGGCGGTCGACTATCGGACGGGCCAGGTTCTCGCCTACGCCGGCAGCGCCGGCTTCTACGAGAAGCCGGTCAAGAATCCCGTCACGCCGTCCCAGAACCTGTTCGATCCGCAATTCGATGTCTTGTCCAACGGCTGGCGTCAGCCCGGGTCATCGTTCAAGCCGATCAACTACATCGTGGGCCTCCAGGACAAGACCATGACCGCGGCCTCCCTCTTCATGGATGTCGCGACCGACTTCGGCGGCGGCTACAAACCGCACGATGCCGACAATTACGAGCGCGGCCCGGTGCGGCTCCGAGACGCCCTCCAGTACTCGCTCAACATCCCGGCCGTGAAGGCGGCGGCCATCAACGGCGTAGACCACCTCATGAACCGCGCCCAGGACTTCGGCCTATCGTTTCCGCCTAACTCGGATCCGGGCGTTTCGATCGGCATCGGCACAGTCGAGGTCAGGCCGGCCGATCTGGTGTCGGCATATGGCGCCATCGCCGATGGAGGGACCCTCGTCCCGCGGTCCATGATCCTCTCGATCACGGACGCAAAGGGCGGCACATTCTGGTCCGCGAATGACCACCAGCCGGCAGTGACCCATCCCACTACGCCCCAGGCCGCGTATGTGATGACGGACATCCTGAAAGGCAACACGGACCCGAACCAGAACAACTGGTGGAGCCAGTACAAGCTGGCTCAGGGCAAGACCAGGCGACCGGCCACGCTCAAGACGGGCACGAGCGACCAGACCGAGGACCTCTTCGCGCTGGGCTACGTGGCCCCGCCAGACGATCAGAATGCGCCCGCGATCGTGGCGGGCGTCTGGGCTGGCAACAGCGACCACACCGCTGGCAACAGCGTCATGTCGCTCGAACTGGCGGCGCCCATCTGGCACGCGTTCATGCAAGACGTCACCGCGGGCACCCCGGTGGTGGACTTCAAGCAGCCCGGCGGATTGACATGGGTCAACGTCGACGCGTACAGCGGCATGCTTCCCGGCACCTATACGGGCAACAACACCGTCCGTGAAGTCTTCATCAACGGCACCGTGCCTACCCAGGTCGACGACACCAAGATGCCGCTGGACGTGGACACGGTGAGCAACACGCTGTGGACCTGGGATTGCCCCGGCGTCGAGGACACGAAGGGGTTCCTGGACCTCAGCCAGGTCGACGCCGGCAATCCGAACTACCTGTCCTACGACGCGATCTGGATAGCCCGAGCGCGCACCGGCGTCGGCAAGAAGGGCGGCCCCAACAACGGAACCACGATGTACTTCTACCAAACTGGGTTCTGGACCCCCTACGGGACAACTTGGGGAGCGCCGTTCCCGCCGACGACCTATTGCACCGCCAACACTGGAACGCCGCCACCGCCGACGGATACGCCGGCTCCCACGGAGGCCCCGACGCCGGAGTTGACGCCGGCCCCCACCGACACGCCAGCACCGACCCTCGAACCCACGCCCGCGCCAACGTCGGAGCCAACGCCGATTCCCACGGAAGCCCCGACACTTGCACCCCCGGCCGCAGTCGCGACGCCGGCCGCGATCACGCCACCGCCCGCATAGGGATCGCTCGGCGTAGATGCGATCTCCGAGCGGTGACCCTCCGGGACACTCTCCTGGCCCCTCCTGACCGCGTTCAGCCAGCCCGGCCCAGCACCGTTCTTACGATGTGCAGGACCTCGGTGAACTCAGGCCGGCGCACCGAACGGCTCCACGCCATATAGACGGCGACCCCCACAAGGCCGGCAAGCCCAACCTCAACAACGACCACCGGGAATGCCATCGAACCACCCGCCTGGCTGTCCAAGAACCTGAAGGACCCGAGCGTAGCGGCCGCGGCCAGGGCCGCTCCCGGTATGGCGAACGCGACAGTCCGACCCAGTGGCTCCAGCTCGAAGCCGATCCGATGCCGCATTAGATAGAGCAGCATCGACACCTCCGCCCACGCTCCAAGGCCGATTGCGAGCGCCAGCCCGACAAGCCCGAACAGCGGAAACAGAAGCCCCGCAGCGGCAACGTCCACGGCCACGGCAACCAGCGCGGCCGTGACCGGGGTCCTGGTGTCCTTGCCTGCGTAGAAGATCGGCGCGAGCAGTGAAATCAGAACGTGAGCGACAAGCCCGAGCAGAAACACGACGTAGACAGGCGCCGCCAGGGACGTCGCCTCCGGCGTGAAGTTGCCGTGCTGAAATAGGAGGCCGAGCGTGGGGGTCGCGAGCACCAGCATCAATCCCGTGAGCGGGATGACAACGTAAAGCGTGAGCCGCAGCGCCTGATCCACCAGCCTGCCGAATCGCTCCTTGTCGCCGCCGGCAATGGCGCGGGACAGCGGAGGCAGGAGCACTATGCCAAGCGGCACGCCGATGAGCCCCACGGGAATCTGCAGCGCGGTGAAGGCGTACGTGTAGATGTCGAGACCGGCCACCTGGCCTTGCGCCCCGAGATGCGCCTGGACGGCGAAGAAGGTGTTGACGAGGAACACTATCTGCGTCACGCCGAGTCCCAACGCTCGAGGCGCCATGAGCAGGAGAGTTTCCTTGACAGCCGGGTCGCGCAGGTCGATGACAAGCCCATAGAGCCCCTGCTCCCGAACGGCGTAGGCCTGGATTCCCATGTGCCCTACCGCGCCCAGCACCACGCCCGCAGCCAGGCCATAGATACCCATGAACGGCGTCAGTAAGACCGCGGCGCCGATAATCGCGAGGTTGTAGATGTTGGGTGCGAGCGCGGGCGCACCGAAGATCCCGGCCGCATTCAGACCAGCAGTGAAGGCGGCCGCCATTGCCAGGAAGATCGGCGAAATGAGCATCCAGCGCGTCAGTTCGACTTCCAGGGCGACCTGGGACGGGTCCGAGCTTGGCCCGACGATGGGCACGAGCATCGGTGCTGCGACCCAGACCGCCGCCGCCAGCGGGATGAGGCCTAGGACCATCAGGTTGGCGATCGTGGCCACGAGACGGCGCGCACGCCGTTCCTCTCCATTCGCCAGGAGCGCCGACGCCACTGGGACCAGCGCCGAGCCGACTGCCCCGGCGGCAACGAGCTGAAACAGAGTGTCGGGGATTCGGAACGCCACGATGAACGCCGATAGGTCCGGTCCCGTGCCATACCTGGCGGCAAACACGGCGAAGCGGAGCCAGCCCAGGACGCGCGACAACATCACTCCGGCCACCACCACGAGCCCGGCCAGGGCGATAGCTCGCCCGCCCAGTCTTGCCGCCGAGGTGGCCGAGAGGTTCGGAGTGGCCGGGTTCGTCGCGTCCCCGGCAAGCACCGCGTCGCCAGCCACCGACTCCGGTGAGGTTCGCAGCGTCTGACGCGGCAGCCACGCGTCGTGGCGCGGCGAGATGCGGCTGTCACTGCCCCCCGTGGCGGTGGGGCGACGTGGCCCGGGACGGCCGCTCAACGGAACCGCCGCGCAAGACGCCACGCCGCCCCGCGGAACCTGTCGGGAGAGAACTCGTGCGCTCGTATCCTGACTTCTCCCTGCGCTCCGAAGCGCCGTTTGAATTCGTACAGGTTCCACAGCGGATGGGATGGGTCCGTAGGCAAGCCAGGATGCTTGTGCGTGTCGACGCCGCCCAGGTCGTAACCCTCGAAGCCAGCCGCGGCCGCCCAGCGCATGATCGACCAGTGGAGCAGATGATTGGCTCGGGTCTTGCGAAGGTTGGCGTCGTCCGGTGAGCCTGCCGCGAACAGGACGACGTTTCGGCCCGAATGGAGAAGGAGGAGACCGCTGCGGCGCCGCCCGTCGGCGGAGGCGAACCACAGACTTGCCAGGTCCGCCTCGCCAAGACTCCTCCACTGCGCCAGCTCGTACTCCCGGGCGCGCACGAGAAACCCCTCGCGCCGCCCGGTTGCCGCGTGCATGTCGAAGAACTCAGCCAGAGCTTGCTCGCGGGTCGCCGGGTTGGCCAGATCGACACGCTCTGCGGTCACCCCGGCGCGGCGGGCCTTATTGATGTTCGTGGCTGCGCTGTCGTCCAGGAGAGAATGCTGCTCTATCTCCTCGACGTGGAGCGGTATCACCATCGCCGTGCGCGATACCTGAACCTCCCGAGCCGCCGGGCGGAATCCAGAGTCCGCCAACGCTCCCGCAAGATCCTCGTCCTGACGCCATGTCGGGTCGATCGTCAACGCCAGACTGTGCCGATCGCCGGCAATCTGGCGCAGGCCGGCCAGGCTCGCCTTGGCTGCCTCGGGAGTCGCTTCGAGGAGCACAGGGCCCCGGGGGGCATAGTGGAGGCGGATCGGGCCCAGCACCCGCGACAGGCGGGCAAGGACCGTTCGCTCCTGGACGAAGACAACCGCGACCCGCCGGCCGGCGACCTCGATCGAGTACCGCAGCGGCGTCCATCCCAGCCGCCTCTTAACCTCGCCCCACTCGTATGACTGAAACGCGTCCCCAAGCGGACTCAGGGTCGCCTGCGCGTCCCAGTCAGCCGGCGTCCATGCGCCGGCATCTACGACTCTGGGCTCGCCGGAGGTGGTCTCTTGGGGCGTGCTCACGATCTCCTCCATGACACGCCGGGTGTTGAGTGACGGTCCACCCGACCAGTCCGATTCTCGCACTTCTCCCGGGTCGATCGGTGGCTCAACTCAGAACACGACCACTGTCGCGCCGTCTCCGCCCTCACCTCGGCCGCCGGCACGCCAGGACTTCACGAGAGGGTGCCCCGACGCATGGTCACGCACCGCGTCGCGGAGAGCGCCGGTACCAGAGCCGTGGATGATCGTGGCCTGGTCAAGGCCGGCCAGGGCCGCGTCGTCGAGATATCGATCCAGGACCTCCAGCGCCTCCACGACCTTGGCGCCGCGCAGGTCCAGCGACGAGGCCACCGTCCTCGCGCGCTCGAGCTGCAGGCGCGACGCGGAACCCGACGTTCCCGCGGAAGGGTCGGCCCTCCCCTGTCCCTCTCCACCGACCGCCAGTTCGAGATCCTCGACGGACACCGTGATGCGCATACCTCCTGCCTCTAGCGTGGCTCGCTTGCCGCCTTTCTCCAATGCCACGAGTCGACCTTCCCAGCCACCCGCGATGCTGCGGGCACGCATCCCAGCCCGCCACGCAATCCCGCCCACCGCCCTCGGCCTGACGGGTTGTGATTCGCCCTGAGGTTGCGCCAGGCGTTCGATGTGGGTGCGGGCGCGCTCGAGACCATCGTCCAAACTGCGCTGCGTGACGGTCTCGCGCTCTAGCTGGCGCCTGATGGCGCGCACTTCGCCGCGGACCTCGTCCACGAGACGCTCCGCTTCGTCGCGGGCCGTCTTGATGGCTTCGTCGCGCTCCCGGTGCGAGCGACGTCGGTCGTCCTCAGCGGCGGCCAGGGCTGTCCTGGCACGTTCCTCCGCGAGTCGGGTGCGCGCCAGCGTCTCGGTCGTCTCGAGTTCGGTCGCCTTGATGGAAGCCAGGGTCTCTTCGAAGGCATGCTGCTCCTCGGTCAGGCGGGACCTGGCGTCGGCGACTATGGCCACCGGCAAGCCGAGCCGCTCCGCGATGGCGAATGCCTGGCTCTGGCCCGGCAGCCCGATCGAGAGCCGGTATGTCGGCCGCAGGGTATCCACGTCGAACTCGACGTTCGCGTTGCGCGCCTGGGCGGTTGTGTGCGCGTACAGCTTCAGCTCGGCATAGTGAGTCGTGGCCGCGACAAGGGCGCCTGCTTTGATGAAATGATCGAGCAGCGACTGCGCCAGCGCCGAGCCCTCGGTCGGGTCCGTCCCGGCGCCCAGCTCGTCCAGCAACACGAGCTTGTTAGGGGAAGCAGCCTCTACGATGCGCACGATCGAGCGCAGGTGGCCGCTGAATGTCGAGAGCGACTGCGCCACAGACTGCTCGTCTCCGATGTCGGCGTAGATGTCCAGCAGTACCGGCAGGCTCGTGCCCGCGTCGGCCGGCACGTGCAGACCGGCTTGATGCATCAGGCTCAGAAGTCCGAGCGTCCGCAGGGCGACCGTCTTGCCGCCCGTGTTCGGCCCGGTAATCAGTAGCGCCGAGTAGCCGTCCCCGAGTCGAATGTCTATCGGAACGACGTGACCGGCCAGGCCGGGATGGCGCGCGCCGAGCATCACTATCTCGGGCCTGTCGGCGATCTCGGCTGCGACCGCATCCATCTCTTCGGCAAGACGCGCCTTGGCCGCCCAGAAATCGAAGCGAGCCAGAGCGTCCAGAGTTTCGCCGAGCTGGAGCGCGTGACCGGCAACCTGGACCGAGAGTTCGTCGAGGATGCGGTCGATTTCGGACTGTGTAGCTACAGCCGCCTCTCGCCAGGCGTTGCCAAGCTCCACGGCCACGAGCGGTTCAACGAAGAGCGTCTGGCCGCTCCCCGATGCGTCGTGGACGATGCCCTTGACCTTGCTCCGGGCGTCGGCACGCACGGGGATCACGTACCGACCACCGCGCAGCGTGACGATCGGTTCCTGCAGAGCGCCCGACATCTCCCCTGAATGGACGAGCTGATCCAGGCGGGTGCGGAGCCGATCGTAGGCGACGCGGACGGCTCGTCTCAAGCCGCCGAGACGGGGCGATGCCGTGTCAAGAAGCTCGCCCGTCGGATCGAAGCTTCGGCTGAGCACGCTCCGCAAAGCGGGTAGCGGATGAATCTCGCGCCCCAGATCGCGCAGGATCGAGCGCCGATCCCCGGACAGCGCCTCGCCGAGTCGAGACGCGGCCTCCAGCGTGGCCAGAATATCGAGGAAGTGGGCGGGCTCCAGCCTCCCGCCGCGGGCTGCCCTTTCGACCCACGGCCCAACGTCCTTGGCGCCTCCGATGCCGGCTCCGGGATGCTCGGCAACGAATGCTCGCGTCTGCCCGGTTTCATCAAGGCCGCGGGCGACGATGACCCTGTCTGTGGACGGTTCTAGCGCTTCGGCGAGGCGCCGTCCCGGCGGAAAGCCCGTCGCGGCCGCGAGTCGGGCGCGGACAAGCGGGAACTCGAGGAGGGCCATGGACCGTCGGTCCATCCCGCCCGCGGGGGCGGCCGGCGCCGAGCCGGAAGGCGTAGTCTCCCTGGGGCTCCGTGGCGTCACCTGGAGGCCGCCTTGCCCGAGACGGAACCGTTTCCGACCGCCCAAACCCGCCATGGCCGGCTGCGCCACGGCTCGACCGCGTATCCAATCCCTATCCTTGGCCCCCAGGCCAGGTCGGGTGGAGCCTCGCCCCGCGGCGCCGCCTCCAGGCGGAGTGGCGAGGCCGGGTCGCACAGGTCGACCCCGTCGTCGTGACGGTCGATGGAAAAGGCGGCACACACCAGACCCGGGCCGCTTGCCAGGGCCGCATCGGGCAGAGCGATCACTCTCTGGCGGGCGCGTGCCGTGCGAGCAATATCGCGGCCGCTACGCAGCTCGACCAGCTCCGTGCGCGCACGACGCATCAGGTCCGCTCCCTCGAGCGGCTGGACCGAGCGAACCAGCAGCGCAGCCGGACGATCTTCGGAGTCCGTCACCACGTTCAGACAGTGGTACATGCCGTAGACAAGGTACACGTAGGCATTGCCAGGCGGACCGAACATACGGGCATTGCGTTTCGTCCGTCCGAATCGTGCGTGTGAGGCCCCGTCGTCGACGCCGATATAGGCCTCGACTTCAACGATCTTGCCGGCCCTAACTCCGTCGACACCTTCGCGGATCAGCCTGGCGCCGATCAGCACACGCGCGGCCTCCAGACTGTCGGCGGCCAACAACGGCCGCGCAAAGCCAGGCTCGGCGGAACCTGCGCCCATTCCCGTGATGCGCGAGTAACTCAGGGGAACATCGCCACGAGATCGCTCGGCAGCAGCACAGAAAGCAGATGCACCACTGTCGGAGCAACGTGATCGCGAAGTGCTTGCGCGATGTGGGATTGCTGGAGCAGCAGGTCGTGGGCCCAGCGGAGCTGCGGGTACTCGCCCGCCAGTTGGTCCGGCAGAGCGTAGGAGCCCAGGATGATGATTGCGATCACCAGCAGGATGAGCGCCTCCAGCACCCCCAGAAGGCCGCCCGCCACGTCGTCGACAACTGGATGCGCCGCCGACAGATCCGTTCTCTTGTAGAAGCCCTGGATCAGGATGGAGAAGCCGATCCACAGCACCGCGAAGAGGACGATGAACGCGACGAGGTGGTCGTAACCGGAGGGGAAATGCGTCCACTGGCCAGCTAGATAGTCGCCGACAGGCGCACGCAGGCTGGTCGCCAGAAGGAACGCGAAGATCAGCGAGATGATCCCCAGAACCCGTCGAATGACTCCTTGGGCCGCCCCCAGTACGAACGCACCAAGGAACCCGGCGAAGATCGCCAGGTCGACCAACGGCGCCGAGCGAATCACACCGACGATGTCCACGGGTTTCCCTCCACCGGACGGAGCCGAACCCTGCTGCGGGGTCGCGAAACGTGCCCGCACGCGTCAACACCCGCTACGTTACCAGGAGCGGCCACGATGGCAAACGTAGATGCGGGCGAGATCGTCCGATTTGTGACCTAACTGCGCACGGCTAGCTTCGCAGCCGGGCCCGCAGGTCGCCCTCCAGGCCTCTGCGCACGTCGGCCACGGCCTCGTCAACCTCGCCCTCTGTGAGGGTGCGATCCTTCGCCCCGAATACGAGCCGGTAGGCGAGACTCTTCTCGGAGGCCGCGAGCGGAGCGCCGCGGTAGAGGTCGAACAACCGAATTGTGCGGAGCAGACCCCCGCCATGGCGAATAATCGCCGCCTCGACATCGGCCGCCGGACACTCTCTATCGACGATGACCGCCAGATCGCGCTCTGCCTCCGGGAAACGCGGGATCGGCTCGACGTGGACAGACGACGGAGTGGCCACGTCCAAACCTGCGATGGCGATCTCAGCCGCGACGACGCGCTGGGACCTCACGTCCCATTCGGCCAGGACATCGGGATGAAGCTCCGCCACGCGGCCGACCACGGTTTCCCGTCCCGCCTCCTGGCGAGCCAGCAGGGCTCTGCCGGGGTGGAATGGGAAACCCCGGCCATCCGGCGCGTACGCGGGCTGTGGGAGGCCAAGGCGGCGGCACAGCAACTCTACCAAGCCCTTGGCATCGTCGAGGTCGAACTGCCTGGCCGCGCGATTCCACGAGGCCGGCTCCGCCGAGCCGGACAGCAGGAATCCCAACCTCACCCACTCGCGCGGCTGACCTTGAACGCGGCCGTAAACCTTTCCGACCTCGAAGATCGCGACGTCGGAACGTCCCTGCCGCTCGTTGAGGGAAAGGACGTCCAGCAAGCTCCCGGCCATGTTGCGGCGCAGGACGGAGTGCTGGGCGGAGAGCGGGTTCGTCACGGCGATCTCGTCCTCGAGGTCCGCCGCGAGCGACGCTGGGAGCCGCGGCTCGCTGTCATCCGCCGGCCACAGCAGTCTGGCCTGCTCCATCGGGGAAACCAGCGCATGTGTGACCACTTCGCTCAGGCCCGCCCCGGCCAGCGTCTCGCGGACCATGTTTCGTGCTCGAAGCGGCGAAGGGCGATAGGCCGGCATGACCGTATCGGGCAGATGCGCTGGTGTGGTTTCGTAGCCGCGGACTCTGGCAACCTCCTCAGCCACGTCCGCCTCCACGGCCAGGTCGCGCCGCCACGTTGGCACGACGGCGAGGAAGGTCTCCTCGTCCCCGGCGTCAACGACGAGTGGCTTGGGCTCGACCGCGACCTGGATCCGGGCACCAGTCTCGGCCGCTTCGGTCTCGACGCCCACCCGACGCAGAAGCGCGCGCTGGTCCGCCGTCGAGATCTCCGCGCCCAGAAGCTTGCTGATGCGGCGCGGCCGGAATGCCAGGCGGGCCTCGGTCGGTTCCGTGGTGGCCGTGTCGACGCGGCCGGCCGCAACTGAGCCGCCCGCCCAGGCCAGCGTCAACTGGGCGACTCGATCAGCGCCTAGGCGGGCCAGTCTGAACTCCTGGCCCTTCTCGAACCGAAGACTCGCCTCGGACCGGAGCGCGTAGCGATGACCGGTGCGTCGGATGCTGACCGGGTCGAAGATCGCGGACTCGATCGCGATCTCGGTGGTTGCGCCAGTGATCTCGCTTTCGGCGCCGCCCATGACCCCGGCGATCCCGATCGGACCCCGGGTGTCGGCGATGATCAACGTGTCGGGCGACAGGTCGCGCTCGACGTGGTCGAGCGTCTCGAGCCGCTCCCCGGCCTGGGCCAGGCGAACGACGATCGTGCCGTCGTGGACGGCGGCGCCGTCGAAGGTGTGCGTTGGCTTGCCCAGTTCCAACATGACGTAGTTCGACGCGTCGACGACATTGCTCACAGGCCGCATTCCGGCGGCCTGGAGCCGCATCTGAATGGTGTCCGGGGAGGGGCCGATGCTCGCGCCCGTGATCCAACGGCCCACGAAACGGGTACACAGCTCGGGTTCGCGCACTTCAACCTTCAAGCGCTGGGCGACCGGCCCGCCTGTCTCCGCCACGACGATCTCCGGCCAGCGGGCGACGGCGCCGGTCGCAGCGGCCACCTCGCGGGCGAGACCGATCAGGCACAGCGCGTCGCCCCGGTTCGGCTTGACGTCGACGTCCAGGACTACGTCGCCGTAGAGGTCGGACAATTGCACGCCCAATCTCGTGGCCGGCGGCAGGATCAGGATCCCCTCGGCGTCCGTGGTGATCTTCAATTCATCGCCAGAACAGAGCATCCCCTCTGAAGCGATGCCCATCTTCTCGGTGCGCTCGATACGCCGATCGCCCGGCAGAACCGCGCCGGGTAGGGCAACTGGTACGCGCTGGCCTGGGGCAATGTTGTTGGCGCCGCAGACGATGTGGAGCGTCTCGCCCGACCCGACGTTGACCGTGGTGATGTGCAGTCGATCCGCGAACGGATGCTTCTCCACGGTGAGAAGTTCGCCGACGACGACGTTCCGCCAATCGGAGCCCCACTGGTCGACGCCTTGGACCTCCATGCCGAGCAGTGTCAGGCGTTCGGCCAGCTGTTCGGGAGTCTGCTGAATGTCGACGTAGTCGCGCAACCAGCTCAGCGGAACTCTCATCGGAACTGCTCCAGGAAGCGCAGGTCGTTCTCGAGGTAGTAGCGGAGGTCGGGCACCGAGTGGCGCAGGTTGGAGATACGTTCGACACCCATCCCGAACGCGAAGCCCTGGTATTTCTCCGGGTCGATGCCGCCGTACTGGAGGACAACCGGATGAACCATGCCGGCGCCCAGGATCGTCATCCAGCCCGACTTGGAGCAGGCCGGGCAGCCCACACCGCCGCAAACGATGCATTCCACATCGAAGGCGACCGACGGCTCCGTGAACGGGTAGTAGCCGGGTCGGAAGCGTGTCCTCCGCGGACCGAACAAGGCGTGGGCGAACTCGTCCAGAAGACCCTTGAGGTCCGCCATCGAGGTCCCTTCATCGACCATCAAGCCTTCGACCTGGAAGAACTCGAAACCGTGGCTCGCGTCAACTGCCTCGTAACGAAAGCAGCGCCCCGGCAGCAGCGCCCGGATCGGCGGTTTGGTGGATCGCATCACTCGGATCTGGCCCGGGCTCGTGTGGGTTCGGAGCAAATGCCCGGGAATGTCCACGTAGAGCGTGTCCCATAGGTCACGGGCGGGGTGATCGGGCGCGATGTTGAGCATCTGGAAATTGGTCAGGTCGTCTTCTACCTCGGGCCCTTCGTAGACCACGAACCCGAACTGGCCGAAGACCTCGGCGATCGCTTCGATCGTCTCTGGGATGGCATGCAGCGTGCCGCGCGGCACGGAGCGACCCGGCAGCGTCACGTCCACCTTCTCAGATCCGAGCCGCTCCGCCTGTGCCGCCGCTCTCAGCGCCACGCCGCGCTCGGCCAGGGCCGCCTTGACGGCGACGCCAACGTCATTCGCCAAGGCACCGAAGCGCGGCCGATCCTCCGCCGGCAGCGCACCGATGCCCCGAAGAACGGCCGTGATCTCGCCCTTCTTGCCCAGATACTGGATCTCGAGCTGATCGAGCGCGCCCGGGTCGGTCGTTTGGTCGATCTCGGCCAGTGCCCGGGTCTTGAGCTTGTGCAGGTCGCCGCTGAGAGTCTCGAAGTCCACGCCGTCGTTCCTCGTCTCCGCGAATCCAGAACCCTCGACTGTCCGCATCCTTCCGAACACGGGGACGAGTCGAGGGCTCGCGGTACCACCCCGCTTCCCTGCAGGTAGTCGGCGCCAGTCGCCGCGTCCGACTACGTCGCAGAGCACTTGTGGAGCCCGCTATCGGGGGCCGACCGGCCGGCCTACCCAACGCCAAAGCGAAAGCTTCGGCGGTTCAGCCAACGGCTCAGGAGCGAACCGGCGAGATCGATCCGAGACGGGCTCCCAGTCCGCGACCCGTCCTCCCTGGTGGATCTGACATCAGGACGAATTGCCCTGACTACTCGCGTCTTCTCCGTCGTCGCCCTATCTCATACGCAACCGGCCGTCTCCGACCGGCCGGACGTCAAGCCGACGCCTTCCCTGCGGCAGCCACGACCTGCGCGAATGCGGAAGCGTCGCGAACGGCCAGATCGGCGAGGATCTTGCGGTCGAGTTCGATGTTCGCAGCCTTGAGGCTGGCGATCAGCTTGCCGTATGTGGTGCCGTTGAGGCGTGCAGCGGCGTTGATGCGGATGACCCATAGCTGGCGCATCTGGCGCTTGCGCTGCTTGCGGTCACGGGTCGCATATGCCAGCGCGTGAAGCATCGACTCGTGGGCTCGCTTGATGAGCTTGGAGTTCGTGCCGGACCTGCCCTCGGCATCGTTGAGGAGCCGCTTGTGGCGGCGATGGGCCGTTACGCCCCGCTTGACGCGTGCCATCTGACGTCAGACTCCCAGGTACGGCAGCAGCCGGCGGACCTGAGCAAGCGACTCGCCACTCACGAGCTCCTTGCCGTCATATCGGCGGGTGCGCCGCGACGACTTCAGCTCGAGGTGGTGTCCGCGCCACGACTTGACCCGGACCGCCTTGCCACTACCGGTGACCCCGATCCGCTTCTGAGTCCCTTTGTGGCTCTTCATCTTGGGCACGTCAGTTCACCTTCCCGCTTGACGCCTCGCCGTCATCCGGCTCGGGTCCCGGAGCCGCCGGAATGTCCGGGGTCTCCGCCGTATGCGCTTCTGTTGGGGCGTCCGTACCGGCCGCCACATCGATATCCGTCCTGGCATGACCCTTGGCTGCAGCCGCCGGTGTCGGCTCGTGGGTCTTGGGCTTGTGGACCGATGCAACGCTGATATGCATCGACTTGCCTTCGAGCAGCGGCAGCCGCTCGACCACTCCGTGCTCTTTGATGTGTTCCGCGAACTTGTCGAGGAGGTCTCGGCCGATCTGCGGGTGAGTCAGCTCCCGTCCGCGGAACTGGACCGAAACCTTGACCCGGTCGCCTTCCTCGAGAAACTCGATCGCGCGCCGGACTTTTGTGTCGAAGTCACCGATTCCGATCTTGGGCTTGAGCCGGACTTCCTTGAAGGTGACGGACCGCTGCCGCCGTTTGGCTTCCTTCTCGCGCTTGGTCAGCTCGTACTTGTATTGACCGAAATCCAGGAGTCGCGCCACAGGGGGACTGGCCAGTGGTGCGACCTCTACCAGGTCGAGCCCCCGCTCCTGCGCAAGCCTCAAGGCGTCGGCTGTTCGCATGACGCCAAGCTGGCTACCGTCTTCGTCGACGACCCGCACGTCGAACACACGGATCATCTGATTGATGCGCAGGTCTCGGCTGATGGCGAACCTCTTTTGTGCGTGTTCCGTTGGCTGCCACCGGGATACTCTCCCCGGAAGCAGACGAACAAACCGGCCCCGGCTACGAGAATACCCGGGCGGTCGCCCGCGGGACTATAGCACAGGGATTCCGCGAGGGGCAAACGACTGGCCGCGACGTATTGCCCGCTTCCGACAGTCGTGGTCGGAGGCGCAGGCTAGGGCCGGCGAGCGGTGGTCTCCGCGGCCAATCGTTCGATGAAATCGTCCCAGGAGACGCCGTTCTCCTGCTCCCCGGATCGGTTCCGGATGGCGACAGTCCTGGCCTCCACCTCTCTGTCGCCCAGGACGAGCATGTAGGGAACTTTCTGCTCCTGGGCCAGGCGGATCTTGTTCTGCATCCTGCCGTCGGACCGGTCGACCTCGACGCGGAGCTTGCGATCGGTCAGCAGGCCGGCCAGCTCGTTTGCAGCCTCGATGTGCCGGTCGGCAATCGGAATCACGACCGCCTGCACAGGCGAGCACCACACCGGGAACGCGCCCGCGAAGTGCTCGATCAGGACCCCGATGAAGCGCTCCAGCGAGCCGTAGATCGCGCGGTGGATCGTCATCGGTCGGACCGCCTGTCCGCTTTCGTCGATATACGTGCAGTCGAAGCGCTCGGGCAGCATCACCAGATCGACCTGGATGGTTGCGGTCTGCCATTCGCGCCCCAGCGCATCCTCGATCTGGATGTCGATCTTGGGGGCGTAGAAGGCGCCGTCCTTGGGCTTGAGGCGATAAGGCTTACCAAGCGAGTCGAGGGCGGCTTTGATCTCGGTCTCGGCCTTCTCCCAGAGTGCCGGATCGCCCAGGGCCTTGTCCGGTCTGGTGCCAAATGTGAAGCGCGGCTCCAGCCCGAACCAGCCGTAGACCTCGTAGACCTCGCCGAGCAGCGCCTTGATCTCGTCCTGCAGTTGATCGGGCCGCAGGTAGATGTGGGCGTCGTCCTGGACGAAATGGCGGACTCTGGTCAAGCCTGAGAGCGTCCCGGACCGCTCGTTGCGATGCAGGCGTCCGAACTCCGAGAGCCGCAGTGGCAGATCACGGTAGGAGCGCAGCCGGCTCTTGTAGATGAACGTGCTCTCCGGGCAGTTCATCGGCTTGAGACTGAAGGTCTGGCCTTCGGACTCGAGGACGAACATGCTGTCCTGGTAATTGGCCCAATGGCCGGACTGCTCCCAGAGCTTCTTGTGGACGATCATGGGCGTGGCCACTTCCTGGTAGCCGCGCTTGTCCTGGACCTCGCGAATGGCCGTCTCCAAGATGCGCCACAGCCGCTGGCCCTTGGGATGCCAGAAGGCCGAGCCTGGGCTGACGTCGTGGAAGCTGAACAGATCGAGTTGGACGCCCAATCGCCTGTGGTCGCGCCGCTTCGCCTCTTCGCGCCGGTGGAGGTAGGCGTCGAGTTCATCTTGCGACGGCCAGACGGTGCCATAGATGCGCTGGAGCATCGGCCGCTTTTCGCTGCCACGCCAGTAGGCACCAGCCACTGTCATCAACTTGAAGGGGCCGATCCTGCCAGTGCTGGCTACGTGGGGACCCTTGCACAAGTCAATGAATGTCCCGTGCTGGTAGGTCGACGTGGGCGGGAGTACAACGCCGGCTTCCTCGGCGCGAGATGCGAGGTCGTCGAGGATTTCCACCTTGAACGGCTGATCACGAGCCGCGAAGAACGCTCGGCCCTCGGCGAAAGGAACTTCCTTGCGAACGAATGGCCTGTCTGCGGCGACGGAACCGCTCATGCCCGTCTCGATGGCGGCCAGGTCGTCGGGAGTCAACGGGCGAGGCAGCAGGAAGTCGTAGTAGAAACCGTCCTGGATCGCAGGGCCGATGCCCAGCTGGGCGCCTGGGAAGATCTCCAGGACAGCCTCGGCCATGACGTGAGCTGCGGAGTGGCGCATGGCATCGAGATCCGAGTGAGCGCCTGCGTCGAGCAACTCGTCTGCGGACCCACGCTCGACAGTATCGAAGAACTCGGCGGGGTCCTCGATCGCGGGAGCCGCTGCCGGCGAGGTCTGACTCTGACGTTCCTGGTCCATTGCTTCGCTCCGCCTTCCGCTTCGCCCGCTGAGGTCCTCATCGAAACACAGAACCTCCCGTCCGACAGGACGAGAGGTTCTCTCGCGGTTCCACCCGCCTTCGCGACAGCTCGGGCTTGTGGCCCTTAACCGCCGCGCGCTCTTGCCGCTCTAACGGGCGGATCCCGGGCCGGTTCACGGCCGCTCACGGTTGGTGTCCCGCCGCTGATGATCGCCGCCTCTCCCAGCTGTGGCCTGCGCCACCTCGGCGGCTCTCTTGGACCAGTGGCGACGAGACGTGTCCCGCTCATCGCGTTCGAGTATGTGCTTGGGCAGCGCCTCTGGCGCGGCTCGATGGTGGGCGGTAGAGGACTNNAACCAACTGAGCTAACCGCCCGGATGCGCGCCGCATCATAGCGCATTGGCAGGACGCCAGGATTTGGCGATCCCATGGGCAGACGGCGCGGCAGGCTTACGGGTCCGGGCGTCAGTCGATCCAGACCTGGCCGATTGCTCGGCTGAATGGCACTGGCGAGTCGAGTGTGGGCGCCCAGATGGCACCTTGGTGGACGTAGACGAGCTCGTGGATGTCGGCGACTGCGCCGCTGGCGTCCTCAGTGCCGGACAACATCGCCATGCGCGAGCCGTCTGCGCTCAGGGCTAGATCCCACACCACTTGCGAGGGTCGCAAGGCCACCGCCATCGGGGGCCGCGTGCTGGCCAGCCAATCGCCGACCGGAGCCACGCAAACCGTGGATTCTGTGGCGGCCGCGAGGGTGGATCGATCGGGCGATAGAGCGAAGACCCGCACACCGGCGACGCTCTCGATCAGCGTTGCACCTCGGCTGCTCCGGTCGACCACCGCGAGCCGGGCTATCTGTTGCGAGTCCGCGGAGATCGCAAGCAGTCTGTTCGAGTCCAGCCACGCCACCGACGGGCCAAACGGCGACTGCGGCGCCGGCGACAGGCTCCTGACAGTCCCGTCCGCGGAGGCGATCCAATAGGACAACACCCCCGACGCGGACAACACGATGGCCACCGACCCCTCGTCCGAGCGGTCCACCGACACGATCGATGCTCCAGGCGGCTGCTCGACCCACTTCGGGGTGATTGCCGACCCGGACGTCCCTGGATCGCTCACCGTGCGCGATTGCAGAGAGCCACCGGTTGCCAGAGTCAGAGTCTCGGCGTCTCGCCCGAGTGCTTTAGCGTCTGGGACCGCCCATCTGGCGGTCCAGACGCCACCCGTGAACGTCCACAGCCCGGTTCCGCCCTGGACACCGTCGGCCAGGGCGAGGAGGCGCACATTCGAGGCTCCGGTCTCGCCGGTCGTCGGCATTGCGGTGGACACTTGGTCCGCGGGAGCGGCGGAAGCTGCATTGGTTGAGGGCGCCGCCGCTACGGTCCCGGCCAGGTTCGTTCCCGTGCCAGCTGGCGAGCAGCCCGTTGCGGCGATGCAAAGGCAGGCGACCAGTGGTCCGAACTGTCGCCAACCCTGGGATCGGAAACGCACGAACCGTGCCTCAAGGCTCGATCTCATTCTTATCCCCCTTGTCGGACAAGCGCCCGCGGTCGCCCGTTTCGAGCGGCCGCGGGTCGAGACTGGCGGACCCAACCGACAGGCTGAGCCCGTTGGTGTCATTCCACGAAGTCGCCGCCAATGATGCTTCCGTCGGTGGCATCGACGAAGAGACTTATCTGCCATACATATTTCGCTGCATCGCCGGAGGGCTTCACCTCGGTGACCCAGGCCAGGCGGTACGGGCGCTCCGGAGCATCGACCTGAGACGGATCGAAGGCCGCGTTCGGCCCGACCCACTCGAGGTCAACCTTCTGGATCGAGTACCCAGAATTGCGGCCCGCGAACCAGCTATTGAGATTTCCTGTGGCGACCTGCCGCGCGTCGTCCGAGCCAAGCCGCCTAACGGCGGCCGGGTCGAGGTCGTGCTGGGCCAAGGCCACGCTTGCGATTCGCCCGTCGGGTCGAACCTGCACTCGTGTCTCGTCGCCACGAACCCGAACGCCGTCTTGCATCCGAAGCCAATGGATCGTCCAACCGCCTATAGCCTCGTCGGCATCTGTCGAGGAGGGCGTTCCAACACCCAAGCCCGCGGCGACGGCCGAGCGCTGGGCTGTCCTGATGGCTGCGTCACGACCGACGTTGGGACCACCCTGAGGGGCCGGATCGAGCCGGACCGCCGTGCGCAGGTGGCCGGTCGCGTCGAAGTCAGTGATCGCCTCGACGTTGCCCCCGGAGTCGAGCTCGGTGACTTCGTCGTATTCGGCCTTCTGGAAGCCGTCGCGAACGTGCTGTCCGATGCGCTTGACGCCTACAGGGAAACCCAAGGCGTCCCGGGTCTTGCCTTCGCGAGCGAAGATCGCCGAGTCCGTGTTCGCGTCAAGCGTGACCCCGACGCGCGTGGGAGTCGCCACTCCGGCCCGACTGGAGCCGGCAACCAGGGTCGCCGCCGCGATCTGCCCGGCGGAACCGACGAGACAGATGGTCACTGCGGCCGTTCCAGCCGCCCATTTGAGGTTCCTGCTGCAGCTTGAGATTCTCATTCCGTCACCTCGCCGTCGGCCGCTGGGGCGCGCCATCGTAGTAGGGATTACCCCACCAATTGGCCTGGAAGGGCTCACTGCCAACCGGTTCGTAGCCACCGATGCCAGACGCGTATGCGTAGGCTCCAGAGAGGGTCCTGGAAGCTCCGCCGTTGATGTAGCTCCAGAAGGCCTCTTCGAATCGGAGGCTCGAGCTGTCCCAGGTGTGGTAGACGTAGCCGAGGTAGAACTCCGGGTCGTTCGATTGCTTCGTCTTATCGATCTGGAACGCCGCCGGCATCGTGCTCGAGCTCGATCCAAGCATGCAGGTAGACATGATCACGATGTTGTAGTACGAGCCCTGGGTGGCTGATCTGATCGAACTCGATCGAATGATGTCCGAGGACGAGTTGCATCGCCCGGCTCCTGGATCCTGCAGAACTCCGGAGTCGACGTTTGGATAACCACTGGCCGCCCAGTAGTTGTCACCGTGGCTGTGCACGTACACCGCCCAGTCGGACAGAACGTTGTTCAGCAGCGCCGAGCGAGTGAACCCGGCGCCAAGCGCGCCCGAGATGGGGCCGAAGCCCCGGTTGGCGAGCTGAGTGACCGACAGGCTGTACAGCTGCTGCGGGTATGTGTCGTTGTAGCCAAGACATGTGGCTTTGAACGCGTCCGAGTTCGACCAGACGTGCGCGGGGTAGGCGGCAGCCGTCGGGCCCGGCACAGCGAGGGTCGAAGCCGCGATTAGCATCGAAACGAGCCACAAAGATGCTCGTTTCATAGGATCTCCTCCCATTCCGGCGGGCGGATGTGTAGCCTGCGGCGGGGTCGGATGTGCGGGACCGTCGGCGAGCAGCAATGACAGGTCGGCTAGGCATCTCCTTCGACTACGCGGAATCCCTCTTGGGGCCAGTGACGCATCCCCAATCGCCGGTGAGGCCGCCCCCTCGTTCCTGACCGTCGGGCGGTCCCAAATGGCGACCCGCCGACTCTAGGCCTGGCCGCTTATCTGCGGCTTATCTGGCCATTCCTGACGACGCTCACGCGCCTGCCTCGCTGCCAGGGTCGCCCAAGTGGTCCATCTTCTTGTATGGCACCGGGCCGCGTCGTAGGGCGATATTGAGGAGCGCCGCCGGCACCACCGGCAACCAGAATGCGCTGAAGATCCCCACCCTCAGGCCCCGCCAGGCACGCTCGCCGTACGTGACCGCGCTTCCGTCGGCGTGCCTCTCCCAGCGCAGCGAATCCCAAGCCAACCCCGCGCTCACGCCAAGGTAGCCGGCCAGGAGAGACAGGAGCGTACGTTTGCGGCCGGTGGCGACCGTGGAAGCTGCCGCTCCGACGACTATCGCGGGCACGGCAAGCTGCCCAACGTAAGCCACGAAATCCATCTTCGCCCGGCATTCCACCTTCGGGCTGGCGACGATGGCCGGCCCATGTTCAAAGACCCGCCGCATGGCTCCCTCGGCCCACCGCAGTCGCTGCTGCCACAGCCCTGACCAATCCCGGACTGGCTGCTCCCACACCTCGACGTCAACCGCCCACACGACTGGCTCCCCAGCCAGGGCCATGATTCGGCTGGAAAGGTCGAGGTCCTCAGTCAACGCGGACGCTCTCCAACCGCCGACCGATGCCAGCAGATCCCGCCCGATCATGATCCCGTTGCCACGGAACTCGGAGCATCCGCCCATCCCCCAGCGGCCGCGGTTCAGCTCCCCGTCGAGTGTCTGTTCGTCGGCCTGCGCCCCGGCCAGCTGCCCTCGGTCCAGGCCGAGAATCCGGCGCCGGGCCGTGACGGCTTGGGCCCCGGCCGCGAAGTAGCCGGCGGCAATCCTCAGGAACGACGGGCCCACTCTGGCGTCGGCGTCGAGGACCACCACCACGTCGCCGCTGCAAGCCTCCGGCTGGGCCGCGGTCAGCGCCGCGCCCTTCCCGTCCGGCGCTTCCCTGCCCTCGCGCCTGATCACTCGAGTGACGCGCTCAATGCCGCCTTCCTGGGCGGCATGCCGGGCCGCGTCGCCGGTCCCGTCCACGGACCGATCGTCGATCACCAGGAGTTCGAAGAGCGGATTCCCCGCGGTGTCTCGATAGTCCTGGTGCGCAATGTCGCGCACGAGCCCGGGCAGAACCGCTGCCTCGTCGCGAGCGGCGATCAGAACGCTGAAGGTCGTCGGGGTGGTTGCCGCGCCGGACCCGTCACCCGCGGCCGACGGCGAGATGGGCGGCTTGCGGGACGCCAAAGCAACGGTCACTCCGCACCCTATGGCCACTCCGGCGGTTGCGATGGGCACGACTCGCCCAAGCCGTCCCCGGTCCGCCAGAAACCCGATGCCGGCTCCTCCGGCCAGGATCCCCAGCGCCGCAGCCCGCCAGGCGAGAGGCGTCGTCGGCGCCCCATCCATTGCGTCCGGTCGCGAGCGCCAAATGCGCTCAGCGGTGAGCCGGAGTCCCATCCCGACCTGGCTCCGGAGCGATCAGGTTGATGCCGCCCGCCACCTCCGTCGGCACGACCGCCACCGTCATCGGATCCACCGACGCTCCGGTAGGCGGTGTGTTAGCTCGGGCCCGCACCTCGGCCGGCCCCAGCGCCCCCCGAGTCACGACACTGCTGACGCCCCACAGGCCGACGACGACACCCACGACCAGGATCACAGCCTCTCTCCCGACAAGATCGGCAACCGGTCCCAGGACGATGATAGGCGCCAGGCTGGAGATAGAGACAAGCATGTTCAGGACGCCGAAAACCCGGCCCCGAACGTCCTCCGGAAGCTCCTCCTGAAGCTGTGTCTGCGAGGCTATGGTCACGATTGCGAAGGCGAAGCCGACGAGCGAAGCGATTACGACGACCAGCGACAGCACAGACACGACGCGGCTGGCCTCGCGGACCTGGGCCCCGACGTTGTTCTCGAGGAAGTGCGAGATCGGACCCGCAACGGAAAGGGTCGCGAGCAGTATCCCCAGGGCGATCATCCCGGCTTCGATGGTTCGCCGTCGCGGCAGCCGATGGCCATAAGCGTTGAGGGCCAGGATTCCGGCCACGACGCCGAGCCCCAGAGGCAGAACGATTACGACGAAGTCCTTGGGACCCAGGGCCAGCGTGGTCTGCGCAAACCCGGGCCCGATGACCCCGAGGATGCCAATGAGTGCGCCAGTGATGCCAAGGTAGGACAGCGACCACCCGACGGACCGATGGTCGCGAATGTAGGCCAGGCCCTCCGCCAACTGTCCGAACATCGTCTCCACTGCACGTTCGGCGTCGGCCACCGCCTGACCGGCCGTTTCGCCATCGCCGACCGGGGGCGATGACGGCAGCGTCCAGCAGAAGGCCGCGGCCACGAAATAGAGAGCGCCCACGATCAGGATGAGGGCCTGCGGGCTCGCCAGGGCTATGACCGCAGGTCCCACGAGGGCGAAGCCGAGCGCGAAGGCGGCGTTCATCGTCAACGTGAAGAGCCCGTTGGCCGCGAGGAGCTGACGGCGCGGCACCAGGAACGGAATCATCGACGCTTCCGCCGGCCCGAAGAAGGTCGTGACGGTGGCGACGAAGATCATCAGCAGATATAGAAGCGCCAGGTTCTTGTCGAAGAACACGATCGCGATGAAGGCCAGGCCCCGCAGAACGTTTGTGACCAGCAGCATGTGGCGCTTGTCTACGCGATCGACGAAGACGCCCGCGATGGCAGAGAAGACGATCGCCGGGATGAGGAAGCTCAGGAACAGAGCGCTCAGGGCCGTGGCTGAGTGGAAGTTCGTGGTGATCAGGATCGTCAGGCCGTACATGACCATGCTGCCCCCGACCTGAGTCGAGAGTTGAGCCAGCCACAGCAGCAGGAACGGGCGATTCCGAAGGACCGCCCTCGCGCCGGCTTCCTGGACCGGTTCGGTTGCGGCTTGCTTAGGGGCCGCGCCCCGCTCCTGCACGGCGCGATCCCGTCGAGTGGCCCGTCCCGGGATGTTCATCGCCCCTCGTCCTCGCGGATTGTCGGATCGTGAGCGTCACGAGGCGTGGGGGCTACGGCCCGGCTCAACGCCAACATTCCCCGACTCACGAATCTGACCATGCGCCGCTCGAGCGATCGCCGATCTAGAAGCACGTGCCGCCCGCAACTCCGGCAGCGCAGCCCAATGTCCGCTCCGAGGCG
Organism: Chloroflexota bacterium; assembly: GCA_003158675.1. Taxonomy (GTDB): domain Bacteria; phylum Chloroflexota; class Limnocylindria; order Limnocylindrales; family CSP1-4; genus Fen-1039. Next base: position 18,018 of record PMKN01000048.1, on the reverse strand, counting down.
GTCGATGAGCCATTCGTCGCCGCCGCAGGGGTGCGCTCGCCGTAACTTCACGATGTCGCCGAGCCTGAACTCGACGACTTCCTGGTCAGCGGTCGGCACTGACACGGCCCTGTGTATGGTGAAGGGACCAGGCCTGCATAATGGCCGCCCAGCCTACCAGAGCCGAGACCCTGCGGCTCGCCGGTTTGACCGTGACAGGGGCAAGTTGGCGAAGCGGCCCGGCAAACCAATCATCCGAGGGACGGTCATTGCCCACCAGGCGACGTGGCCCTCCGTACGAGAGCGACCAGCAGGATACCTATCGCCACGGCGGCCACGCCAAGCACGACGCCCACCACGATCCCGTTCTGATCGCCTTGCGAGGAGCCCGAGCCGCTCTGCCCTGACGGCGTGGCCAGGGGATGAAGCGCGGTCGAAGCGGCCGAAGGCGCGGGCTCCGCACCGCCGCTCCAGCCCGGCGGAACCGGGCCGGTTGGAGCCGGCAGCGGCCCGAACGACTTGAGACTGGCGACGCCGTTCGCCTTCTGCCAGCTCGCGTCGAACGCATCCACGCCAATCCCGATCGCGGCGTTGAATGCCTCGTCGTCGGAGGCTCCGGTGCCGAACGACTTGACCAGCTTCACGAGATCGGCATGGCCGTAGGTGCGAACGAAGTAGTCGACCGCTGAAACGGCTTCCGCATACGCCAGGTAGAACCTGTCCTGAGTCGTCGGAAACTCGCCGCGGATCGCGGACAGCGGCATAAGGCTGCCGTCCGAGCCAGCCTGCTGGACCAGCTGCTTGTCCGAGTCATCGAAGCCCTGTGATACGTAGACCGCGATCCCCTCGTTCAACCAGTGGGGCGGAGTGTGGTACGGATTGCGGGTCACGTCATCGAAGACGACATGCGTCAACTCATGCGGAACGACCGTTGCGGCGTAGGTAAGCTCCCCGGGTGCAATCAGGGCGAACAACGTCCGGGTGTCCGTGTTCGCTTCGCCGCCGACGTTGTCGCGTGTGCCCGGGCCCAGAGCGTCGTAGAACGGCGTTTGGTCTGCGTAGACGTAGAAGTCCACCGGAGCCGTCTCGGGGAAGCCCAGAAAAGTCGCGGCATTGGCGATTCCCTGCTCGCCCATCGCAAGAGCCTGCTGGGCGAAGCTGTCGTCGCCCTGATACCAGTGCAGGCGCACGACCTTCCCGACTTTGGTCTGCCACTGGAATCTGTCGTCCTGGTAGGTGATCCGGATGTCGGGCCCGTTCTGGGCCGTGCCATCGGCGAAGGTGACGCGGAAATGCGCCACGACCTGCGTGTTGGGCTGCAGTTCCCCGGATGACGTGTCCAGCTGGTAGCTGAAGCTGCCAGACCCCGGGTTGTCCAGCTTGACCACGAACGGCCCGAAACTGCCGGGGTAGGTTATGACGATGTCAACTTCGCCGAATGAGCCGCCGCCGCTGTACGGCTGCTCGAAGTCGATCCCCTGGCCGAAAGTCGAACTGGCAGTCGGCGTTCCAAACGAAACCGAGGCAGCCATGGCCGAAGCGGCGCCAGCCGCCGCAGCCACGCTCGCGAGCACAGCTGCGGCGAGGATCAGACGAGCCACTCGGGGTCTCATTTCCCGGCTCATCAGCTGCCTGCCCAGGCCAGGCCGGCATAGCGGATCAGTCCCTGGCCGTTCGGGATTGCACCCAGCAACTTCGGCGACGACAAGGAGTATCCGGCTCCGTAGTCGACCGGGATCACGGGCGCCTGGTCGACCACCAGTGCCTGGGCTCGATCGAAGGCTTGCTGGACCGCCGTCGGATCGGCGGCCGCGAGCGCCTGGCTCACCGCCGCGTCGAAATCGCTCGAACTCCAACGTCCGTAGTTGTTCGTCTTGCCAGTTCCCAACAGAAGCCCCAGGAAGTCGTTCGCGCCTGGATAGTCGGCCACCCAATCCATTTCCCAGAAGGCCGGCGGATCGTTCAACAGGCGATCGTTGTACGAAGTCCAATCGAGTGCCTCGTAGTCGATGTCGATGCCCAGGTTGTCATGAAGTTGCTGCACGATGGCCTGGTCCAGCGCTGCGCCGGAGGTGGTCAGCGCTACCTTCGGGAAACCGGCACCGTTGGGATAACCGGCCGCGGCCAGTTCCGCTTTCGCCTTGTCGAGGTTGAAGACCGGTCCGAAGTCAGTGGTGCCGTGTCCCGGCACATCCGGCGGGACCATGCCGCTGGCGGGTTGCACCAGCGGATCGGCCAGCAACGCAACGATGCGGCGCCAGTCGATACCCATCTGGAAAGCCCGCCTGACGTGGACGTTGTCGAACGGAGCCCGAGAAGTGTCGAAGCCGTAGAACTCGACCGAGGGCGACGCCTCGATCCGCAAGTCCGGCCCGAGCGAACTGTCGGAGGCGATCCACGACGCGTCGAAGACGCTGATGGGCGTGTAGTCAAGGTTGCCCGCCTGGAACTCCGAGACCGGGCTCTTGCCGCCGATGGAGTTGACTAAATGGACCGTCCTGATCGCCGGAGTGCCGGCCCAGTACCGTGGATTGGCGGTCAACGTGGTCTCGGATGAGGTCAGGCCGGTCAGCAGGTAGGCGCCACTGCCTACAAACCCTTGCGGCGTCAACACGCTGTTGGTCGAGTCGATGCTCGACGGAACCACAGCCAGCGTCGGGCTGGACGCGATCGCCGGGAAGTCCGAAGCCGGAGCCGCGAGAGCGACCGAAACCTGGTCCGTGCCGAGGACGGACAGGCCAACCGCCGACTTCGGTCCCTTTCCCTCTCGGTAGGCTCTGGCCCCTGTCACGTCGTCCAGCAGCGAAGCCAGCTGGCGAGGTTGGGTGGGGTCTAGCACGCGCATCCAACTTGTGACCACGTCGGTGGCCGTCAGCGGCGTCCCGTCAGAAAAGGTGAGGCCGGGACGAAGGTGGAAGACGATGGTGTTGGCTGCGGCCGCCTGCCATCGATCGGCGAGCGCCGGCTGGACGTCTCCCGCGGAGTCGATCGCCGTGAGCGACTCGAAGAGCTGGGACACGACCTGGGCGCTTCCAGCGTCTGACTGAACGGCCGGATCGAATGAGGCGGCCTGAGGACCGTAGATTGTCACGGATCCGGTCGACGGGCCCGAAGGGACTGCCGAGGGGCCAGGCTGCCTCCCCGAGGACGCCGCCGACGACGCACCCGGCAGCTTTGGCGGAGGATTGCCCACGGCCATGCCGACGCCGACCGCGATGACGATCGCGAGCAGCGCCCCGGCCACGACGATGAGCGGCCGGCGACGCTCGTTCTGCGAGGGAGGAACGGACCAGTCGTACATCAGATTGCCATCCACCAAGCCGGCAGCGTCCCGTCGAGAGTGTCATCGGGCAGGCTCTGGACGATGGGCACAGGACGATGTAAAGGCCCCACTCGCCAAACGTAGCTCTGCCCCGCGAACCGGCTCATGAGGGCAACGATGCACAGAAACCGACGCATCAGGGGAGTATATGCGGCCCGCCGCGCGGCGGTCGGGAGCGACTTTGCTCGTGCTCTGCCGAAGCAGGCTCGTCAGGCCGACGAGGGAGGAGCAAGCACATCGGCCAACTTGCGCGTCCCGATCGCCGCGGGCAGCACGGTCAGGCAGCCCGACAGCACGATGGCGGCCGCCACAGAGGGTGAGAGCGCACCGGTTGACAAGCCGAGCGAGGCGGCAGCCGCAGGAAGTCCGAGCTGGGCGGCTGCGGCAAGGCCGAATCCGCTCCACGGCGCCGGCGCCGCGGCGCGGCCTGCGGCCAGGTGAATCGCCAGGCCACAGAGCGCCATCACGACGGCCAGGGCGATCGCTGGCGGGTCATTGGCCAGCGAACGCAGGTCGATCTGGGCGCCGATGAGGACGAAGAATGCGGGTACGAAGAACCCTTCGGCTATGCCTGAGAGCTGCACTTCCAGACGGGTTGGCTCCTGCAGGCGAGCGAGGATCATGCCCGCTCCAAAGCCTGCTAGGAGCGTCGAACCACCTGTCCTTGTCGCGATCACCGAGAGAACGACCAGGATCAGCAACGTGACGCGCAGCTGGAGAGCCCAGCCTCGAGACTGCGATCGATCGCGCAGTGTAAGCGCCACCGGCGAGCGTCCAAGCCGCATGCCTAGCCACAATGCGCCAACGGTGCAGGCGACGATCAGCGCGTCGCCGGCAAGAGCCTCCGGTATTCGGGCTGCCCCGATGAGAGCGAGCGGCATCAGCAGAACAGTGAGAGCATCGGCCATTGGAATCCACACGAGCAGTAGCGCCACCCCTGGCCCGACCAGACCCCGCTCTTCCAGGATCGGGAAGGCGACGGCGGCAGAGCTCCCGGCCAGCAGCACGGGGAACAGAAGCGCGGGGGCTCCTGGCTCGAGGACTGCCCCGATGGCCAGCCCAACAGGCAGCGACAGGACGGCCACAACCCCGACCGCAAGCGCGCCCGAGCGAAGACCGGCACGCATACCTGGCGCACCCAGGTCCACATGCGAGCCAGCCACGAGCATGAGCATCGCGAAGCCGAGACCATAGAGAAGGGCGTTGGCTGGCGTGGTCGGGTCGACCCAGTCGAGGCCCGATCGACCGATGCAGATGCCGGCGATCAACTCCCCGATGACTGCGGGGATTAGCGGTCTGCTCCCTGCCGCGAGGACCGGCCCGACCAGTCCCGCCAATATGATGATGAGCAGCGACTCAAACATCGGCGCGGTTCCGGAGAAGCTGTGCCCTCATGGCAGCCAATGGTCGGGCTGTCAGTGCGAGAGGTCAAGCAGACCACGGCCGCATTCGACGGACGCCGCGGCGCGGCCCGTCCCAGGTTCGCTGTCAAACCCGGATTGTCGGCCGTTGCCGCGAATGTCGAATCCGCCCTGCCCTTTGGAGCCGAAAGCCCTGGCACCGCGCCCGATCGTGGGATCGTGTCACCCGTGCTTGGTCGCCGCCCCGAGCGCGGCCAGCACTTCGGCCGTGGAGCGCACCCGACCGATCCGCGTGAAGAGGGTGCGGACTGTGTGCGCGTGTTCATCCGCGTCCCGGGCGGACATGGCGTCCTCCACGAACACCTGCTGATAACCGCGCTCGAAGGCGTCGCGAGCCGTGGTCTCGACGCCTATGTTGGTCGAGATGCCGGCCAGGAGAATCGTGTCGATACGTCGTCGGCGGAGCTCGAGGTCCAGCTCGGTGCCGTAGAAGGCGCCCCATTGCCGCTTGGTGATGACTAGGTCGCCCGGCTCCGGACCGAGCTCAGGTACGATCTCAGCCCAGTCTTGTGGAAGGGGTCCCCGCGGCTGCGCGGGCATGTCCGTGTGAGGGTGTAGGGCGTCCTTGCCGTCGGGCGACGGCGTGACATGGACGAGGACGACCGTCCCGCCGGCGGCTCGGAGGCCAATCGCCAAGGCCGCCGTGTGCGCCACAACATCGCTCGCAGAGTGCGGCAAGGTCGGCCCTGCCGCGATCCCACGCTGCAGGTCGATCGCCACCAGCGCGGTGCGCGCCGGCTCGAGCACAAGGTCCATTGTCTACCTCCTGCGCCTCAGCGCAGCTTCGTTCGTGGTGCCGCAGTCGAGCCCCCGAGCCCGGCCACGGAACTGGGCACCACCTGGTTGGTCCTGTTGCCATTCACGGTTGCGTGATCTGTCGATGTGCTGCGGTTCCGGCCGCCGCTTCCACCGGCGGTTCAGGCAAATAGCGCGCTGACGAAGGCCTGAGGGTCGAAAGGCAGCAGGTCGCCGAGCTTCTCCCCCACTCCGACAAAACGGACCGGGACGTGGAGGGCGTCCTCGATGGCGAAGACGATGCCGCCCTTTGCGGTCGAGTCTAGCTTGGTGAGGACGATGCCGGTGAGGCCGACCGTTTCGTGGAAGACCCGCGCCTGGGCGAGACCGTTCTGACCGGTGGTGGCGTCGAGAACGAAGAGCACCTCGGGCGTGGCGCCGGGTAGACGCCGGTCGACGACGCGGCGCATCTTCGCCAGCTCGTCCATGAGGTTCGATTTGGTGTGCAGGCGGCCGGCGGTGTCGGCGATGACGATATCCACGTGGCGGGCGACGGCGGCATCGATGGCGTCGTAGACAACGGCAGCCGGATCGGCGCCAGGGGCGTGGGCCACGAACTGGCAGCCCGACCGATCGGACCAGATGCGGAGCTGATCGATGGCCGCGGCACGGAAGGTATCGGCCGCCGCAAGCAAGACGGAGTTGCCCTCGGCCCGATAGCGGTGGGCCAGCTTACCGATGGTTGTGGTCTTGCCCGTGCCATTGACCCCGACCATCAGCAGGACGGCGGGCTGATCCGGAGTGGCGCGGGCGGGGCGCCATCCTGGGTCGCTCACGGTAAGCAGGGCCGAGAGCTCGTCACGAACGGCGGCCTCGGCGCTGGAGGCGTCTTTGCGGCCGCGGGCACGCTCGACGACTTCGGACGCGAGTGCGCCGCCCACATCGCCGGCGATGAGCATCTCCTCGACCGACTCCCAGTCGGCCTCGTCAGGACCGCTCTTCAGCAACCCTCGAATGCGCGCCATGAATCCGCCCCGGCTGCGCTGCAGACCTTCGGCGAGGTCGCCGGGAGTGTCGTCCGTGTCGGCCGGCGAGGATGCCGCCGGCTCGATCGAAGGTTCGACCGCCGGTTCGACCGCCTGCGAAAGCGCAGTCCAGTCCGAAGCCTCTTCGCCCTCTGGTTCGATCTCGGGCTGCTTGGGCTTGCGGAAGTGGAACATGGTCAGCTCCGCGCGGTAGTGGCAGTGGCGTTCGTACGGGTCACCTGGTCTGCCATTTCGCGAGCTTCCTCAAGGCGCAAGCTAATGACGCGGCTCACCGCATCGTCGCTCACGGTCACACCGTAGAGCGCGTCAGCCGCCTCGATGGTGCCCCGATTGTGCGTGATGACGATGAACTGGGTCTGGTCCGCGAGCTCTCGAAGCGACTCCGCGAACCTGCCGACGTTCGCCTCGTCCAGCGCCGCGTCGACCTCGTCGAGCACGCAGAACGGGACGGGATGGACTTCCAGCATGGCGAACAGCAGAGCCACGGCCGTCAGAGCGCGCTCCCCGCCCGAAAGCATGCTCAGCGGCTGCGCCTTCTTGCCCGGCGGGCGCGCCAGGATCTCGATGCCAGTAGAGGCCAGATCCTCCGGATCCGTCAAGGTCAGGCGGGCGAAGCCACCGCCGAATAGCTGGCGGAAGCGCGCATCGAAAGCCGTCTCAAGGGCAGCGAAGGTCGAGCGGAACTGGGTCGCGATCATCGCGTTCAGCTGCTCGATCAACTGGCGCGTCTTCGCGATCGCGTCCGTAAGGTCCGCGCGCTGACTCTCGAGACCATCGAGACGGGCCTTGGCGGCCCGGTACTCCTCTGTCGCGAACGGGTTCGGAGCGCCAAGCTCATGGAAGCGGCGACGGAGGCCGACGAGGCGGCTGGCGATTGGCGGCTCCACGCTCGGGCCAGCGGCCCAACGCTCCGCTGCGGCGGCGAGGGCATCTTCGAGAGAGTCGGCGTCGGAGTTGTCCGCATCGGCCGTGGCGGCGGCTGGCGGAGTGGCAGACGGAGCGGACGCCGCCACGGCAACGGGGCCGCTCTCGTCGGCGAGCAGGCGAAGACCTAGATCGCCCAGGCCGGCCAACTCGACAAGGACCTGTTCGCGAATCGCATCGAGAGCGAGGCGAGCCTCCAACTCGGCTACTTCGGCGGTGCGGACGCGTTCCTGACAGGCACGCAGACGCTCCCGCGCCCGGGCGGCGGCAACCTCGGCTTCGGCGAGTTGTCCGCGCGCCATGGCCTCCGCGCTGCGAATCTCGTCCAATTCGGCCCGCAACGCGGCTTCGCGTCCGGCCGCGGCGGCAAGCTCCTCACCGAGACCCTCGCGCTCGGCGGCCAGCCTGCGCTCGCGCTCCGCCAGCTCCGCGGCCTGGCGTTCGAGTTGGGCCATGCGGGCCTGGGCGAACTCAGCGGCGGCGGACGCGCGCGCGTGACGGCTCTCCGCCTCGCGACGAGCTCCCTCCAGCGCGGCCTCTTCGGCTGCCAGTTGATCGCGGCGGCCGCGCAGCGCGGCAGCTCGATCCTCCCACTCCCGCACGGCGCTTGCCTGCTCCGAGCCCGGAGCGGCGGCAATGGTTGACGTAGCGGCGTCCGTGAGTGCGGCCTGACGCCGGTCCGCCGCGGTCGGAGTGGCCGCGGCCGCGTCCGCTTCACGGAAGACGGCCGCCAGGCGATCCCGATCGGCTTCCGCGCGCGCCGCCTGGGCCGATCGCCATGCCAGTTCCCTGGCCACGTTCTCCAACGCGCGCGCCACACGCCTCTCCGCGTCTTCGGCCTCCCGTCGAGCAGCAACGGCCCGGCGTTCGGCCTCGCGAGAGCCGTCCAGCACAGCGCGCGCGGCGGCGGCGCTGCGCGTGGCGTTGGCTGCCTCTGCCGCCGCAGTCCCGGCCGCCGCCTGCAGACGCTCCACCTCTTCGCCGAGCCGCCGCAACTCGGCCCGCCGCTCTAGGAGCGACTCGGAGCGGCCCATCGTTACCAGGCCAGCGGCGCTGATCACGGCCCCCTCACGTGTCACGGCAAGCCAGCCGTTGGGCAGCCGCGGTTGAACGGCCAGCGCGGCGTTCAAATCCGGCAGCCATACGGCGTGCGCCAGGAGCCGAGATGCCGCCGCACTTGGGTCGACCCGAACCGCGTCGCCGAGCCGCCCGCCGCCACGACCCACGGCATCGGCGACCGCAGCATCACCGGCCTCCGAGGCCTTCTCCGCGGCTCGCTCTGCTGCGCGGCCGGCGCCACTCTCTTGCGGTCGGCCTTTCCCCGCTCCGCCACTCTCGAGGATCAGTGTCCCGCGCTGCCCGTCGAGCCCGAGTATGCCCTCACGGCGCATGACATAGGCGCGCATCGCCTCGCCCAATGCCGCCTCGACCGCGACGCGGAAACCCGCCTCTACCTCCAGGCCCTCGGCGAGGGCCTTGCCGCCCAGCCGCCTGGCGGCCTTCGCGATGCCGCGCAGCTCTTCCTCGGCCAGTTGTGCCTGGACCGCCTCGTGACGTCCCCGCAGGCTCGCCGCCATGCTCGCGGCCGAGCCAGCCCGCTCGGCCGCCGCTTGCCGCGCACCTTCCAGACTGTCCATCTCCGCCCTGGCGGCTTCTCTCGCCGCGACGGCCAGCTTCTCCGCGTCTACCGCGGCCGCCGCTGCAGAGCGCGGCCCGGCACTCGCTTCTTCGGCCTCGGCGAACCTCAGAGCCGTCTCGTCCGCGGCCGCCCGTTCCGAGGTCGCCACCCGCGACGCTTCGGCCAACCGCCGGCGCGCGGTCTCGAGTTCACCCGAGCGGGCGGCCTCGACGCGCCGGATGGCCTCCAACGCCTCGCCCCGTGCCTGGCCAGCCGCGCGCACCGCGCCCAACTCTTCGAGCGCCTCGGTTAGCGCCCGTTCGGCTTCGGCCAGAGCCCCGGACAAGGCCGCGTCGCGGGCCGGAACCGGGGACGCAAGTTCGCGCCGCTGGACGGCGGAATCCGCCTCCAGCGCGGCCACCTCAGCTTGCAGCCGGCTTCGATCGCGTGCCACGCCGCCGTTCTCGCTCGCCGCCATCGCGTCCCGCAGCTGGAGCCCGGTCAGCGTTGCGCGCGCCGCTTCGTGGGCCGTCCGTCGTTCCGTTTCCTTCTCGGACCTGGAGGCTAGGTCGCTGGCAATCGTGGCCGCCCGCGCCTCGGCTTCTCGTAGCGCGGCCAGCGAGGAATCCGCCTCGCCTCGCCCGGCACGCAACTGCCGCTCGGCTTCGTGCGCCCGGCCGGCAGTCTCGTGCCACCGCCAGCGAGCCTGAGCAATGATCGCCCGGCCGTATTCGACGCCGGCGGTCTGTCTGGAAGCCTGTTGCTCGGCCTGCGCGGCCAGACGTCGCGCCTGTGGCCGGAGTTCGGCCAGCACGTCCTCCACGCGCGCCAGGTTCGACTCGGCCTCTTCGAGTTGCTCTTCGGCCTTCTTCTTGCGGCGCTCGTGACGCCGCACGCCCGCGACTTCTTCGAAGAGCGGGCGCCGCTCTTCCGGCCGCAAGGCCAGCGCCTGATCGACCATCCCCTGGCCGATGAAAAGGAAGGCATTGTCGGCCAGATGAGCCGCGTCGAGGAGGTCGACGAGATCCTTGAGTCGGACTCGCTGTTTGTTCAGCAGGTAGTCGTTCTCGCCGGAGCGGTACAGCCGGCGCCCAAGCTCTACCGTCTCGTAATCGATCTGGAGCAGCCGGTCGCCATTGCCGAAGACGAGCGTGACGTCGGCCATGCCCAGAGCGGAACGCCTTTCGGACCCGGCGAAGATAACGTCCTCGGACTTGCGCAGGCGCAGGGCTTTGCCCTGCTCGCCCAGAGCCCACCGCAGCGCATCCGCGAGATTGCTCTTGCCCGAGCCGTTGGGACCAACGACGGCACTGATGCCCGGGCCAAACTCGACGAGAGTCCGTTCCCCGAACGACTTGAAGCCCTGCAGCCGGAGTGCCAGTAGTCGCGCGGGCGCCGTCATGGATCAGTCCGGCCGCGTACGTCAGCGCCAGGGAGCGATAACCTGCCCCGGAACGTCAGGGTCACTTGCCATCACCGGGCGCCGCCTCCGGCTCGTGCGGCGAGGAATCGCCTCGCCTCTCTTCACGGGCGGCCATGGCACCGAGATCCAGGTCGAATTCCTGCCATGGTTCCGACCGTGGCGGCGCTGCCGCTGTGAAGGCCTCCCACTCGTCCACACCGTCCTCGGCAGCTCCGCCGTCGCCTCCGGTCCGGCCGAACGCGACCAGTTCCGGCGCTCCTTCCGCCTGTCCGGCCAGCTCGCCCGGGGAGTTGCGCAAGGCCTCGATCGCCCGTGCCGCAGCCGCGGTCTCGGCCACTCGGCGAGAATGTCCCTCCCCCACTCCCAGGACGCGCGCTGCCACGACCACCTCAACTCGGAAGACCTTGTCGTGGTCCGGCCCAACCGCTTCGATCAGGCGGTACAGCGGCCGCTCCCCGGACATGCGCTGGGTGAACTCCTGCAGTCGGCTCTTGGGGCTCTTGAGAGCGCCGAGAGGCCGATTGGAGGTCAACTCCGGATTCGCGAGACCTACGACGAAATCGCTCGTGGTCTCGTACCCCAGATCTAAAAACAGGGCGCCGACGACAGCTTCGAAGGCAGAGGCGAGCAAAGCTGGCCGGCGGCGGCCGCCGCGCTGCGATTCGCCCTCCCCGAGCAATAGGAAATCGCCGAGGGAGAGGCGGCCGGCCAGGCGAGCCAACCCTGCGGTGCTGACAATCGCCGCTCGCCGAGCGGAAAGAACGCCCTCGTCGTCGCCGGGGTGGCGACCGTAGAGGGCGTTCGATATCGCGAGACTCACCACCGAGTCGCCCAGAAACTCTAGGCGCTCGTTGTGACCTACGGCCAGGTCCCGATGCTCGTGCAGGTAGCTGCTGTGAATCAAGGCCTGCTGGAGCAGGTCGAGGTCACGTACCGGCAGCCCCAGCCGCTCGGCAAGAGCGGCTGCGGGGCGCATCAGTCGGCGGGCGGGCTAGGCCGCGTGCTCGTCGATGTATTCGACGGCGTCATTCACGGTCCGGATCTTCTCGGCGTCNNCTCGACGAGGTCCAGCGAATCGGCGTTCAGGTCGTCGACGAATGAGGCCTCAGGCTTGACCTCATCCTCGTCGACGCCGAGCTGCTCGACGACGATCTTCTTGAGTCGCTCGTAGGTAGTGGCCACTGACGCCCTCCTCGGGGTTCTTTCGGCTGTGATTGACGGTTACTGCGGCCCCGGTTCCGGGGCGCTGTGCGCACCGGCGACGGAGTCGCGAGTGATCCTCCCGAGCACGCCGTTGACCAGACGCCGGGCCGGTTCGCCGCTGTATGTGCGGGCCAGCTCGACCCATTCGGCAATCGCCACCCGGGACGGCGTGCCGGAGTGTAGCACCTCGCCGATGCCGCTACGCAGCAGAGTCCGATCCATGCGCGCCAGTTGCACGACCGGATACTGCGGCGCCAGGCGCTCGATCAACTCGTCTATACGGTCGCGGTTGTCTACTACGCCCGAAACGAGACTCCGGGAGAACGCCGACGTCAGCTCGTCGGCCGCAGTTTCCGCCAGATGGCGCTCCAGGATCGACGCCGGGGTGCGTTGTCCGAACTCGGCCTCGAAGAGCGCGGCTAGAGCGAGCCGCCGCGCCAACCGCCGAGACGCGAGCTCGTCGCCCGGCCTCCGGCCATGTCTCGAGCCGCCCGCAGCGCGCGAGCCACCCGCGTCGCCAGCCACCTTCACGATCCCCAGCCCCCCACTCCGTCCACGACCACAGACACGTCCCCGAGTTCCAGACCGAGCAGGCGCTCGATCGTGGCACCGACAGCCTGGCGAACCTGAGCGCTGAGTGGCCCCAGAGGATGAGCGGGCCGGGCCACGATCCAGACGCGAACAGAAGCACGTCCATCCACTACGTCGGCACGCACCGGCGAACCGGCCAGCCAGCGCAGTGGTCCGGCGCGGCTGACTCGTAACACTCCAGGAACCTCCAGTGCCGCGATGCGGACCATCTCCACCACTACGCTGTGGCTGACCATGAGCGGGCCGCGGCGGCCGCTGGACTCCGGCGCGGTGGCGGCGGTGCTTGCATCGCCTTCGATGTGAGCTTCTCGGCCGTCCATCTCGCCTCCGACTATGCCTTCGTTCGGGCCTGGCCCTTGAAGTCGTCCGCGATCAAATCAGGGATGTGGGCCCTGGCAGCTGTGGCCCCGGCCTCGACTGCAAACTCGATCATGCGCCGCTTTGCGCTGCCGTGCGTTATCAGGACCATGCCCTTGACGCCTAGCAGCGGCGAGGCGCCCAGCTTCTCGTAGTCGAACGTGTTGCGGATGCGGTTCACGCCGGAACGCATGAAGACGTAGCCAATGGGTCCGCGGATGCCGCGTTTGAACTCGCGCCGCCACAGGTCGAAGATGAAGGTCGCCAGCCCTTCGAAGAACTTCATCGTCACGTTGCCCACGACAGCGTCGCACACGGCCACGTCGGCCTTGTGCTTGACCAGGTCGCGGCCCTCGACGTTGCCCACGAAGTTGAGGCTACCGTCCTCGTCCAGCATCTGCGTCGCCTGCTGGATTGCGACGCTCCCCTTGCCCTTCTCTTCGCCGATGGAAAGCAGCGCGACGCGCGGCCTGGCGACCCCGAGCACGCGCTCGGCATAGATGGAGCCCATGTGCGCGAACTGGTAGAGGTTCAAACCCGTCGCATCGACATTGGCACCGATGTCCAGAAGCACGAACGGCCCCGTCTCGGTAACCATCTGGACCGCCAGGGCGGGCCTGTCCACGCCCCGCAGCCGGCCCAACCTCAGGACTGCCGCGGCCATGCCGGCCCCCGAATGCCCGGCCGTGACCAGGGCGTCCCCACGACCTTCCTTGATTAGGTCCATGGCAACTACGATCGAAGAGTCCTTCTTGGACTTGAGCGCCTGGGCCGGCGATTCGTCCATCTGGACCACCTGGCTGGCCGGGACGACTTCGATGTTGGGCGGCAGCGGGCCGCCGGCGGCGTTGTCTATCGCCTCTGGGATGCCCACCAGAAGGACGGAATCGGCAGGATGCTTGCGCGCCCAAGCCGCTGTCCCGGCAACGACCTCGAGGGGCGCGAAGTCGCCGCCCATGGCATCGACGACGACGCGGACCGCCGCCGCTCCTTCAACCGTCCGAACTGTGCTCAGATCCACCGGCTCAGGCGGACTGCTGAGGCTTTTCCTGCTTGATCTCGACGGTCGGTCGGCCGGCGTAGTAGCCGCAGTTCGGGCAGGCATGGTGGACCTGCTTGGGCTGGTGGCAGTGCGAGCAGGGCTCGAGGTGAGGAACGGTCAGCGCGTGGTGGGCGCGGCGATCGCCTTGGCGGGCGTGGGAGACTTTCCTCTTCGGAACACCCATGGGTTCGACTTCTCCTTATGCTCCGGCGCGGTGCCACATGGCTGGCCGGGAGGTGGCGCCGGGGCGCGACGGCCGCGTCTGCGATCGAGCGCTTGCGAGCGATCTGCGGTTCGGTACCCGCAAGCATACCCTGCGCACAGGGCCGACCGCGGAGTTTACCCGACCTGCGTCTCGCCGTCATCGTCGAAGCGCGCCGCAGGCCGTCCGCGGAGTCGAGGGGCCGGCGCCGCTTCCCCTAACCCATTTCGCGCTGGACCGAGATGATGTCCTTGAGCTGCTCGAGGCGGCTCATGACCCGGGCCAGTTGCGCGACAGAAGCAACCTCCATGGTGGCCTTGACGGTGGCCGTCCGATCGGGGCTGACGGCGACGGTGGCGGCCATGATGTTGACCTTGTTCTCAGCCACGACCTGACTGATGTCTGACAGCAGGCCGGTGCGATCGTAGGCCTCGATCCGGATCGAGATTGGATAGGTCTGCTGCATCTGGCTCTCCCATTCGACGTCGATGAGACGGGCCTGTTCGCGCTCGCCCAGCACGGTCTGGCAGCTCCGCAGGTGTACGGTGACGCCCTTGCCGCGAGTGATGAAGCCGATGATCGGGTCGCCTGGGATTGGGTGGCAGCATTTGCCGAAGCGAACCAACAGATCGCCAACGCCTTTGACCCTGACACCGCCCTGGCGTGACGGGCTGGGCGGTGGCGCCGTCGGCGGCAGCGCGAGCTGTGCGTCGTCCACCACGCCGAGGCGCGTGACGACCTGCTGGGTGCCGATCGCACCGTATCCAACCGCGGCATAGAAGTCGTCCAAGTTGTCGAAGTTGTAGGCCCGCGCAATCTCCAGGATGCGGTCCTGGCCGACGGCGCCGAGGTTCGTACGGGCCAGCCGCCTCAGCTCCCGCTCTAGGGATTCGCGGCCGTGAGCGATGTTCTCGTCACGTTCCTGGCGCTTGAACCATTGCCGGATCTTCTCGCGGGCGTGGCTAGTCCGGACCAGGTTCATCCAATCCCGCGACGGACCATGCTCGCCCTTGGTGGTGACGATCTCGACGATGTCGCCGTTCTTGAGCCTGTAGTCGAGCGGAACCAGGCGGTTGTTGACCTTGGCGCCGATGCAGCGGTGACCGATGTCGGTGTGTATGCGGTAGGCGAAATCGAGCGGCGTCGCGCCCGCTGGAAGGTCCTTCACATCGCCCTTAGGGGTGAACACGAAGACCTGGTCCTGGAAGACGTCGAGCTTGATGCCCTCTACAAACTCGGTCGCATCCGAGACGTCGCGCTGCCAGTCCATGATCTGCCGCAGCCACGCCAGCTTCGCGTCGTACTCGCGATCCGAACGGGACCCCTCCTTGTAGCGCCAGTGGGCGGCGATGCCGACCTCGCTCGTCTGGTGCATAGCGTGGGTCCGGATCTGGATCTCGAGCGGGTTGCCGTCCATCGCGATCACAGCCGTGTGCAGGCTCTGATACAGGTTCGGCTTCGGGACGGCGATGTAGTCGTCGAACTGATTGGGGATCGGCCGCCACAGCGAGTGGACGACACCGAGCGCGGCGTAGCAGTCTTTCACCTCGTCAACGAGGATGCGGATGGCGTAGATGTCGTAGATCTCGCCGATCTCGGCGTTCTTGCGCTGCATCTTGCGGCGGATGCTGTAGAGATGCTTGGGTCGGCCAGAAAGCTCCGCCGCAATGCCGGCCGCGGCCAGCTCGGGCCGAAGTTCGGCTATCGCGCGGTGAACGAACGCCTCACGGTTCTTGCGACGAGTGTCCAGCATCCGCGCCAACTCGCGGTAGGCCTCGGGTTCGAGCGTCTTGAAAGCCAGGTCTTCCAGCTCCCACTTAACGCTCCAGATCCCGAGTCGCTCGGCCAGCGGGGCGTAGATCTCGAGAGTCTGACGGGCGATACGCGTCTGCTTGTCCGAAGGCAACGCATACAGCGTGCGCATGTTGTGGAGGCGATCCGCGAGCTTGATCAGGACGACTCGAATGTCGTCGGCCATCGCCAGGAACATCTTGCGGATGTTCTCGGCCTGCTGTTCCTCGTGACTGTGAGTGCTGAACTTGGACAGCTTGGTGACGCCGTCCACGAGCTGGGCTACCTCGGAGCCGAACCTCTCCTCCACGTCCTCGAGCGTGTAATCCGTGTCCTCCGGCACGTCGTGCAGGAGTGCCGCCTCCACCGCTACCGGATCGATGCCGATGTCGGCGAGGATCTGAGCCGCGGCCAGCGGATGCATCATGTACGGCTCGCCCGTCACACGGGACTGGTCGCGGTGGGCCTGCTGTGCGAACTCGAAGGCATCCCGCAGGGCCTTGATATCGGCCTGCGGGTAGTGGCGTATCAGCGAGTCAAGAAGGTGCTTGAAGCTGGACTCGGGCGACCGGCCGCCCGGCAGCCCGGCCCGCAGACGCTCCGCCACCGAAGGCTTCTGGGTGGCGCGAAGGGCAGCTTCGTGGCCCGTCTGCTGTGATCCGGGCGGTTCGATCGACATCGGGAAAAGTCTACCAGCCCCTCTCGTCGGTCCCGCCCGGCGCGGCTCGGGTCTCAGTTCAGCAGCTTCTCCACGTCGATCGTGCCGACGAAGGTGACGTCAGTCGCGCCGATCTCAACCGTGCTCACGTGGAACGGATTGCCACTTCCCGGCGCAATCAGAGTGACCGTTGGAAGCTTATTGCCATCCGGCACGATCAGCAGCGAGCCGTTGCTGGTGACGAGGCGTCCCGTCTGAGACTTGCCGTTGACGGTGATGGTCACTTTGTCCGGGCTCTGCAGGGCGATCTTGGCGACTATCTTGGTCTGGGCCTTGAGTTCCGATTCGGCGAGCGACTGGGCGGCCGCCAGGCTCATCGAAGCGGTGGCGTTCGAGGCATTGGCGTCGCCTGCGAGCGTAACCTGATCGATCGAGACGGGCTCTCCGTCCGGAGCAGCCACTCGGACGCCTGTCAGAGTTCCGCTGACCGTCCCGATATTGCGACTGATGAGCTCGACGTCTGTCAGCAGGACGTCGACTTCGGCGGCGTGGAGGTCGCCCATGCTCGTCTGGCTGGAGGTGATGCGAACGGCGTCCGCATGACCTGTCAGCAGCGTCGGCGGCGGGTTCGCTGAAACTTCCACCTTCGTGTCAGTGCCGCTGAAGCCGCTAGCATTCAACGCTCCCGTGGCGAGCGCGCTCACGCCGAAGGGCAAGCCGAACCAGAGCAGACAGAACACCATCGCAAAGAGAAGTACCAGCTGAATCAGGCAGGATCGCATCCGCTCGCGGCCTCCATCGGCGCCGTAGGCGCCCGCTATTGGCGATCGTCTCGTTGGTATCCAAGGTTCGCCAGGGCCCGGATGGCCTCGGCGCGCTCGTCCCAGGGGCGGGGCCCGTCGCTCATGATTATCGACTGTTCGTGGCCCTTGCCGGCCAGAATCACGACGTCGCCCGGCCTGGCCCTCTCAAAGGCGACAGAGATCGCCTCCGCGCGGTCGGGGATGCAGAGCAGATCTTCGCCCCTGCGCTTGCCCGCACCCTCGGCGCCGGCTGCAATCTCGTTTAGGATCCCGTCACGGTCTTCGCCGCGCGGATCTTCATCCGTTACGACCACGAGGCGGCAACGCTCGCCCGCGACACGGCCCATCATCGGCCGCTTCTGGAGATCGCGCTCCCCAGCGGAACCGAAGACCAGGATCAGAGAACCGTCGCCGCGGGCCGCGAGCGGTCGCATCTGGTCCAGCACCGTCTGCAGCGACGCCGGCGAGTGGGCGTAGTCCACGATAACCGCGAAAGGCTGGCCGCAGTCCACACGTTCCATCCTTCCGGGCACGCCCCGAACGCCGGCGAGGCCGGCCCGGATCGAGCGCGGAGGCAGCTCCAATGCCTCCCCGAGAGCGATCGCGGCGAGAGCGTTGTAGACGTTGAAGCGACCGGCCAGCTGGAGCGTAACTGCGCCGCTCCAACGGGGCGTCCGAACCTCGAACTTGAGCTGGCGGGTGTCCTCCTCGACGTCAGAGGCACGGACCTGGGCACCGACCGAAAGCCCGTATGTCAGCAGACTCGCCCCGGACGCGAGGCCGGCCGCCTCGAAGAGCGACGCCGAGGAGTCGTCATGGTTCACGATCGCGGCCCGGGGCCAGCGGCGGGCCAGCCGCTCTCGTCTGCTCAAATCCGCCCCGAGCCGCCGGAAGAGGCTCAGC
>PMKN01000045.1:289-38834 GCA_003158675.1 Chloroflexota bacterium | reverse complement strand
GTACTTGACGACCGGGACGCGCTGCGTGATGGCGAGCTTCTCGATCACGGAGTCGAGCGCGTAAGCGCCAGCGCCGACGAAGGCGATCGTGCCGGCGACGACGCCGTACATGAGCTGCTCGTTGATCGGACCGGTCGCGAAGCTCCAGTTGGCGACATAGAACAGACCCATCATCAGGGCGCCGCAGATGCCGGCGAAGCGAGTCGCCAGGCCGAGGATCAAAGCGATGCCCACCGCGCACTCGCCGAAGACGACCATCGTGTCGATGACCGACATGAGGCCGGCGTTGCCGGCAAGAGAGACCCAGAAGGGGTGCGTCGGGTTGACGACCGCCTTGGGGTCGCTGCCGAGCCAGGCCCCGGTGGTGGCGAACTTGAGGAAGCCGGCCGCCGTGAAGGGCGTTCCGCTCGCCCACATGAAGAACTTGTCGAGGCCGGCGAACAAGAAGCCGGTTCCCACGACTGCCCGGAGGAAGAAGATCCCACGACTGGTGCGATCCATCTGATGCCCTACACCTTTCAATGTTGTCGGCCCGCCGCACTCTCCTCGCTTTGCGGGTCCGTTTGGTTCGATGGATCGAATATAGAGGTCCTTACTGTTCTTCTAGGGTGCCATATGTCCCAAACGGCCTAGGCCGCTCGGATCATTTCTATTACTGCTGTCGTCAGTGTTGCTTCGAATGTGCGTTGATCTATAAGTAGGCCACTATTGGATATGTGTGGCAGAGCCGGGGGCCGCGAGCTGACGGATCTCGGAGGACCGGCCCCAACGGGCATCTCGGACCTCAGACGCCCCATCTGTGAGGGTCGTCAGGGAGCGTCCGACCAGCGCTCCACGGCGGCGATCAACTCGGATGGGGCGGCCGGCGGGAAGTGGCCAACCTGAAAGCCGACCGGATCCGCGGCCACGACGGCGGCCTGCACCGGCAGCGGTCGGAACCCCGCAGCGCGGAACAGGCGTTCGGCCACGGAACGCCGCACCTCCCGGGGAAGCGGATCGACTGGATCGCGCTCGGCCACGGTATGCAGCGCCACCAAGGCCCGGCCACGCCGATCCTGTTCGGCGACGAGGGCCGCGAGAAGCGAGCCCGCCAGCCCCTGGCGGCGCCACTCCGGGGCAACGCCCAGGGCGAGGAGCCGGTCCGTACCGCTGACCGGGGTGGGCGCCGCTAGCACGACCCCGACCAGCCACTCCCCGGCGACGGCGCCCGCGGCGACCGCTCCGTCTCGCAATGCGGCGCGCAGCAATGCCATCGCTTCGCGGGGATCAGCCGGGGCCGCGGTCCGTGGAGCCAACTCCAGCCCGTCGAGGATCTCGGGGGTAATTGGCGCGACGACCGTCGTCGTTCCCGCGACCGGCGCAGGGTCAGCCCCTCGACCGGAGCCGACCGAACCCGAATCATCGGCCGTCCACCAGCCCCGTTCTTCGGCCGCCCGCAGCATCGCCGGCACCGTCAGGGTTCTGACAAGCTCAACGGTCCGGCCGGCGGCCGCGGCAGCCGAGGGGGCGACCGCCCGCTCGATCGGAACTCCGGGCCCGTCTTCGAACCCGAGTGGCAGCGGATCGTCGGCCCAGCGAGCGGCTTCGCCCGCCCAGCGCTCTCGCCACTCTTCGGGGAGCAGCCGCGGCACCTCCCGATGCGTGGCCGCCAGCCAGGTCATGGCCCATGCGCGCGGGACTACGCGGTAGATCGCGTACCCGCCGCCGCCCGTCGCGAACCAACGCCCGCTCGCATATCGATGCGCCAGCCGATCGACCAACCGTGCCGCCTCGCCCATGGCCGTCGTCGTCAGGGAGAGATGCCCCAGCGGGTCCCAGACGTGGCCGTCGGCACCATGCTGGCTGACGATCACATCCGGCCCGAACGCAGCTGCGAGGGCCGGCACGAGGACTCGGACCGCCGCCAGCCACGCGGCTGGCCCGCACCGTGGCTCGAACGGAACGTTGACGCAGGTTCCGGCCGCGGTCCCCTCCCCCAGCTCGTCGACGAAACCGGATCCGGGAAATTGCGATCGGCCGGATTCGTGAAACGAAATCGTCATTACGCCCGGATCGTCCCGATGCAATGCCTGGACGCCGTCGCCGTGATGGACGTCCAGATCGACGTAGAGCACGCGCAGGCCGTCCTTTCGAGCCCGAGAAATCGCCAGTGCCACGTCGTTGTAGATGCAGAAGCCACTCGCCCGCGCCCTCATTGCGTGGTGCAGTCCCCCGCCGGGCTGGTATGCGTGCTCGACGTCGCCGCGGAGGACCGTTTCCATGGCCCGGATCGACCCGCCCGCAACGCTCGCCGCCGCCTCGTGCATGCCGGCGAAGGGTGGGTCGTCGCCGGGTCCGATCCCCGCTTCTGGCGGTCCGACGGGATCCGCCGAGAACCGCTTCACCGCGGCCAGGTAGTCCGGCGAATGCAGCCACTCGAGTTCGCCGTCACTCGCAGGCTGCGGCGCAAGTCCGGGCTCCGCGCCCAGCGCGCGCAGCAGCTCGATGCCGGGCCCGAAACGTCGCGGGCTGAGCGGGTGGGCCGGCCCGAAGTCGTACGTGAGCGACCGGGGCCCATAGACGAGGAGTGGAGCGTCAGGCATGGTCCAGCGCCATAAGCGAATGATCGCGCGTCCCGATGGCCGGCGCCACGGCAAGCTCCCAACCGGCCGGCGGACGGCGCCCGCGCGGGGTTACTCTGCCGTCATGGACGCCACCAGGACAACGATCCTCATCCGCCCCGTACGCCCCGAGGAGTTCGAGGCGCTTGGCGAGTTGACCGTCGCAGCCTATCGCGGGCTCCCGAATCGGCTCGAGGACGAAGGCGGCTACGATCGCCAGCTCCGAGACGTGGCCAAACGGGCCGAGACCTCGTCCGTGCTCGTGGCAACCACTCTCGCCGGAGAGTTGCTGGGTGGCGTGAACTACGTGTCCGGGCCGGAGGATCCCTATTCCGAGGAGTTGAGGGAGGGAGAGGCCGGAATGCGGATGCTCGCCGTCGATCCGGCACACCAGGGTCGGGGGGTCGGTCGAGCGCTCACTCAGGCATGCCTCGACTGCGCGCGGGCCGCCGGGCGGAAGCGCCTGGTGCTTCATACCGGGCACTGGATGCCGAACGCGATCGGGCTGTACGAGGGGATCGGTTTCGTCCGGGCTCCGGAGATCGACTTCAGCCCCGCCCCGGGCATCGATCTGATCGCTTACTCGTTCGTCCTGCCAGCCTCAGCTCTCACTCCGGAGTAGGAACCCGCTCCGAGGCCAACTCGGGCAGCGCTTCTGCGGCGCGCTTGGTGCCGGCACTCTGCCCCGCGCGCGGCACAACGCCGCGGAGGACGGCGAGGGCTGCGACAGCCTCGGCAGCGAGCGTCACGGCCCCGTTCATCGCCAGCGCCGCGGGCGTCCCCCACAGGCCGCCGACTCCCCCGGTCAGCCCGTTGCCAATTGGGGTCGAGCCTGAGAAGACCGTGGTGTAGACGCTCATCACTCGGCCCCGGAGCGGACCCGGGACGGTGATCTGGACAAGCGAGTTGGCGCTGATCGCGGTCCCGATGGCTCCAACTCCGGCCACGAACACGGCAAGGAGAGCGACCGGATACGAGGTTGTGCCGGCCAGAACGAGCTCGGAAGCGCCCAGGACCATGCCCCCGCCCAGCAGTATCCGCAGCCGCGGTCGCTCCAGCATGGCAAGGGACAAGGCAGCCGTCAGTGCCCCGGCGCCCATGGCCGCGTAGAGCGACCCGGCTCCGGCCGGTCCGACGTTGAGGACCGAAGCGGCCAGGATCGGCAGGACCACGTTGAAGTTCATGCCGAAAGTGGAGACAAAGCCGATGACCGTGATCGCCAGCAGGACGACCGGCGTGCGCCGCACGTAGCCGAGCCCCTCGGCCAGGTTCTCCCGAACCGCACCGACGCTCCGGGGCATGGCCAGCCGGGCGGCCGGCCGCAGCTCCGAGGCGCGCATGGCGAGCAGACCCGCCACGACTGCGCCGTAGCTGAGGCCGTTGAAGATGAAGCAGGCCGCTGTCCCGACAAGCCCGATCAGGATCCCGCCGATGGCCGGCCCCACGATCCGGGCGCTGTTGAACACGGCCGAGTTGAGGGCGATGGCGTTGGCGACGTCGTCGTCGCCGACCATCTCGACCACAAACGACTGGCGGGTCGGCATGTCGAGGGCGTTCACGAGTCCGAGCAGGAACGCCAGAAGGAACACATGCCACACGACCACGACCTGGAAGTAGACGAGACCGCCCAGCACGAGGGCCAGCAGCCCGGCCGCGGTCTGGGTTCCGATGAGCATCGGCCGCTTCGGCCAGAGGTCGGCGATTATCCCGCCGAACAGGCCCAGGACCAGAACGGGCAGGAATTGGACCGCACCGAGCAGCCCGAGGTAGAGCGGCGCCTTTGCCGTGCCCACCAGGGTCAGCATCAGCCAGGCCTGCGCGAGCGACTGCATCCAGGTGCCAGTGACCGAGACGAGCTGGCCGAAGAAGAACAGCCGGAAGTTGCGATGCCGAAGGGCTCGGCCGGCTGCGGTGAACCGGACGCGGCCGCCCAGGATCATCTGGCCGCCTCGCCCTCCAGCCCGGGCTGGACTTCCGGCTCGAAGGATCGATGCTCGCCGCGCATCAGCGATGCGACAGCGCCCAGCGCACTGGCCACAACGCCGGCCAGAAATGCCAGGTGGAGCGCGTTCATGAACGGCGCCAGACTTATCCCCTGTCCGCCGATCTGCGTTCCGGAGAAGATGGCCACGAGCACCTTTGGATCCATCGACGCGGACACGAGGCCGATCGCCAGAGCGATGGAGACGACGAACCCGGATTGCATCAGCATCATCCGCGTGCCTGCCCCAACGCCGCGCTTGTTTGGCGGAACCACACCCATGACCGCGCTGGTGTTGGGCGAGTTGAAGATGCCCGAGCCAGCGCCGACGACCAGCTGCCAGAAGGCCAACTGCCAGTAGGGCGTGTCCGTTTGCAACGTCATCAGGCCGGCCAGGCCGATCCCGGTGATGACCATTCCGGCCGTCGCCAGGGCTCGCGAGCCGTACCGATCGGCCAGCACGCCGCTGATCGGCGAGAGCACGATCAATCCGATCGCCAGGGGCGCGAGCATGAGCCCGGCCATGACCGGGTCCTCGCCTCGGGCGCCCTGGAGGTAGAACACCAACAGGAACAGGACGCCGTTGCGGGCGATGGCGTTGAGGAAGCCGGTCAAGTTCCCCATGGCGAAAAGTCGGTCGCGGAAGAGGGAGAGATCGAGCAGCGGAGCGTGGTGGTGGTACTCGACCCACAGGAAGACCGGCGTCGCCACCAGGAAGGCAAGGAACCCGCCCAGGACCCACCAGGTCGTCCAGCCGTACACGCCGCCGAACGCCAGGGCCATCATCAGGCCCATCAAGCCCACGAAATACAGCACCGAGCCCAGCCAGTCGATCTCGACGCGCCGGTCGTGCTGGACCTGCTCGACAAGGATCAGGCCGGCGGCCACAGCGCCGACGACGCCGATCGGCACGTTGAACCAGAAGACGGTTCGCCAGCCGTAGCCGGTCAGCCAGCCGCCCAGGATCGGGCCGAGGATGGCGCCGGCGCCGATGACCATGGCGTTGATGCCGAGGGCCTTGCCCAGCTCCATCCGCGGGAACGCGTCGGTCACAAGGGCCGTGGCGTTGGCCATCAGCAGCGCGCCGCCGACGCCCTGGAGGAGGCGCCACAGGATCAGCTGGCTGGCGTCGGGCGCGAGCGCGCACAGGATCGACGCTGCGGTGAAGATGACGAAACCGAGGGTGTAGGAGCGTGCCCGGCCGACCATGTCGGCGACCCGGCCGGCGTTCAGCACGAGGACCGTCGCCACAAGCGTGTAGCCGACGACGATCCAAAGCAGGCTGAAGATGTCGGTGTGGAGGTCGCGCAGGATCTCGGGCAGGGCGATGATAAGCGTGCCGCCCGTCAGCGAAGCCATCAACGCACCCACGCTGGTGACCGCCAGCACCCACCAGCGGTAGCTCGAGGCGCTCGAGTCGACTGGGTGTCGCATCTTGCTCAACACGGTTCGGAGATTCCGGTGTCGGCGAGCTTCGCCACGGTGCGCACTCGACGCGCTTCGGTATCGTCGACCATCGCCTGCAGCCGATCGATCTTGCGCTGCAGAGTCTGGATCTGGCGCTCGAAGCTGGCTACGCGCTCGCACAGGATGCGCCTCCGCTCGGCCGGATCCGTCGTCGCGTGGAACGCCGCGTGGCCTCGCTCGCGGGCCGCCTCGTCTTCGAGTAACTGGGCGATCTCGGCGAGCGAGAAGCCGGCGTCGTCGCGCAGACCCTTGATGAAGCGCAGGCGCTCGAGATCGGTCTCGTCGTAGAGGCGGTAGTCGCCTTCGGACCGGGCCGCGGGCCGCAGCAGGCCCATCTCTTCGTAGTAACGCACGGAGCGTGGCGTCAGCCCGACATCGGCGGCCGCTTCCTGGATACGCATCAGACGGCCGGCCGCGGCCGCCTCTTTCATCTCTGTCATGGCCGCATCCTACCTCAACATTGCCGTTCACGTGAGAGTTTAGGTTGGGAGGCGCACCGGCCCGCGTCGGGGAGCGAGGTTGGCGGCGAAATCGTGTAAACGCCGCGGCCCGTCTGTGCGTTGATATGACGGCGGCGACCAGCCGCCAGACCAACCCCCACAGGTGGACCGGTGGACGAAGGCGCAACGGTCGAGCCATTCGAAGCCTTCTACGCGCGTTCGCTCGACCCGGTCTTTCGAGCCGTGCTCCTCACGACCCGCCATTTCGAACGAGCGGAGGATGCCGTCCACGAAGCGTTCGCCCGTGCGCTGGAGCATTGGGACAGCGTCGGCCGACATCCGAACCCCACGGCCTGGACGATCCGAGTGGCGCTCAACAGCCACGCATCGGGCTGGCGGATCTGGCGCCACGAGCAGCCCGAGCCGCCGGATGTCGCCGTCGCCGACGAGCTGCCGATCGATCCCTTCCTGCTGCGAGTCGTCTGGCGGCTGCCCCGCCGTCAGCGACAGGTGATCGGGCTGCGCGTCCTGGCGGACATGAGCGCGGGGCAAACCGCGGACGCCCTCGGGATAAGCGAGGGAGCCGTCGGGGCGCATCTTCATCGAGCGCTGGAGAAGTTGCGGGAGAACCTCGCCGCGACAGAGTACGCGGAGGCCCAGGTATGAACGACGACCAGCTGACAGCCGAGATCAAGCGGGCCTTCGGGCGGTATCGGGCAGCACCGGAAAGCTTCGAGGAACTGGCCTCGGAGCCGAGCCGCCGGCCGGTTAGGCTGTTCGGCGGGCGCACCAACCTCCGTCTGGGCGCCGGCGTCTTCGCGCTGGCGGCCGGTCTTGCAATCGCGGCGATGGTGTTGCAGCCGTTCGCCCCGGCGGTCCAGACTCCTTCTGCATTCGCGTCATGGCAGCGAGTGCCGACCTCGCCCGATCCGGCGATGGCCGGCTGGGCCTCGAGCCATTGCACCAACACACAACTGCCGTTGTTGATCCAAGACCAGCGCGGCATGGCGAGCCTGTTCGCCTTCCGCGAGGGCACGAACTACCTGCTCTGCGTCGTCTACACGGTCGAGACGCCCACGAAGAAGGGCTGGATGTCGTACTCCAGCAGCGCCGCTCTCGAGGACGGTCATGCCATCGAGTGGTTCGGTCTCGGGTTCGCCGCCGGCGACCAGGGCGCCGCGAATGCCATGATCGGTCGAGCTACAGGCGCGACCTCGGTCGTCATCGTCAGGGCGGATGGCGTGGAGATACAGGCTTCGGTGCGCGACGGGCTATTCGCCGCCTGGTGGCCGACCTCGAACAACCATATCGGGACCCCGAACCCGCGGGAGATCCGGGCCTACGGTCCGGACGGCAGCCTGGTAGGTGACATGCAGGTCCCGGTGTCGAGTGAGACACCCTACTTCGTCGGCACGCCCCCGCCGGCTCCGAGCGGACCGCCGGCTTCGGCCGGGAGCTGAGACCCGCCGAGCTTCGGGTGCCGAGCGGCGAGGTCGAGGCTCTCGCGGAGCTTTGGCGGCCGTGGAGGTCCGTCGCCGCGCGGCTGTTCTGGCACGATTACCTCAGCCGCCGCGGGAGGAGCGCGCTGCCCGGATAGCCGCCCGTCCCGCGCGTCGTCAGCGAGCCGCGGGCGACAACTTGGGCTGACGAACGCCAGCCCGGCCGTCAGCTGTGACACGCTAGCTGTCACAGGAGCCAGTCATGATTCGAGCATGGAAACAGCCAAGCTCGTCTCGCTTCCATCCCAGCCGACGCGTGCGGCATCGGTCAAGATCGAGTCAGATCGGCTGGTCGTCGAGCACCTGGTGCTGGACGACCACGCCCTCGCGGCCTTCGTGGCGGAGCGGCCTGCGGAAGAGCGGGCGATGCTGGTGGAGCGGGCGCTGCGCGTTGGGCTCACCGCGATCCAGAGCGTCGGCGTCACGGTCAACGTGGACGCCGTCCGGGCCGAGTTCCAGGGGCTGCTCCGCCAGACGGAGGCCGCGAACGAGCGGGCGGCAACAGCCCTGGACACGTTGCTGCGTCAGAACTTCGCGGACGGAGAAGGCCGCCTGCCGCGCACCCTGGAGCGGTTCCTCGGTGACAAGGGCCAGCTGCGGAGCTTCGTAGACGAGCTCTTCGACGAGGCGAAGCGAGACAGCGCCATCGGCCGCATGAAGGTCCTGCTCGGCTCCTATTTCGATGGCGACGCCTCGCGCCTTGCCCAGCTGCTGGATCCGACGCGTCTCGGCTCGCCGTTGCACCAGTTCCGCGTCGAGATCGCCGAGGGGTTCGCGAAGCTGAACGAACGGCTCGCGGCGCTCGAGGCGGCGGGGGCGGCCCGGGCATCGGAGCGCGCCAGGTCGACGGCCAAGGGTTCCGACTTCGAGGACGTCGTGGATGACCTGCTTGGCGCGATCGCCCGCGGCTCTGGCGACATACTCGAGCGGACCGGCACGGAGACCGGCTCTGCCATCGGCTCCAAGAAGGGCGACTTCGTCCTGACGCTCAATGCCGAAGCAACCGCGGGGGCGGAGCTCCGTGTCGTGGTCGAGTGCAAGGACCGCTACATGTCCGGACGCAACATGCGCGACGAGCTTCGCGACGCCAAGTCGAACCGCGACGCGGCAGTTGCGCTCGTGGTCTTCAGCCCCGCCCATGCGCCCACCGGCATCGCCCCGTTCGACGTTCGGGCCGGCGATGTGTACTGCGTCCTGGATCCGGCCGCGCCCGATCCGGCGACTCTCGAAACCGCCGTCCGATTGGCGCGGCTGCTGGCCCTGCAGACGCTGCGCGAGCGCGACGTGGAGGTGGATGCGGCAGCGGTCGCCAAGGCGCTCAACGGCGTACGCGAGCAACTTGAGACGTTGCGGTCGCTCAAGCTGACGCTTACTTCCATCGGCACGAGCGCCAGGGACGTTTACGCGGGGCTGGACAAGCTGCGCGACGGCATCCTGGCCCGCCTCACCGAAGCGGAGGCCGAGTTGCGCCACGGTTGACCCGGGGGCGCCACTCGGGACGACCGCCGGGTCGTGTGGACAGCGCGCACTGGCGCGCTATGCTCGCGCTTCGCGGGCTCGCCCGAGAGGGCTCGCGAGCGCGAGGTGCAGTTCGATGCCGCGTTCAATGTGGAAAGGGGCCATCCAGTTCGGCCTGGTTACGATCCCCGTCAAGATGTATCTGGCCACCGAGTCCAAGGGTGTGAGCTTCAACATGCTCCACGCCGATTGCCACGGCCGGATTCAGATGAAGACCTACTGTCCCACTCACGATGAGATCATCGAGCGCAGCGACACCGTACGCGGCTACGAGATCGCCCCGGACCAGTACGTGGTCATCACGGACGAGGACCTTGGGTCGGTCCCGCTCAAGACCGTCCGCTCCATCGAAATCGAGCAGTTCGTGCCTGTCGACGAGGCCGCCGAGGCGACGCGCTTCGTCAAGCAGGCCTACTACCTGGAACCCGAGCCGGTGGCCCGCAAGGCTTTCTTTCTGCTCAAACAGGTCCTCGCCAAACAGCGCCTGAGAGCCGTCTGCAAGATCGTTCTTCGCGATCGCGAGCAACTCGCGGCTCTGGACCCGTTCGCCAGCACGATCATGCTCTCGACGCTCTACTGGCCCGACGAAGTCCGCCCGGTCGGGGACCTGGCCATTCCCGCCGACGACGCCGAGGTCAAGCCGGCCGAGCTGGCGATGGCCGAGCAGCTGGTCGGCATGATGACCGGCAAGTTCGACCCTGGGGCCTATCGCGACGAGTACCGCGAAGCGCTCATGGAGATCATCGGGGCCAGGGCCGCTGGCGAGGCGATCGCCGAACCGGCCGCGGCTCCGGCCGCGAAGCTGACGGATCTCGTCGCTGCGCTGGAGGCGAGCGTGGCCGCGGCGAAAGCCGCCCGCCAGGCCCCCGTGCCGGATACGATGGCCCAGGCTGTGGCTTCGAGGAAGTCGCGCAAGACCGCCCCGGTCGCCGTCCCTCGCGCCGTCCCGGTCGCCGTCCCGGTCGCCGTCCCGGTCGCCGTCCCTCTCGCCGTCCCTGTGGAGGAGACAGCGGTCGGGGCCGGAATGTCCCCAGCGCGACGCCGCAAGTCAGCCTGAGCCAAACCGGCGAAGGCGCCACGGACCGGATCGACCCGGCCTCGCCCGCTAGACTCTGCGCATGAGCGGGCACCCCTGGCCTCTGTTCGATCTGCGGCTGCGCACCCCGCACCTGGAACTGCGCCTGCCGACCGACGACGATCTGATCGAGCTGATGCACCTCGGCCGCGAAGGCGTCGTCGAAGAGGGCCAGATCTTCTTCGCGGTGCCGTGGCACGCCCTCCCGTCACCCGCGTTTGAGCGTCAGTTCCTTCAGCATTGGTGGGCTTCACGCGGCAGCTGGAACCCAGCCCACTGGAATCTCGGGCTGGCGGTCGTGGCGGGCGGTAGGCCGATCGGGGTCCAGGACCTGATGGCCCGGAACTTCGCGATCCGCAAGACAGTGGTCACGGCCAGCTGGCTGGGCCGGGCGTTCCAGGGTCGCGGATATGGGACTGAGATGCGCGCTGCAGTCCTGGCGCTCGCCTTCGATGGGTTGGGGGCCGAGCGGGCTGAGTCGGGCTACTTCGAGGGCAACGCCGCGTCGGCGCATGTCTCGGCCAAAATCGGCTACGTCGACGACGGCGAGGAGATTTGGGCGGTCGGCGGCCAGCGCACGGTGGAGCGACGCCTGAGGGTCGACCGCCAAACCTGGAAGCGCGACCTCGTACCTGTCACCATCGACGGCCTGGGCCCGTGTTTGAAGCTCTTTGGCGTGGGCGATCTCGACGCCACGGAGTGGGCACCGTTCTAGAGCGACAACGAAGGGCTGGACCGCCCGCAATCCCCGTCGCCGAGCCGGCGGTTCAGAGCGAGGCGGCGCTGAGGACCGGAGCGAGCGCACTTCAACGTGCGTGAGCGAGGACCGCAGGCGACAACGAAGGGCTGGACCGCCCGAGAGGCGACGGCTAGCGGTCTTCGGCGCGACGACCCACGAGCCACCACGCCGCGGGGAACATAACGGCCGCAATCGCGAGCTTGAGAGCATCGCCGAGAACGAACGGCGTGAGCCCCTTGTCGATTGCCATTGCGGGCGAGAAGTGGGCTGCAGCAGCCAGCCAAGGCACGCCGATCAGATAGATCGCGACCTCGCCGACGATCATCGCGCCGATGGCGCCGGGGACGTGACGATCCCAACCGAGTTCGGCCAGCCTGCCGACGACGGCGGCCGCAACGAGGAAGCCCAGCAGATATCCACCGAGGGGGCCGAGGACGAGGCCGCCCGCGCCAAAACCTGCGATGTTCTGCGCCCCTTGGGCGTGACCCGCGTAGACGGGCAGAAAAAACCCGAGAAGCAGGTAGAGGGCAATTGAGAGGGCGCCGCGGCGCAGTCCCAACGCTCCGCCGACCAAAAGGACCGAAAGCGTCTGGCCCGTAATTGGAACTGGGTTGTTCGGGAGCCACACCGTGACGTTGGCGGTCAGGGCGATGAACGCCGCGCCGACGCATACGAGCGCGACGTGGCGCAGCCGAGCGCTCATGCGCTCGCCGATGCGGATCGGGACGAGGAAATCGCCGATCGTGATGCCACGTTCGGCGGCGGGGAGGCGGTTCAGCGAATGGGTCGCGAGCATGCTCGGAGGTTCCCTGTGGTGGCCTCGCGGCCGTTGTTCGGACCCTTCCTCCTGGTCCGGCCGGCCGAGTGTACCAGGGCTTGCGCCCCGACCGCGCACAGACGCCGTCCTACTCGTGCTGCAAAGCCTGCACGATCGACTGGCGGCTGGCGATTCCGGCCGGGTAGACAGCAGCGGTGACGCTGATGACCACGCCGAAGAAGGCCGCCAACGCAATCGAATCCCAGGGTGGGCTGAACCCGACGTCGAAGCCTCCGCTCGAAAGGGCGACCAGCAGGCCGCCCACGAACAGACCGACGAGGGTGCCGATCAGCGCTCCGGCGACGCCAAGACTGCCGGCCTCGATGACGACCATGGCCCAGACCTGACGGCTCGACATACCCGTTGCCCGAAGCACGCCGATCTCGCGGGCTCGCTCGAAGACGCTCATCGAGAGAGTGTTGACCATGCCCAATCCCGCGATCAGGACGGCGATCAGAGCCAGCGCGTCGAGTAGCTTGAAGACCCGATCCAGGGCGTCGCCGACGGTCCCCGTCACCCGGTCCAGATTCTCCGGCTGAAGGGCGTACTGGAGGGCCGTCGCGTCCACTAGGTTTCGGGCCGCCGCCTCCTGGCCCGCTGCGTAGCGGACGGCGAAGAAATCAGCGCCGGTGGCCCCGAACGGACCCACGGCATCCGACCAGCCGACGAGAATCGCTTCCTCGGAATCGCCCGGGATCGAGTGAGCCACGATCCCGACTACACGCAGTCGAGTCGACGTCTGTCCGCTCGTGAAATCGAGCGTGTCGCCAAGCCGGATGTTCGACGCGGTCGCAAGCGATTCAGGGACGATCACCGTGCCGCCCGCATCCAAAGCGGCGAATGCCGAGGCCGGGTCTCCCCCATTGGTCACGAAGACCAACCGCCCGTCCGAGGCGAAGTCCCGACCGACGATGGCAGCCGCCTCCTGGCGAACGTTGCCCAGGCCAACCCCGAAGAGTCCGACCGGCGAGACCGACTTCACCCCTGGAATCGCGGCGATCTGATCGCGGACGGCGCCCGTAGGCGAGACCGGCCGGATCGAAGTCAGCACTTCGGTGCCTGGGATCGTCTCGGCCAGCCAGTGAGCGCCGATCTGGCGGACATTCAGGGCGGCCGCGCCCAGGGCGACCACCATCGCCAGGCCGATCACCATGGCGCCCGCGGTCAGGGCCGTGCGGCTCGAATCGCGGGCGAGCGCGCTGCGGGCCAGTCGCTCCTCGTTGCGGAAGACCCGGAACGGGATGCCGGTCAGCCGGAGCAGTGGGCCGAGGACCCGGGGCACGAGCAGAACCGCGAAGAGCAACAGGGCGTACACCATCAGCGGGCCGCCAACTCCCGAGGTGCCCGCCACGCCCCCGGACGTGGACGCCGAACTCGACTCGGCCGCTCTGGGCCACACGACCACGGCGGCGAGGGCCAGGACGCCGAATACCAGCCCCAGCCAACGCAGTCGCGCCTCGCCAGCGACAGCTCCCTTCGGACCGCGGCGGAGGGCTTCGATCGGCGGGATTCGGCCGGCCCGCCAGGCCGGCTCGAGGGAAGCCGCCAGCGTGACCACGACCCCGACCAGCAGCGCCAGGGCAACCGAGCCGGGCGCTATGTCCGGGGCGCTCAGAGCGACAGGTCCAGTGGCGCTGACCCAGGCCAAGGTCAGCGCGGCCAGGCCTACTCCGGCTACGACTCCCACGCCGGACCCAACGGCGCCGAGCACGAGGGCCTGAAGCAGGACGAAGCTCATGACCTGGGATCGGCTGGTTCCGGCGGCACGCAGCAGCCCCACCTCGCGGGCTCGCTCGGTAACAGTCATAGAGAGCGTGTTGAAGATCAGGAACGCGCCGGCGAAGAGAACGACCGCCACCACCAGCAGCAGCGTGCCCCTGTAGTCCGCCGTCTGGGCCCGGAGCGAGTCGGCTGTATCGGCGGTCTTCTGCAGCAGGTACGGTTCGGTCTTGATCGCAGCCTCGATCTGGCGAGACAGCTCGTCCGCCGAGACGCCCGGACGCGCCGTAAGGTCCACGCGAGTGACGCCAGTGGCGTCGAACAGCGTCGCAGCGGACGCCAGCGGCACGAAGAGCAAGCGGCCGGCCGCGTCGGGCAGCGCTCCGTCGCCTACGACGATGCCGACCACCGAGAACGCCTGCGGCCCGGACTTCACACTGCCGTTGACCGTGATCGAGTCCCCGATCCGGAGGTGCTGCTCGGCCGCCAGCGTTTGGGTGACCACCGCACTCAGGGAATCCGTGTCGTCCAATCGCCGCCCGGCGGAGAGCGGCATGTCGTGGACCTGCGACTCGACCGACGGGTCGATCCCGAGGACGGTGACCGGGGCCGGCAGCGCGGAGGAGGCAGTCTGGTTCGGGTCGGCGGCGAGGTAGGTCTTGCGCTCCAGCGCCGGAGCTGCGACGGCCACTCCGGCGACGCCCTTCACGGCCGCAACCGCCTCGGGGCTGAGGCCTCGTTCTTCCAGGGTCTGGACTCGCAGGTCGGCGTGGCCCATCTCGTCGGCAGCGGCGCGGTCCACGGCAGCGTCCATGGTTGCGCTCGCCGTCAGCGACGCGAACAGCACCGCAACCCCGAGCCCAACGCCGGCGATGGTCAGGACGCTCCGCAGCCTCCTCGCCAGCAGGCTCCGCCATGCCAGTGACGAGAACCGGCGCACCGCTAGAGGCCCAGCTGGGCCAGACGGGTGATGAGCGGCCGCGGATCGATTTCCTTGCGGCGGCCCAGCTCTATTTCATCTCTGATCGCGCCGTCGCCGATCACGAGGACGCGGTCGGCGTGGGCGGCGGCCCGGGCATCGTGGGTGACCAGCACGATGGTCTGGCCGCGTTCATCGCAGGAACGCCACAGCTTGTCGAGGATCTGGCCGCTGTTGGCGTAGTCCAGGTTGCCTGTGGGTTCGTCGGCCAGCAAGATGGCGGGGCGGCACACGAGCGCACGGGCCAAGGCCACTCGCTGCTGTTCGCCCGCCGACAACTGGTCGGGCCGATTGCGCTCGCAACCCACGAGATCGACCATCTCCAGCACGTCCACGATGCGCGCGGC
The DNA here is from genome assembly GCA_003158675.1 of Chloroflexota bacterium. Taxonomy (GTDB): domain Bacteria; phylum Chloroflexota; class Limnocylindria; order Limnocylindrales; family CSP1-4; genus Fen-1039. The sequence continues at coordinate 23,653 of PMKN01000045.1, read as the reverse complement.
CGCCTCGCCCCGGCGCGGATCGACGCCGGCTATCGTGAACGGGAGGGCGACGTTCTCGTACACGTCGAGAAGTGGGATCAAGTTGAAGAACTGAAATACGAAGCCTGTCTTGTCGCGCCGCAGCCGGGTCGCCTCACCCTCACTCAGCCGGCTGACCACTTCGCCGTCGAGAATGACTTCGCCGCTGGTTGGGCGATCCAGGCCGCCGAGGAGCTGCAGCAGCGTGCTCTTGCCCGAACCGGATGGTCCCATCAAGGCCACGAACTCGCCCCGCTTCACTTTGAGTGAGACGCCGTGTAGAACGGTGACATCGCGGCCGCCAAGGCGGAAGGTCTTGATGAGGTTGTGTGCCTCGAGGATCGTGCCGTCGCGCCCCGGGACGGCGGGACCAGAAGACCGGGCCTCTGAGGGCGACGGAACGGACGGCATCGTCGACACGTTCGCAGTGTAGCCCGGAGCCCGCGGTCACGCGCCGCGAATCGCCGAGGCCACGAGGGCCGCCAAACCGTGGGAGCGGAAGTGGCTGCCGCGTGATTAGCCGAACAGACCGCCGAACAGCATCTTGAAGAGAGAGTCGAAGAGGCCCGGCGATGGCGTCTTCTCGCGAACCCTCAAGCTGGCCGTGGAATCGCCGGCGGCGCCCGTGGGCCCGCCTTCGCTGCCTGCCGGCGAGCTCTCAGGCGAAGTGCCGGGGCTTGCCTCGATCCGGGGCGTCGGCTCCCCAGGTTCGGTCGCGGCAGGGATGCCGGACGGAGTGGGCGTCGGCGACGCGGCTGCGGTCGGGGTTGCGAGCGGAGCCGGGGTCACGAGCGGCGTCGGCGATTCCACGGCTGCGGTCGGGGTTGCGAGCGGAGTCGGGGTCACGAGCGGAGTCGCGGTGGCTGTGGGCCTGGCGGTCGGCTTGACCNNGACCGTGGGCCTGGCGGTCGGCTTCGGTGTCGGCGCAACGGAGGGCTGTGCGGTCGGCTGGACGGTGGGCTCGGCCGTCGGCGGAGCGTTCGGGTCGCTCGTCGGCTGGGCGGTCGGCTGGGAGGTCAGCTCAGGTGTCGGCTGGGCGGTCGGCTGGGCGGTCGGCGTGAGCGTGGGCTTCGGTTTGGGGGAGCTGCACGGGGTCGAGAAAAGGACGGTGTAGAGCTTGCGGCCGTCGGCGGCTTCGTAGGCCCCCACTCCCATGTGCTGCCAATCGCCCAGGATGTTGGCCCGGTGCGTCGCCGAGTTCATGAAGGCGGTTTCGATGCGGTTGGTGGCGACGTCGTCGCCGTAGGTGCTCAAGCCGATGTTCTCGCCCGCAACCTTGAAGCAGTAGTTGTCCTGCTGCATGTAGTAGAAGACCATCTGATTGTCGGGCGGGATCGTGTGGCTGAAGTAGTCGCGGTCGCCCATGTCCTGGGCCCGCCATTCGGCCTTCTGGTGCAGGTAGGAGTCGTTGACCAGGGCGTCGAGACCGGCAGACGCACGGTCCTGGTTCGTCAAGGTGAAGAGGAGTGCCTCGTCGTCGGAGCTGAAGGAAGAGCTGCTCCAACCGAGCACCGGCGCCCCGCTCGAAGCGATCGTCAGGATCGCGAGCGTCAGAGCGGCTCCACCGAGGCGGAGCCTGCGCATCGATGCGGGAGCGGCGAGGGCTGCTATCTTGCCGAAGCGTGGCATGGTCATTCCCAGCTGGCGTTGTCAGCACCACCGTAGGCTCAGCCAGCCCCGCGGGATCCGGCTCTCTGGTCCCGCGATCCGGGCCAGGTGGTACCAACCTCATCTGCGCACGATTAGGGGGTTCCACCTACGACGGCTCCTGCGGCCGCGTCGTTCGTTGCCCGGACGCACCGGCCTCGCGTACACGCGGACGTGCGCGCACGGGCTATACTCCCCGTCGCCCAACCGCACTGGCCGCGGCCCACCCGGCCGCCGAGCCTGCGGGGCGGGCACGTGGTGGCCTTAGCTCAACCGGCAGAGCAGCGGACTGTGGATCCGCAGGTTACGGGTTCGACCCCCGTAGGCCACCCCAATCCCCTCGTGAGGATCTGCCATGTTCTGTCATGTTCCGTGGGCAGATCGCTCCAGATCGCTCCAGATCGCTCCAGATCGCTCCGCCGAATCGCTCCACCTTGTGGGTGCCACTTTTCGAGATCTGGCCGGCGGATCGCAAGGCCGGACCTGAACAGGTAGGTCAAGCGGCCCCACGCCAGCGGCCACGGCTGGCTGCGCGTTTGCAGGGTCGTCGGCGGATCGCCACTCAACGGCACGCGGAGAGCAACCCTGACCGTGCGCCTGTGTTTGGCTCAGCCCAACCGCGTCGGGAGTCGCCGGCAGCATCAGCAGCACGGCCAACCAGACGAACAACCACCACTGCGGAGACATCGGAAACAGCACCACCGGCAAGGTGATCAAGACCATCAAACCATATGCAAAACCCACGGGCCGTATCGCTTCATTGACGGTTGCCCGATCGCTCGCCGGAGGAATGTGGAATTGCCGCCTCGCACGAGATCACGACGGCCAGGATGGCGCTCGTTGCGGCTGCCCCAGCGAAGAGCCAGAGTCCCAGGCCTGGGTTCGGCGGCACGAGGTAGCTGAAGATCTCGCCGGCTGGAACTACCTGGAATCGCACCTTTGCGGTCACGAATTCCGTGAGAGCGCTCTCTTGACAGTGGCTCTTATCATGATGATCCTAGTGTGCAACCGCTCTCACGGAGTGCTTGGGAGTGATGGTCGGTTCCAAACGCGATAGGCGCAGCGGCGTGACGCTGGAGATGGTTGCACTGCGCGCAGGCGTCTCTCGCGCGACCGCCTCACGAGTCGTGAACTGCTCGCCCCGGGTCAGCGCGCAGATCCGCCTGGACGTCGAGAGAGCGATTGCGGATCTCGGTTACGTCCCGAACCGCGCCGCCCGAACCCTTGTCACCGGCCGAACCGGCTCGATCGCCGTCGTGATCACCGAGCCGTCCGGCCGACTCTTCAGCGACCCCTTCTTCCCCCGGCTCCTGCGCGGTGCGAGCGGGGTCTTCTCCGCCCGCGACCTGCAGCTGGTGCTGCTGATGCCATCGTCGCGCGAGGAGGCCGAGCGGACAGGCGGCTACCTGACTGCCGGGCACGTGGACGGCGTCCTCACGGCCAGCCTCCATGGAAACGACCCGCTACCGGCGCGCCTGTTCAAGGCCGACGTCCCGCTGGTCCTCGTCGGTCGTCCCCCGAGAGGGATCTCGGTGAGCTACGTCGACGTCGACAACCGCCAGGGAGCGCGAAGCGCGGTGGAGCACCTGGTCGCGTGCGGCCGTCGTGTGATCTGCACGATCGCCGGACCCGCCGATATGGCGGTCGGAATCGACCGGCTGGCCGGCTACCGGGAAGCGATCGCGGAGGCCGGGCTGCCGGTCGATCGGCGCCTGGAGGCCTACGGCGAATTCACCCAGGAGGGCGGGGCCGCGGCAATGGCCCGCCTGCTCGCAGCGCGGGCGGACATCGACGGCGTCTTCGCAGCCTCGGATCTGATGGCCGCGGGCGCACTCTCGGTGCTTGCCGAGGCCGGCCGACGCGTCCCGGCCGACGTATCCGTGGTCGGGTTCGACGACTCGCTCGTCGCAACCTCGACCAGCCCGCAGCTAACCAGCGTTAACCAACCCATCGAGGAGATGGGCCAGGAGGCCGCGCGCCTGCTCGTCGAGGCCGTCGATGACCGGAGTCGGGCGATTCGGAGCGTGACGCTGGCCACCTCCGTGGTGGAGCGCGCGTCGAGCGCGAGGAGGTCGTCGCCCTGAGCCGGCCGGCAACCGCGGCGCAGCCACGACCGTGGCTGCCCGATCCACGGCAACCTCGACCGGGAGTACGTCGAGGTCCGTAATCGCGAAGGAGGATGGTCCCACACCATGTACAAGCAGCTATCCAGACCTAGCAAGATCATGGGGCTCCTCGGAGCCACGGTTCTCGTCGTCACGGCTTGCGCGTCATCGGTGACGCCCTCGCCAACGAGCCCGGCTCCGTCCACGGCACCGACCGCCGCACCGTCCACGGCACCGTCCACGGCACCGACCGTTGCACCGTCCATCGTCAACATCACCCCGGCCCCAATCCCCGCCGGCCCGGGCCCGAACGGCGGCACAGTCGTTCGCTGGTTCATCGGCCTCGGCGCGGGCACCCAGCCCGCCCAGATCGCGCCGGAGCAGGCCTTCGCCGCGGCGTACAACGCCTCGCAGAAGAACGTCTACCTATCGCTGGAGATCGTCGACAACACGCAGGCCGCGAACATCCTCAAGACTGAGGTCGCGTCGGGCACGGCGCCCGACATTATCGGACCGGTCGGCGTGGAAGGCCTCAACATCTTCCGCGATCAGCTCATGGACCTTGCGCCGACGATCAGCAAGGACAACTACACGTTCAACGGCGTCGATCAGTCGCTCGTCGACTTCTTCAAGCTCGGCAACAACGGCGCGACCGTCGGCGTTCCGTTCGCCGTCTATCCGTCGTTCATCTACTACAACAAGGCTCTGTTCAAGGAAGCTGGCCTTCCCGACCTGCCAACGAAGGTTGGCGAAATGTATCAGGGCAAGCCCTGGGACCTCGATGCGCTCCAGCAAGTGGCTATGAAGCTCACTGTCGACAAGAACGGCAATGACGCGACCAGCCCCAAGTTCGACCCCGCCAACATCGTCCAGTGGGGCTTCGATTCCCAGTACGAGGACAACAGCGCGCGGGCCGAGGACGCATGGTTCGGCGCAGGCTCCTTCCTGGCCGCTGACGGCAAGACCGCCCAGATCCCGGATTACGTCGTGCAGGGCGAGAAGTGGTTCAACGACGGCGTCTGGAAGTACCACTTCATCCCGACCCAGGCTCAGATCGCCAGTGCCCTTCTGGGCGCCGGTGGCGAGTTCGGATCCGGCAACCTGGCCATAAACGAGAGCCACACCTGGTTCACCTGCTGCGTGGCGCCCCCGAAGCCGGCCAAGCAGTTCAACTTCGGTTTCGCAGTCAACCCGCTCGTGAACGGCAAGATCACCTCGCCGCTTCATGCCGACACTTTCAGCATCCTCAAGACCACCAAGGTTCCGGATGCTGCGTGGACTGCCCTCAAGGCCATGGTGGGCTCGGCCGACCTCCTCACCACGTACGGCGCCATGCCGGCGGACAAGACCAAGCAGGACGCATGGTTCAAGTCCATCGACAAGGGCTTCCCCGGCATCACGCTCGACTGGTCCGTCCCACAGGCGATGCTCGCCTACGCGGACGTCCCCAACCACCAGTCCTGGATGCCCAACTACGCCAAGGCCAAGGCGGCTCTGCAGGCGTTCCAGAACAAGTACCGGACCACGTCCGGCCTTGATATGGATGCCGAGTTCGCCACGCTGAAGACGACCCTTCAGGGCATCTTCGATGAGCCACAGGCGCCGTAGACTAGGCTGGTCACACTGACTTGCACGGGCCCCCTCGAGCGCAGCGGCTCGAGGGGGCCCGTGTGAAGAAGAGGCAGGATCGAGTCGACGAGATGTCCCAAAGCACCGTACAACAGAAGATCTCAGGCACGCCGATCGGTGAGCGCCGATGGCATATGAACAAGAACCGCCGTGAGGCGTTCTGGGGGTACGTCTTCGTTAGCCCATGGATCATTGGGCTCGCGCTGTTGACGGGCGGCCCTCTGATCGCCTCGTTCATCCTCTCGCTGACCGACTTCAACCTGGTCAACCCGGAAGCGGTGCGCTTCGTCGGTATTGACAACTACGTCAACCTGGCGTCGGACCCCCTGGTCAGGCAGGGCCTGCTCGTCACCTTCAAGTTCGCGATAATCGCCATCCCCGTCACAATGGGTGCGAGCCTCGGCGTGGCACTGCTCGTGAACAGCCAGAGGCTGTTCGGCCGCAACATCTTCCGTACGCTCTTCTACATGCCGATCCAGATCCCACTGGTGGCCAGCACTCTCGTCTGGATTGGCTTTCTCAATACGAAGACCGGCTGGTTGAACGCAATCATCGGTATGTTCGGCCTCCAGGGCCCGGATTGGATCAATAGCGAGGCGTGGATCTATCCCGCGCTGACGCTCATCGGCCTGTGGGGCATCGGTAATTTCATGCTGATCAGCCTGGCCGGGTTGCAGGCGGTGCCGACAAATCTCTACGAGGCGGCGCGGATCGACGGCGCGGGAGCGTGGGTGATGTTCCGCCGGATCACGATCCCGCTGATGTCGCCGATCCTGCTCTACAACCTGGTGATCTGCCTGATCACGACCTTCCAGTACTTCACGGTGGCATACGTGCTGACCAACGGTCGTGGCGATCCAAATAACGCAACACTGTTCATAAACCTCGATCTGTTCCACGAGGCCTTCCGGGACAACAGGATGGGCTACGCAGCGGCCATCGGCTGGTTGTTGTTCGTCATCGTCCTCATCCTGACTGTGGCCTTGCTCGGGTTCGCCCGGAAGCGGGTCTACTATGCGGGCGGTGAGTCATGACGACCAACTCGCAGTCGAGGCCCCTCTCTCTCGCGGATCGTGGGCCGGTCGCCAGGAGCTATCGGCGATATCTCGGGAAGGCGTCACTCACGCTCTTCGCGGTGCTCATCCTGAGCGTCTTCCTTCTGCCGATGCTGTTCATGATCAATACGTCACTGCAGCACCCGTCCCAGCGGACGACCGCGGGCGCTCCCGTCTACCCGGCCATTGCAGCGACTGGGACGTACCAGGGCCAGACCTATCCGATCTACGAGGTGCCGATGCCCGACGGCACCACCCGAAATCTCATGCTGATTGAGGGGCTTCGAGAGTCGAGCACGTTCGTCGACCCCAATGACCCGTCGGCCACGCCGATCGAATGGCAAGGCCGATGGCGGACCCTGAGCCAGGTGTGGTCGTTTTCGCCCGACATCGACAACTTCACGACGGTGTGGTCGCAGCTCAACTTCCCTCGACTCCTGTTCAATACGGCGGCGGTCGCAATCCTGAGCACGCTCGGAGCCGTGATCTCATCGTGTCTGGTGGCATATGGCTTCGCCCGGTTCCGGTTCCCTGGCAAGAACATTATGTTCATCGTTCTGCTGGCGACGATCATCCTGCCGTTCCAGGTGACGCTGATCCCCACATACATCGTCTTCACGAGGCTGGGCTGGAACGGGACGTGGTTACCACTGATCGTGCCGCACCTCTTCGCCAACGCCTTCAACGTCTTCCTGCTGCGCCAGTACTTCATGTCGATCCCGCGCGACCTGGATGAGGCTGCCATGATCGACGGCGCGAGCCCGTTCCGAATCCTTCGCTCGGTGATCCTGCCTCTGTCCGTCCCGGCAGTGGTCGCGGTCAGCCTGTTCCACTTCTTCTTCGCGTGGAACGATTTCTTCGTGCCCCTCCTCTACCTTTCCGGCGTGCCTGACCTGCAGACGTTGCCAATCGCCATCCAGCAGTTCAACGCCCTGTACGTGACGGAGCCAACGCTCGTGCAGGCGGCCGCGCTCATGACCATGGCCGTGCCAGTCGTCATATTCTTCCTCGCGCAAGGCGCGTTCATGCGGACCGTCGTGATCACAGGCGTCGAGAAGTAGGGAGCCGTGCGTTACGGGCATTTCGACGATGCTAATCTCGAGTACGTCATCACACGTCCGGACACACCGCTGCCGTGGATCAACTACCTCGGCAGCGAGGACTACTTCGGGCTGATCTCGAACACGGCCGGCGGCTACTCCTTCCTCCTCGATGCCCGCCTGCGGCGTTTGACCCGGTATCGGTACAACAACGCGCCGCTCGACCTCGGAGGGCGGTACCTATACCTGCGCGACGACGACACGGGCGACTACTGGAGTCCCAGCTGGCAGCCGACCCAGAGTGATCTCGATGCGTTCGAGTGCCGGCACGGCATGGGCTACTCGACGATCGCGTCGAAGCGCGCCGGGATCCGCGCCGAGACGCGGTACTTCGTGCCACTCGGGGAGACGCTCGAGGTCTGGCGGGTCCGCGTGACGAACGAGCGGTCGGCACCGGCCCGAGCCTCGCTGTTCGGGACGGTCGAGTTCTGCCTGTGGGACGCCCAGGACGACGCCACCAACTTCCAACGCAACTACTCCATCGGCGAGGTCGAGGTCGACGACGGCGTCATCTACCACACGACCGAGTACCGAGAGCGACGCAACCACTTCGCGTACTTCGCCTGCTCTGATCCGTCGGCGGGGTTCGACACGTCGCGCGACGCGTTCCTCGGACCGTACCGGGGCTGGGACCGGCCAATCGCCGTCGAGCGTGGAGCCACCTCGGGGTCGATCGCTCACGGCTGGCAGCCAATCGGCGTTCACCAGGCCCGCCTGGAGCTGGGCCCCGGCGAGACGCGCGAGGTCATCTTTGTCCTCGGCTACTCCGAGAACCCCAGGGATGCCAAGTTCGATCCACCCGGCTCCGGGAAGCTCGATAAGCGGCGGGTCCGACCGATCATTGCGCGCCACGTGGATCCCGCCATCGTCGAGGCCGCAGTCACAGCGCTGGCCCGGGGTTGGGCTGAACGGCTCGGGGCATTCCAGGTCGAGACCGGCAACGAGCACCTCGACCGGATGGTCAACATCTGGAACGCCTACCAGTGCATCGTCACGTTCAACCTGTCGCGCTCCGCGTCTCTGTTCGAGTCCGGCATCGGACGCGGCATGGGCTTCCGCGACTCGAACCAGGACCTGCTCGGCTTCGTCCATATGGTTCCCGAGCGCGCCCGTGAGCGGCTCCTCGACATTGCGGCGACGCAGCTCCCGACGGGCGGTGCCTACCACCAGTACCAGCCCCTGACCAAGCGCGGCAACGACGACGTCGGATCCGGGTTCAACGACGACCCCGCCTGGTTGGTGGTGGCGGTCTCGGCCTACATCAAGGAGACCGGCGACCTCGCCGTCCTGGACGAGCCAGTCCAATACGACAACGTGCCCGGAACAGAGCGGCCGCTCGTCGAGCATCTGCGACGGGCGATCGACTACACGCTCGAGCGGCTCGGTCCACACGGGCTGCCACTCATTGGACATGCGGACTGGAACGACTGCCTCAACCTCAACAGCTTCTCTGACACTCCGGGCGAGTCGTTCCAGACGGCTGAGCACCTCGAGGGCGGGGTTGCCGAGTCGGTGTTCATCGCCGGCCTCTTCGTGCTCGCGACCGGGGAGCTGACCGCGATCGCTGAGCAGCGGGGCGACGACACGGAGGCGGCGCGGCTGCGGACGGCGGCAGAGGCCATGGTCGCGGCGGTCGACGCCCACGGCTGGGACGGCGGCTGGTTCCGGCGTGCATACGACCATTTCGGCGAAGCGATCGGCTCTGCCGCGAACGACGAGGGCCAGATCTTCATCGAGCCGCAGGGGATCTGCGTCATGGCGGGCATCGGGCTGAATGACGGGCGGGCGACCCGCGCCCTGGCGGCGGTCCGCGAGCGCCTGGCGACGCCCCACGGGATCCTCCTGGTGCAGCCGGCCTTCACCAGATACCAGTTGCGGCTTGGCGAGATCACGTCCTACCCGCCGGGATACAAGGAGAACGCCGGCGTCTTCTGCCACACGAACCCGTGGCTGATGATCGCCGAGGTGCTGGCGGGCAATCCCGAGGGCGCCCTCGACTACTACCTGCGCATCAATCCGTCGGCCCGCGAAGCAATCTCGGACATCCACCGCTGCGAGCCGTACGTCTACTCCCAGATGATCGCCGGGCGCGACTCTCCGACCCCAGGTGAGGCGAAGAACTCGTGGCTGACCGGCACAGCGGCCTGGAACTACGTGGCCGCGACACAGTGGATCCTGGGCATCAGGCCCGAGATCGGCGGCCTGCGGATCGACCCGCGACTGCCCGTGGCGGCGACGGGCCTCCGGGCGACGCGGCGGTTTCGGGGCGCGACTTATCGCATAACCGTCCATCGGGGTTCGGGCGCTGGTGACGGCGGGACCCGGGTGACCCGGCTTGTCGTCGATGGCACACCGGTCGACGGCAACCTGGCGCCGCTGCCGGGACGGCGGTCCGAGGTCCAGGTCGAGGCTTTCCTGGGCGTCCCCACGAAAGTGGGCGAGACGACGGCGGGCGAGACCGTCGTGGGGGAGGCCCGCTACCAGGACGGAGACGCGACGGAGGGAGGACGGGCGCGGTGAGCACGGCCGGCGAGAGCGTGGGGGCCAACCCCTACGGCTTCTTCGACGTGCAAGCCCGCGAGTACGTCATAACCCGCCCCGACACGCCGACGCCGTGGATCAACTACATCGGCGCGGGCCGATACGGCGGGATCGTTTCCAACACAGGCGGTGGGTACAGCTTCGATCGCGATCCGCGCAACAGGAGGATCAGCCGCTACCGCTACAACGGCGTGCCCGCGGACCAGCCCGGCCGCTACGTCTACCTACGGGACCAGGACAACGGCGACTACTGGAGCCCGACTTGGCAACCGGTGAGGCGGGAGCTGGACCGGTATGAGTGCCGTCACGGGACAGCGTACTCCAGGATCGACAGTTCCCACGGCGGCATCGAGGCTTCGATCCTGTACCTGGTCCCGCCGCGTCCCGCGGACGACCCCGCCCCCGTCGAGCTGTGGGTCCTGCGGCTTCGCAACGTCGGGCCCACTCCGCGAAGGCTCCGCACATTCAGCTACGTGGAGTTCAGTCTTCCCGATGCGCTTGCCGACCTGACCAACCTCGATTGGGCCCAGCACATTGTTTTCTCGGGCTGCGAGGACGGGATCATTCGGGTGAGGACGAAGTTCAAACCGCTCGTCTACTTCCTCGGGTCGAGCCTGCAGCCGGTGGGCTACACGTGCGACCGGGACGACTTCGTCGGGCGCGGGCGCGACCTCGCAGCACCGATCGTGGTTGAAACGGGAGTGCCCTCCGACCGGCCTTCGCCAAGAGGCAACAGCGTCGGATCGCTGGCCCACGACGTGGTGCTTGCCCCGGGCGACGAGGCCCGGATCACCTACGTGATGGGTGCCACCTGCGAGCCTGCGCTGATCGCCGGGGTAGTGGAGCGCCTTACGGCGCCGGCCGCCGTCGACGCGGCCCTGACCTCGATCCGACACGACTGGGATGAGTACCTCTCACGCTTCACGGTCAGGACGCCCGATCCTGCCGTCGACGCGATGATCAACTTCTGGAACCNNCCAGGTCCAGTGCCGCACGACGCTCTTCTGGTCCCGCTTCGTCTCCGCGTACGAGACCGGTCTCGGTCGCGGAATCGGAGTCCGCGACAGCGCCCAGGACATCCTCGGCACCGTGCACGCGGACCCGGCCCAGGCTCGCGAGACCCTGACTCGGCTGTGGGCGATGCAATTCGCAGACGGCCACACGTGGCACCAGTTCTTCCCGCTGACCGGGGCGGGCGGCCCAGGGCTGGCTGCTGAACACCCGGAGTGGCCGCAGTGGTTCTCCGATGATCACCTCTGGCTGATCATCGCGGTGTGCGCGTACCTGCGCGAAACCGGCGATTTCGGCTACCTCAAGCAGCGCGTGCCCTACGTGGATCACGGGGAGGAGACGGTCTGGCGGCACCTGATTCGAGCGGTGGCATTCACGCGCGCCCACCTGGGGCCTCACCTGCTGCCGAGGTCAGGCTTCTCGGACTGGAACGACACTCTAAACGTGGACCACGGCTCTGGCCGGGCCGAGAGCGTCTGGACCGCGATGCAGTTCTGCCGGGCGGTGCTGGACCTGGCCGACTTGTGCCGCGCCACAAGCAGGCCACGCCTGGCGGAGCGGATGTCCGGGCTGCAGGCGACCATGGCCGGGGTCGTCAACGAGCACGCCTGGAGCGGGGATTGGTACCTCCGGTCGTTCGACGACGACGGCCTGCCGATCGGTGCCGCCGGGGCTCCTCACCATGCCATCGACCTTATCACCCAGAGCTGGAGCATCCTGGGCGGCGTGGCTCCTCGCGACCGGGCCGAGCGGGCGCTCGCCGCGGCGGACCGAATCCTGGACACCGAGTTTGGCCTGGCGCTGCTGTGGCCACCCTACGACGGTGCCGACGCGCGGGTGGGCGGGACGGCGACCCTCGTTCCCGGGGCGAAGGAGAACGGCGGCATCTTCTGCCACGCCAGCGCCTGGTCGATCGCTGCCGCAGCAGCATGCGGCAGAGGGGACGACGCCTACAGGTACTACATGCAGATCCTGCCGCTAGCTCGCCAAGACTTCGAACGCTACGGCGCCGAACCGTACGTGTACGCTCAGAACGTCTGCGGCCCTGCCCATCCGTCGTTCGGCCTTGCGCGCAATGCCTGGCTCACTGGTACTGCGGCCTGGGCCTGGTACGCGTTCACCCAGTGGATCCTCGGAATGAGGCCTACCTACTTCGGTCTCCGTATCGCGCCGGCGCTGCCGTCGGCATGGCCGGGTTTCTCCGCGCACCGCGTGTTCCGTGGCACCGCCTACGAGATCACCGTGACGCGCGGGGGCCCAGGGAGCCGCGCGACGATCCTGGTGGACGGCTCACCGCTCGAGGGCGATGTCGTGCCGCTGCCGCCGCCGGGAACCCCATCCATCACCGTCGAGGTCGTCGTGGCCTAGGTGCAAGTTCGTTGGACCATTCGACGAGCGGCCGCGAAGGAGGATCCATGTCAACCAGATCAAGACTCACTCGCGCTGCGAACCAGAGGCTGGGGGCACGTCACCGCATCACCATTCGCCTCGGCATGGCAGCCGTGGCGATCGTCGTCGCAGCATGCGGCAGCTCAACGTCAACCGGCGCTTCATCGGCGGGCGGCGCTTCATCGGCGAGCGGCACTCCATCGGCGAGCGGATCGGCAACGCGGCCCTGGATGGACAGTTCCAAGACCGTTGATCAGCGAGTCGCCGCGCTGCTCTCTCAGATGACCCTGGACGAGAAGATCGGCCAGATGACCCAGATCGAGATCGGCGGCGTGGACCCGGCCGGGACCGCCAGCGCGCTGCTCGGCAGCGTTCTGTCGGGCGGCGATGGCAACCCCAAGGGCGTCGATAACACGGCCCAGAACTGGTATGCGATGGTCAAGAGCTATCAGGATGCCGCCACCGGGACCCGGCTCGGCATTCCGATTCTCTACGGCGCGGACATGGTCCACGGCGACTCGCACATGACCGGCACGACCGTCTTCCCCCACAACGTCGGCCTGGGCGCAACCCACGATGCCGCGCTCCTACAGCAGGTCTGCCAGGTGACTGCGACCGAGATGTACGCGTCGGGCGTCCGCTGGACCTTCGGTCCTGTCGTCGCCGTGCCCCAGGACGTCCGCTGGGGCCGCACGTACGAGGGTTACAGCGAGAACACAGATCTGGTCAGCCAGCTCGGTTCCTCGTGCCTCGAGGGCTTGCAGGGGACGAGCCTGACCGACGCCAACACCGTCGTCGCTGACCCCAAGCATTTCCTCGGCGATGGTGGAACCGCGTTCGGCAGCTCACAGGCCCAGGGCCCCAACGGCCCCTACCTCCTGGATCAGGGCGTCGACCAGATGAGTGACGCCCAGATCACGAGCCTGTTCCTTCCGCCATACCAGGCGGCGATCAAGAACGGCGCCAGGATCATCATGACCACCTTCTCGAGCACCCAGTCCGGCGGCAAGGTGACCGGTGACAAGCACTGGATCACCGACGTTCTCAAATCCCAGCTCGGGTTCACCGGCTTCGTGGTCTCCGACTGGGGCGCAATCGACCAGATCGCTCCCGGCGACTACACGGCTTCGGTCAAAGCCGCGATCAACGCCGGCGAAGACATGGCCATGGTCCCGGACAATTACCAGAAGTTCCAGTCGACGCTCAAGGGTCTCGTCGCCAGCGGCGACGTCCCCCAGTCGCGGATCGATGATGCGGTGACCCGGATCCTCCGAGTCAAGCTCGAGATGGGCTTGTTCGAGAACCCGATGCCGCCCGCAGGTAACTGGGGCAATGTCGGGTCGGCCGCGGATCGTGCAGTCGCCAGCAAGGCCGTGAGCGAATCGGCCGTTCTGCTCAAGACCGGCCCGAATGTATTGCCCGTCGCGAGCGGCAGCTCGGTGCTGTTGGCCGGCGTCGGTGCGGACGACATCGGCATCGCATCCGGCGGTTGGACCCTCAGCTGGCAAGGCCAGGCTGGCAACGTGACCACCGGAACCACCCTCAAGGCCGCCCTCAGCGCGAAGCTCGGCAGTCAGCTCGACTACAACGCCACCGGCGACTTCAACGCTGGAACCCACGCCGCCGTCGGCATCGTCGTGGTCGCAGAGCGGCCATACGCCGAGGGTGTCGGCGACTCGGCCACGCTACAGCTCCCGGCGGGAGACCTCGCCGTGATCGACAAGGAAAAGCCCATGGTCGACAAGCTGATCGTAGTCATCATCTCCGGCCGGCCGATGATGCTGTCCGGCATCACCGACAAGGCCGACGCGGTCGTCGAGGCCTGGCTGCCCGGCACCGAAGGCGAAGGTCTGGCCGACGTCCTGCTGGGCGCCAAGCCGTTTACGGGCACGACCCCTTACACGTGGCCCAAGACTCCGGACGACGCCCCGCGCACAGGCAAGTCAGCCTGCCAGGATGCGGTGTATCCGTACGGATATGGACTCGACACTGCGGGCAAGTTGCTCGGGCCAGCCGCCTGCTAGCCGATGCGACCTCCGGTCGCGTCCAAGGTAGTTACCACCGAAGCGGTCGCAATTGCGCCGGCTTCCACTTCGATGATTAGCCGCACTGTCGCACGACCAGTTGATCGTGCTCAGAACCTGCGGATTATGGATCCGCAGGTTACGGGTTCGACCCCCGTAGGCCACCCCAACTCCCGTGCTGCGCGAGACCGGCCGCAGCCGGCCATGGGGCTAGGAGCTCGCGTCGGCTCCACCGCGGACGTAGCGGTAGGCAAGCGCGGCAGCCACTCCGCCCGCGATCGGCGCGACGACGTATAGCCACAGGTTCGTGTAGTCGCCCACGATCAGAGCTGGGCCTAGGGATCGCGCCGGGTTCAACGAGCCGCCGGTGATGGGTCCGATGGCGAGCCCACCGAGAGCAATGGCGCCACCGATGGCCAGCGCCGCTGTCTCACGCGGAGCCCGCGGATCGGTTGCCACTGCCGTGACCACGATCACCAGGACGAAGGTGAAGATCGCTTCCATCGCGAGCGCCTCGCCTATCGAAACCGACGCAGCCGGATTGGTCACGCCGGCGATCGTCGAACCGATGGTCAGCCGCAGAGCCAGCGCACCGGCGATGGCGCCGAGGCATTGGGCCACGATGAACGTCGCGGCTCTGAGCCACGATTGGTGCCCGCCCGTTGCCAGACCGACGGATACGGCCGGGTTGAATTGGCCGCCGGAGATGTGCCCGAAGGTGTAAACCATGGTCGCGATGACGAGGGCGAATGTCAGCGCCACGCCCTCCGGGCTCAGCTTCCCGACGGTGATCGCTGCACAACCGGCGAAGACCAGGACGAAGGTGCCGATGAACTCGGCAACGTGGGGCCGAAGGAATTTGTTCAGCTCGGAAGTTGTCATGCGGAAAAGGTACACAGCGGCGAACGTCCGTCAAGCGCCCTTGCGCGTGTCGCACTTCAGCGGATTTGGAAGCCGCCCGCAGGCTCCGGCTATGTGATCGGCTTGTCGCCGTCAAGCGTGGCCCAGCGGATCCCCTCCATCGCCGTCGCGTCCGCAGGACCGGGCGGGGGCACCGCGCGCTCGCGGGTCGTGGAGGTCTCGGGTCCGGAGCCGAGACGAGCGATCGTCAACTCATCGCCGACGGCTCCCGCCACGGGGTACTGAGCCGCCGATTGGGGCGCCGCGGCTCGGGGCAAACGCACCCAGAAGCGCGCCCCGCCTTCGTCCCGGTTGCCGGCGCCGATCGCGCCGCCGTGCTGTTCCACTATCCATTTCGCGATCGCCAGGCCGAGACCCGTGCCGCCGGCCGGCGCGTTATCCGCGCGCCAGAAACGGTCCCAAAGCCGCGGCAGGTCTTCCGGCTTGATGCCTGGCCCCTGGTCCTCGACTAACAGCAGGGCCGACGCCGCCTCGGGCTCCGGGCGGACCCGGACTTGCACCGTCGATCCGGTCGGACTGTGGCGGATGGCGTTGTCCACCAGGATCGTCACGAGCTGGCGCAACCGCAGCGGATCGCCGGCCGTCGGTGCGGGCAACGGATCGAACATGATGGCGACGCCCCGCTCCGCCCCGAGGGCTCTGGCCAGGGCGGCCGCCTCAGCGGCAACGTCGGACAGGTCGAGCGGGACTCGATCCAGCTGTACGGCCCCCGAATCGGTTCGAGCCAGGAGCAGCATGTCGTCGACCAGCGCCGTCACTGTGCCTACCTCCGACTCGATGTCGTCGAGGGCTTCGCCCACGTCTTCGACCCGGCTGCGCCGGTTGCGTTTCAGATCCTCGACGCTCGTCCGAATCACGGTGAGCGGAGTCCGCAGCTCGTGGCTGGCATTGGCCGCGAACTCTCGCTGGCGCTGCAGGGCGCCCCGGCGCCGATCGATCGACTGCCGAATCGGAACGAGCGCCCGCCCGGCGTACATGTAGCCGGCGATGAGCGCGGCCAGCAGTGCCAGCAGACCCCCAACCAGCATCACGCCCGCCAGAGTGTTGAGGAAATTCACCTCGCTGGTGCGGTTCTGCGCATATTGGTATAGGAGACCGCTCCGGGTGTAACCCGAAATGACCCGATACGGCGTCCCGTCCGTGGCCACAACCTCCCGAATGTCGAACGGGTTGTCCGGATTGACCGCGCTCAGACTGGCCTGGCTTGGCAGCCCCGGCGGGATCCGCGATACACCGGGGAGCACTACCGGCTGCCCGCTGGTGTCGATGGGGATCGGGATCAGACCGGCGGCCGCGCCCTCGAACGTGGGTGCTTGCGGAACGTCTGTGTCCGCGCGGCCGCGCTCAAGGCTTTCCAGCTGAGCCCGGTCGCCGTTCACCACGGCCGTCGCAACGATTTCGTATACCGCCCCACCCAGGACCAGGAGGATGACGAGGGTCACGGCCGCGCTGACCGCCATCAGCCGCAATCGCGTCCGCCCCAGGATCCGGGCGTCCTCGTCCGCCCCGTCGCGGCCGACCGGAATCGCCGCCGTCTCCGCGACGCTCACGCTGGTTCGCCGCCAATGGAAGCGGCGCGGGAGTCTCAATTTCAGCCCTCTCGAAGGCGATAGCCAACGCCGCGGACCGTCTCGATGTAGTTGGCCGCGCTGTTGCCGACCTTCTCCCGAAGCAGGTGGATGTAGGCCTCGACGGTGTTGGGGGTGAGAGCGACGCCGTACGGCCAGGCATAGTCGAGCAGCTGGTCGCGCGACAGAACCTGGCCGGGCCGCCGGAGCAGGCATTCAAGGATGGAGAACTCGCGCTGGCTGAGATCCACGGGCTTGCCACCGACGGTCACCCGCCGCGTTGTCTCGTCCAGCTCAAAAGGCCCGCTGCGCAGGGCTATGGATTTCCGTGTCGGCGGTCGGCGGCCGAGCGCCCGCAGCCGAGCCAGCAACTCCTCATACGCGAACGGCTTGACGAGGTAGTCGTCGGCCCCGGCGTCGAGGCCCTCGACCCTGTCGCTGACCGCGTCTCGCGCGGTCAGCATGAGAATCGGAATCTGCGAGCCCTGCTTCCTGAGGATCCGCGCGACGTCGAAGCCCGACCGATCGGGCAGGCCGACGTCCAGAACGATCGCATCGAGCTCGGCGCCGGAGGTCGCGATTTCCAAACCGTCCCCCGCCGTGAGGGCGGTTTCGACGACGTGGCGATCCTGCGTGAGCAAGCGCCGCAGCAGCCTGCTCAGGCGGGCGTCGTCTTCAACGACGAGGACGTGCAAGGGAGTCTCCTATGGTGTCGTGACCAGGACATCTTTGGCCGTGATCTGCTGCCCGCCCGGAGCGCCCGTGGCGTTCGGGTTGGGAGTGGCACCCGCGATCGCGGCGGTGTCGATCTGGACCGTGACCGTGCTGCCAGCCTTGATGTCGCCTGCGGTCCCGGCGGTCTCATTGTGGTACGTGGTCGAGCCCGAGAGGTCGACCGTGATCGTGGACCCGTTCGCCTCGGTGATCGTCATCGACGAGCCCGAGACCGACTGCACCGTTCCCGAAATGCCGCCCGAGAACCCGCCGCGGCCGAGTCCAGCAGCGCCGCCGCCGCCGAACTGACCGAGATCGAAGGTCTGACCCGGAGCCAGGGACGGCCGAGTGAAACCGCCCCGGCCACTCGCCGGATTGTTGGCGGCCGCAGTCGTTCCGCCGGTTAGATGGCCGACTGCGAAGCCGATTCCGCCGACCGCCACCAGCGCCGCGATCAATAGCAGCGCCATTGTCGTTCGATCCTGCTTCTTGGGCGGCTGGGCCGTTGTCGCCATGAGTGTTCCCCTTTCCTATTCGCGATTTTGAACTGCTACTCGTACCGGAGTGCGACCACGGGATCGAGACGCGCGGCCTGGCTTGCCGGCCAGACCCCGAAGATGATCCCGACGATGAGACTGAAGCCGAGGGCGACCACAACCGTGATCGGGTTGAAGACGAAACCCCAGCCCGCGTATACGCCGATGCCGTAGGAAGCCGCCACCCCCACGCCGATGCCAATGGCGCCGCCTGCTATCGAGAGCGCCAGGGCTTCGACCAGGAATTGCGAGAGGATGTCGCGCCCGCGGGCGCCGATGGCCTTGCGGATGCCGATCTCGCGCGTCCGTTCCCGGACCGAGACGAGCATGATGTTCATGATCCCGATACCTCCGACCAGGAGTGAGATCGAGGCGATGCCGGCCAGCAGGAACGTCAACAGATCGCTGACGGAGCTGACCGTGCCCAGCAGCTGGGCCTGGGTCGTGATCGAGAAGTCGTCGGTACCGCCGGCGACGATGCCGTGACGCTGTTCGAGCAGGGCTGTGATCTCGGCCGAGACGGTCGGTATCGAGTCCTGGCTGGTGGCGCTCAGACCGATCGTCGAGACGCTGCTGCTGCCCACGAAGAGCTCACGGGCGGTGCTGAGCGGCACGATGACCACGTCGTCGTCTGTGCCTGTCCCGCCCTTGGACTGCAGGATGCCCATCAACTGGAAGGGCAGTCCGGCGATGTAGATGGTCGAGCCGATCGAGCTATCGGTCAGGCTCAAGTTGTCCGCAGTCGTGGCGCCGATGACCGCCACCCGCAGGTTGTGGTCGACCGAGGCGCCGTTCAGGAAGGAGCCTGTCCACATGTCGTAGGCGAAGACCGATAGATAGGCCGGCGTCGTGCCCACGATGCGAGCGGTTTCGTTCTGACTGCCCGCGATCACGAGCTTGCTGGTGCTGAGCTGCGGGGCCACTGCCACCACGCCATCGAGCCCGGCGATGGCGCTCGCGTCATCGAGGGTGAGGGTCGTGGCCGAGCCGAATGAACCGCGCGTGGCCGAGCCGCGCGAGAAGCCCGGGTTGACCGTGACAAGGTTGGTGCCGAGAGCGTTGAGCCGGTCGCTGATGCCCTTGGTGGCACCCTGCCCGACGCTGACGAGGGCAACCACCGAGGCCACTCCGATGATCACACCCAGCATCGTGAGGGCCGTCCGCAGTTTGCCGGTGCCGAGACGGCCGATGGCCAGATGCCATAGATCGCCGAGCTTCATGACAGCACCGCTTCCTGGAGCTGGCCGTCGCGGATGTGGACGCCTCGATCGGCGGCCGTGGCGACCTCGATGTCGTGGGTGATCAGGACGATCGTGCGACCCAGGGCGTGGAGAGCCTTGAAGATCGAGAGCACCTCGGCGCCCGAGTGGCTGTCGAGGTTGCCGGTCGGCTCGTCGGCCAGGATCAACGCCGGCTCGGTCACCAGCGCGCGGGCGATCCCGACCCGCTGCTGTTGGCCGCCCGAGAGCTCGGAGGGCACGTGGCCGAGACGGTCGCCGAGACCCAGGCGCTCGAGGGCTTGCTGGGCGCGGCTAAGACGCTCCTTTCGCCCCACGCCCTGGTACATCAGCGGCGCGGCCACGTTCTCCAGAGCGCTCGTGCGCGGCAACAGGTTGTAGCTCTGGAAGACGAAGCCGATGGAACGACTGCGGACAAAAGCCAGGCCGTCGTCGCTCAACTCGTCCACCGGCTGGCCGTCGAGGACGTAGCGGCCTGAGGTGGGCCGGTCCAGACAGCCGAGGATGTTCATCATCGTCGACTTGCCCGAACCAGAAGGTCCGATGATGGCCATGAACTCGCCCTTGGCGACCTTCATGTTGACATCGACCAGGGCGGGCACCTGAACGTGCCCGAGGTCGTAGACGCGGCTGACGTCCTCGAGCTCGATGATCGGTTCGACCGGATGGGCGTTCATGCTAGTTGCCCGGCACCACGACTCTGCCGCCGCCGAACCCGCCGCCACCGCCAGTCAGCCCACCGAGGTTGACGCCACTGTTGCCGGTGGTGGTCGTCGTGCGCGAAGTCGTCGAACCAACGACGACCAGCTGGCCCTGAGCGAGGCCGCTCGTAATCTGGGCCATCGAGGTCGTCACCAGCCCGACCTGCACCTGTTGGGTCGTGACGTTGCCATCGCTGCCCTCCACCAGCACGCTATACCCGGCCGCTGACGAGCCCGTCAAAGCCGTCGCAGGAACGCGTACCGCATTGGACACCGATGCTGTCGTCACCGTCACGGTGGCGCTCATCCCGGCCAGCACCGTGGCCGGGGGATCGGTCAGAGTCACCGTCACGGCGTACGTCACCACGCTGCTGGAGCCGCCGGAGGTGGATGCCGTCGGCACGATCTGGGAGAGAGTCCCCGGGACGGTAACGCCCGGCGCCGTAACGCTGACCGAGGCGGTCTGCCCAACCTTGAGGCTGGAGATCTCGGACTCGGTGAAGCTGGCCGTCGCGACCATCGGCGCGACCGATTCCTCGATCGCGTAGCCGGACGACGGAGCGTTGACTCCAGGCAGAACGTTGACCGCGACGATGAGTCCATCCGCCGGGGCCACGATGGTGGCGGCGGTCACGGCCAGCTGGGCGACAGCGACCGCGGCCTGGGCCGAGTCCACGCCAGCCTGATCGGCGGTGACCGTGGCGCTGGCGGCGGGCGCGACCTTGCTCTGGTACTGCAACTTGGCCGCGGCAAGGCTCAGCGACGCGCTCGTCACCTGCTGAGCTGCCTGCTGGTTTGACTGGCTCACCTTGAGCTTAGTCGAGGCCAGATTCGACTGGGCCTGCGAGAGGGAGTTGTTGTCGGCGTCGATGGTCGGCTGCGACGCGCCGGCGGCCACGTCGGCCGCAAGCTTGGACTGCGCGGCGGCGACCGACTGCTGGGCCTGGCTCAACGTCAGGGCATTCTGCTGATTGGTGTTCGTCCTGTTGCTGACGGCCTGGCTGTAACTGGCCTGCGACTGGCTCAGCGAGTTCTGCGCCTGGGCTTTGGTAACGGCGTCGGGGCCTCCCGAATCAGTGGCTAGCTTCGCCTGCGCGGTGGCGAGGGTGGCCTGAGCCGACGTCAGTTGCAGCTGGGCCGCTGAGTCGTCGGAGCTGGCCAGGGGATCGCCCTTCTTGACAGTCTGCCCAACCGTCACCGACACGGTCTTGACCGGCCACGCCAGCGTGGCGGTCGTCGAGGCGCCGCTGCCGCTGGTGGACCCGCCGGTGCCTGAAGTCGTAGCGGTCGTGCTGACCACGTCGGGCGCGAGTCCGAACTTCAGGCCGTAGACGGTGCTGGCCGATACCGTCCCGGTGGCGACCGATTGAGCGCTGACAGCGCCAACGGTTACCGTCGAAGTGATGTACTTCGAGCTGGACGAGCCGCCGAAGCTAGGCGGCCCGACGACGGCTACCGCGACCGCGGCAACTCCTACCAGGATCAAGGCGATGGCCGCCAATCTGGTCTTCATAGGATCTGTCTCTTGTCCTCCGGTGCCTGCGGACATGGGCTGGGTGCGGCTGAAGGGACGCTCGATGCATATATGGCGCCCGCAGCTGAAACATCTCTGAAGAAGAGTACGCGGCGAGCGGAACTAGGCGACCTGGAACGTCAGGCCTTCGTGCCCATCGCGGCCGCGATCATGTCTTTCGCCTGGTTGATCGGGATTGCGAAGCCGATGTCCTGGGCGCTGCTGGAGGCCGCGGTCACGATGCCGACCACGGAGCCGCTGGCGTCGAGGAGGGGGCCGCCGCTGTTGCCGGGGTTGATCGCGGCGTCGGTCTGGATCAGGCCGGACAGATCCTCGGTGAATGAAGAGGAGGTATCGCCGACCGAGATGCTCCGGTCCAGGCCGGAGACGATGCCCTGGGTCACCGAATCGGTGAAGGTTCCCAGCGGGCTGCCCACGGCGATGGCGAGCTGGCCGACCTTGACCGCGGCGGAGTCACCCAACGTGAGCGGTGTGAGGCCCGTGGTCTTGACGGTGATCAGAGCCAGGTCATGGGCGGCGTCCGCGGTCACGACCGTGGCCGGAAGCTCGCGACCGCCGTCGAGGGTCACGGTCAGGGTCGACGCGCCCATGATCACGTGGTTGTTCGTGAGGATCAGGCCATCCGCGCTGACGATGAACCCCGATCCCGACCCGCTGAACTGCGCAGTACGACGTCCGACCCCCGTGGTGCCGGTGGTCGAGATAGTGACGACCGACGGCTTGGCGATACCTGCGGCTCGAACGACCGCCTGCGATTCGGTAAGACTCACGACCTGGGCATTGGGCGCGGTGGACGCCGGGGCCGACTGGGTCACGACCGTCGGGCGCGGCGCGAGCGTGAATGCCACGTATGTGCCCGCGGCCGATAGGGTTGCGGACAGAAGCGCTGTAGCGACGATCAAAGGCAGCAATCGGCGGCCGCCGAACACTCGATCCGCCCGACTCGACGTTGCCGTTCTGGCCTCATATGCCGGCGGCGCAGCCAGGGGCGGCGCCATCCAGCCAACCCACTGACCCGCGGGCGGCGGGGGCGGGGGCGCGACGAATGGCGGCGGGGGCGGCGCCACATCCGAGAACACGGTCGGAGGCACGGGCGTCGATGCAGCGCCGAAAGGCAGATAGGTACCCGGGCCGCTCGGAGCGGCATCTGGCGCATCGAATGCCAGGCTCTGATCCGGTGCCCACCTGACATCCCCGCTCGCGTCGAATTCGCGTTTCGGCGCTTCGAAAGGTTCCGGGGACGGGCGATCGGGATGGTCGTTCATGGTTTGGCTCACTATGCGCATGGAGTTCGATTCGTGCTCGACCCGTTCCGCTGAGCCGGGTCGGGCCCACTGATGTGCAACCCGTTCTAGGCCCCGGCTCTGAACTGATCCTGAAAGCATCCTTCGTTGGCTACCATACCGGGAGGGACCGGACACCCATGGCTGATGGCCTCGGTGATTGGGGCGCCGATCCTTCTAAACGTTTAGCGATCCCCGATCACCTGCCGCGTCGGGCCACTTGGGTTCGCCTGGTAGGATCACGCAACATCGTCACCACGACCAGGAGTTCAGACCTCATGGCTACAGTCACCTTCGAGAACGTAAGCAAGCGCTTCGGCGACGTGGTCGCCGTGGACGACCTCAACCTC
>PMKN01000045.1:0-198 GCA_003158675.1 Chloroflexota bacterium | reverse complement strand
CGCGTTCGGCCTCAAGCTGCGGCATGTGCCCAAGGTCCAGATCGAGGCCCGCGTCAAGGAAGCGGCAGCGATCCTCGACCTGACCCGCTACCTCGACCGAAAGCCGCGAGAGCTCTCCGGCGGCCAGCGTCAGCGCGTCGCTCTCGGACGTGCAATCGTGCGCGAGCCGGCCGTATTCCTGATGGACGAGCCGCTCTC